>DVGZ01000014.1 GCA_018712435.1 Candidatus Caccousia avicola
ATAAGCTGCGGGCGCTGAAATTGTAATTTCTGCGTCTCCAACAAACGGCACAAGATTTCCGTTTTCGTCGATGTGAATGTAATACCATGCGGAGCCATCCTGTTCCATTTCTAAAGCCTGATTTTCCTGAAGTGCCTTGATAATGTCTACTTTTGTCATGTTAATCTCTCCTTTTCTTATTTCCTTGACTGTACCTTTATTATACTACGTTATCATAGTATTGTCAAGAGTTTTGGAAAAGTTTTTTAGAAAATTTTGTCATCCTCAGATCGCTTTATTTTGTTAGTAACCGTGTTAGCAACCGAAACATGCTGTAACAAAACAACGTAGAAGAAAACCGCATGAAATCAAGGATTTTTGATAGAGATGCGGCTAAAATTCTGACTACGAATCAGAAGGTCAGGGGTTCGAGTCCCTTCGGGCGCGCCAAAAACGGAGTTCTCAAACGAGAACTCCGTTTTTTATGTTTCAGAAGGGACTCGAACCAGAGATCGGAGCGTAAAGAAAACGTGCCGGTGGCACGTTTTTAGCGACGAGAGCGCGCGGCGGGGCCCCGCACAGGCGGGGAGTCCGCGTGCCATCCGTGAATGAAGTGAAGGAACAAGCTGGATAACTAAGAAAAGCTTCCTGGGAGGACAGCGAAGCCGAGTCCCTTCGGGCGCGCCAAAAACGGAGTTCTCAAACGAGAACTCCGTTTTTTTATATTTCACAAGGGACTCGAACCGAAATGTGTGATAGCTGGATATTGACATTATTTAGAAAATCCATTAAAATTTCCAATGCGGCATGAAAAAGAGGGAAAAAAAGAGGAAGAAGATTTTATGTACAATTATCGTCGGAACCTGCTGATTTTCAGCATCGCACTGTTAATTCTGGGAGTATTGCGCAGTATTTCGTTTGTGATGAGCCTGGGAGTATGGCCCGCGCTCTTTGAAAACGCCGGAGAGGACATCGGGATGGTGATTTTCTATCTGGTGTCCGATATTTTGACCAGCTTTGGAGCGGTTATTTCCGCCATTATAGGAATCGTACTCAGAAAAAAGGACAAGGGCCTGATAAAGTGGAGCATCCTGTCGTTTATCATTGGCATCATGTTCCTGACAAACACGTTTATAGCGATTGGAAACAGCAGCGGCGAATACAGCAGCTACAGCAGCCGCCGCGCAGTGGCTTACATGGGAGCGGCTCCCATTTTGCAGGGCATTTGCTATATCGGTGTAGAGAAAAACTGGGCGGAAAAAATGAAGAAATATCAGCAATAATCCATTCCATACAGCGAAACAGCGGCAACTTGACAAAGCGTCAAGTTCGCCGCTGTTTTTCCATATTGCCTGGGAAACAAGGGAGGATGAAAAATATGATATTGGAGAAAATGGATGACTTTTTTAACAACCGAATCGACGGTTACGAGGAGCATCAGTTAAACGCGATTGCCTCAGCAAAAGAATTCTACCCGTTTACCGCTGAACATCTGCCGATGGACGCGGAAGCCCGCGTTCTGGATTTGGGCTGTGGGACCGGGCTGGAGCTTGGATATTACTTTGACTTGAATCCGACCGCACGGGTTACCGGGATTGATATGGCGGAAAAGCTTCTGGAGACGTTGAAGAACAAATATGCCGAAAAGAACCTGACCGTGATCCACGGCTCCTATTTTGACGTTCCCTTTGGACAAAGCTGCTATGACGCTGTTGTCTCGGTGGAATCGCTGCATCACTTTACAAAGGAAGAAAAAATACCGCTGTATACCAAAATTTTTCAGGCTCTGCGGCCGGACGGCTGTTTTCTGCTGACGGATTATTTTTCCCTTTCGGAGAGCGAAGAAACCTTTTTCAGACAGGAGCTTCTGAGACTGAAAGCGGAGCAGGGAATCTCCGACAGTGAGTTTTATCATTATGACACGCCGCTGACGGTGGATCATGAAATACAAGCTTTGCGCGCGGCCGGATTTTCCCAAATTGAGATTTTAGGCCAGTGGGGCCCGACACATACCATACAGGCGAAAAAATCGGATTGCCCGAATGGAGAGAGTTGAACAAAAATCCAGTATTTCGAACAGAACGCACTATCTTTTCCCACCCGAAACGATCTATACTGGAGCATGGAAGGATTTCATTTCCTCCGCGGCGGCGGAATCATCCGAAGCGCCTGGGAGAGTTCTCGCGTCCGACGCGTATTTGCGGCGGTATTCGCGGGGCGTCATCCCCATCTGACGGCGAAACAGACGGAAAAAATAATTGTAGTCCCGGATCCCGACACGGCGGCAGATTTCAGCGTTTGTGAGATTGCCGGAGGTCAGAAGGGACGCGGCCGTCTGGATTCGCAGCCGTGAGATATAATCGGAAATCCCGCAGCCGAACATCTCCTTGGAGAGATGATACAGCGAGGTGCGGCTGATCCCGAACTCCCGGCAGATCCGTTCCCCGGAAAGATCCTCGTGCAGATGCTGCTCCAGAAAGCGGCTCAGGCGGGCCTGGATGCTGTCTGGGGCCAGACGTGCGAGACGGGCCTGATACATGGCGTTTGCCGCCAGCATCAGCAGATCGGCGGCGGATTGCAGTACGCGGTAAGGGGTGCGCGTGAGTCCAGTGTAGGCGCTGTGCAGAAGCGCTTCGGGAATCCCGTAGGGCGCGCAGCACTTTTTCACCTGCTCCCACTCCGCTTCCTCGTCCGCTCCCTGCACAATATGGCTCAGCAGCAGGTACCCCACGGTCGCGCCCCCGGCGCGGATCGGCGCGATCACTTCGATCAGCCCGGCATGGCATGGATACACAATCGCTTCCTTTTGGCGGCAGGCCATGCGGCAGGCGTTGCGGTCGCAGGAGCGGCAGGCTTCGCTGCCTGCGGGCGTACTGCGGATCAGGCGGCAGAATTCCGGGCGATCCTTGGGATAGGACAAAATGTCCTCCCCCCACGCGTCAAAGACAACCGTGCGGATCCCGGTCAATTCATAAAAATCACGCAGCAGTACCTGAAGCTCTGTCGTCTCAAATACGGCGAGCAAAAGCTGCCCCTCCTTCCGTTTCGTTTATTCTATCTATTATACGCCGTGGCCGCCCTTCCCGCAAGGACGGCGCCGCGTAAATCTGATAAGGCGGTGATCTCTTTATGATTCAATGGAACAAGACGGCGCTCGGCATCGAGCTGGGCTCCACACGCATCAAGGCTGTTTTGATCGGTCCCGATCACTCTGTATTGGCCAGCGGCGCGCACGACTGGGAAAACCGGTTTGAGGACGGCTACTGGACCTATCATCTCGACGACGCATGGGCGGGCGTACAGGACGCTTACGCCAAGATGGCAGCCGAGGTCAAGGAAAAATACGGCGAGACGGTGACAACAATCGGCGCGCTCGGCTTCTCGGCCATGATGCACGGCTATCTGCCGTTTGACGCCGAGGGCAACCAGCTTGCCGGCTTCCGCACCTGGCGCAACACCACGACGGAGCAGGCCGCGGCGGCGCTGAGCGAGCTGTTCTCCTTCAACATCCCGCAGCGCTGGAGCGTGGCGCACCTGTATCAGGCGATTCTGAACGGCGAAGCGCACACGGCGAAGATTGATTTCCTCACCACACTCGCGGGTTATCTGCACTGGAAGCTGACGGGCCGCAGAGTCATGGGTGTGGGCGAAGCATCCGGCATGTTCCCGATCGACAGCAAAACCGGCACCTATGACGCCGATATGCTCGCGAAGTTCGACGCGATTGTCGCACCGGGCACGCTGGCAAAGCCGCTGGTGGAGCTGCTGCCGGAGGTGCTCTCCGCGGGCGAGGACGCAGGCGTTCTGACTCCCGAGGGCGCGAAGCTGCTCGACCCCACCGGTCAATTGCAGCCGGGCATTCCGATGGCTCCGCCGGAGGGCGACGCCGGAACGGGCATGGCCGCGACGAACAGCGTGGCGGAGCGCACCGGCAACGTGTCCGCCGGTACGAGCGTGTTCGCCATGATCGTTTTGGAGCGCGCTCTTTCGACGCTGTACCCGGAGATCGACATGGTGACAACGCCGTCCGGTAAGCCGGTGGCTATGGTGCACTGCAACACCTGCACCTCCGATCTCGACGCATGGGTGCGTCTGCTCGGCGAGATGGCCGAAGCGGCGGGCGCTTCCCTGAAAAAGCCCCAGCTGTACGATCTCTTCTATGAGAAGGCTCTCGCGGGCGATCCCGACTGCGGCGGCCTTATCAACTATAACTATTACTCCGGCGAGCCGGTCACGGGCGTGGACGGCGGCCGTCCGCTGTTTATGCGCCGTCCCGACGCAAAGCTGACGCTGGCGAACTTTGCGCGCGTGCAGCTCTACTCCGCGATGGCCACGCTCAAGCTCGGCATGGATATCCTGTTTGAGAAGGAGAACGTCAAGGTCGATACGCTGCTCGGTCATGGCGGACTGTTCAAGACGCCGGTCGTCGGCCAGAGACTGCTGGCAGGCGCGCTGAACGTACCGGTCGCCGTGATGGAGACGGCGGGCGAGGGCGGCCCCTGGGGCATGGCGGTGCTCGCAGCCTACCGTGTGAACAAGGAAGAGGGCGAGACGCTCGAAGCGTACCTGGAGAATAAGGTTTTCGCGGGCGCGAAAAAGACGGTGGAGCAGCCGGTCGCGGCGGACGTCGCGGGCTTTGCGAAGTTCATTGCGGACTATCGCAGCGGCCTGATGGCGGAGAAGGCGGCGGTCGAAGCCCTGCCGATGTGACAAAAAGAGCGCAGCGAATTTTTGCGGGCGCGAAGCCTGCGTGCAGTCCAGCCATTGCATCAATACAAAGATAACAACCGAAAAGGAGACGATTTCCATGATGAAGGATTACCAGTTCTGGTTTGTGGTTGGCAGCCAGTTCCTGTATGGACCGCAAGTCCTTGAAACTGTGGCGCAGCGCGCCGCCGAGATGACGGAGAAGCTCAACGCTTCCGGCAAGCTGCCCTGCAAGCTGGTCTATAAAGTCACGGCCAAGACCAACAAGGAGATTGCGGACGTGGTGCGCGAGGCCAACTACGATCCCTCCTGCGCTGGTATCATTACCTGGTGCCATACGTTCAGCCCCTCCAAGATGTGGATCAACGGCTTTGTGGATTTGCAGAAGCCCTACTGCCATTTTGCGACGCAGTACAACCGCGAGATCCCGAACGAAGAGATCGACATGGATTTCATGAACCTGAACCAGGCGGCGCACGGCGACCGCGAGCACGGGTTCATTGCGGCCCGCCTGCGCATGCCGCGCAAGGTTATTGCCGGTTACTGGCAGGATGAGGACGTGCAGGAGCGTCTCGGCTCCTGGATGCGCGCCGCTGTCGGCGTGGCGTTCAGCAAGAGCCTGAAGGTGATGCGCTTCGGCGACAACATGCGCGAGGTTGCCGTCACCGAGGGCGATAAGGTCGAGGTGCAGGCGAAGCTCGGCTGGCAGGTGAACACCTGGCCGGTGGGCAAGCTGGTTGAGACGATGAACGAGGTCACGGACGCGGAGATCGACGCGCTGATGGATGAATACCGCGCTTCCTATGAGATTGCCACGGACAACATTGAGTCCATCCGCTATCAGGCCCGCGAGGAGATCGCGATGAAGAAGATGTTCGACGCCGAAGGCTGCAAGGCGTTCTCGAATACCTTCCAGGATCTGTACGGCATGCGTCAGCTGCCCGGCCTGGCCAGCCAGCACCTGATGGCGCAGGGCTACGGCTACGGCGGCGAGGGCGACTGGAAGGTCGCGGCTATGACCAGCATCCTCAAGGCCATGAGCGAGGGACAGACGGGCGGCACCGCTTTCATGGAGGATTATACCTATCATCTGGAAAAGGGCAATGAATACAGCCTGGGCGCACATATGCTGGAGGTCTGCCCGTCCGTCGCGGCGGAGAAGCCCCGCATTGAGGTGCATCCGCTCGGCATCGGCGACCGCGAGGATCCGGCGCGTCTCGTGTTCGAGGGCCACGAGGGCAAGGCGATTGTGGTCAGCCTGGTGGACATGGGCGGCCGTCTGCGCCTGATCTGCCAGGACATCGAGTGCGTCAAGCCGATCATGCCCATGCCGAACCTGCCGGTCGCGCGTGTGATGTGGAAGGCCATGCCGAACCTCACCACGGGTGTGGAGTGCTGGATCACCGCCGGCGGCGCGCACCACACGGTGCTCAGCTATGACGTGACCGCCGAGCAGATGAAGGATTGGGCAACGATGATGGACATTGAATTTGTCCACATCACGAAGGATACGACCGTTGAGAGCCTGGAGCATGATCTGTTCCTCGCCGATCTCGCGTGGAAGCTGAAGTAAGAAGGAGGTTCCCTTATGCTGGAACAACTGAAACAGCAGGTTTATGAAGCCAATATGGAGCTGCCCCGCCGTGGGCTTGTCACCTACACCTGGGGCAACGTTTCGGGCATTGACCGCGAAAGCGGCCTGTTTGTCATCAAGCCGTCCGGCGTGGAATACGACGAGCTGCGCCCGGAGGATCTGGTGGTGCTCGATCTGAACGGCAACAAGGTGGAGGGCAAGCTGAATCCCTCCTCCGACACCAAGACGCACATCGAGCTTTACAAGGCGTTCCCGGAGCTGGGCGGTATCGTTCACACGCACAGCACGCACGCGGTGGCGTGGGCGCAGGCGGGACGCGATATCCCGTGCTTTGGCACGACGCACGCCGATTATTTCTACGGTCCTGTTCCCTGCGCGCGTGCGCTGACGCAGGAGGAGATTGACGAGGACTATGAGAAGAACACCGGCAAGGTGATCATCGAAGCGTTCCGCGGCCGGAACATCCAGCCGATGCATGTTCCCGGTGTAGTCTGCTCGAGCCACGGCCCGTTCACCTGGGGCAAGGACGCCGCGCAGGCGGTGTACCATGCCGTCGTTCTGGAGGAGGTCGCGAAGATGGCGCTCCTGACCCTCCAAATCGATCCGAACGCCGCTCCCGCTCCCCAGCGCATCCAGGACAAACACTTCCTGCGCAAACACGGCCCCAACGCCTACTACGGTCAAGGCTGAGCCTTGACACAAGTCGCGCACACCGCCAAGGCTGAGCCTTGACGCAAATCGCGCACACCGCCTCCGGCGGTGAACCATGGTAAAGCACATCGACCCCTCTGCGATCTCACGTCGCAGAGGGGTCTTTCTATGCGGCCCGCGGCCCGGTCACGGAGCAGCACGGAGGGTTGGCTGCGGTTTTCAGCGGGGTGCGGGTTTTGGTTCCGACAAATTTTACCGGTCTGTGAATTCTTCGCGCGCGTTGTTTACGCGTTTTGCGCTTTATGCTATAATAAACGCAAACAGGCTGAGCCTGCACGCAGCGGCCCGCGCGTTGGCGTAGTGTCAAAACATCACCCCGGCGGCGCGGGACGGTCTTACCTTGCTCCCGTGTTGCTCTATGGCAGCAGCGCGGGCTGATGGGCGTGAAGCATGCACACGGCCGGGACGGCGAAGCCGTCTTGCGCGAATTGCCCGCCGCAGGCGCGGCGGA
This sequence comes from Candidatus Caccousia avicola, assembly GCA_018712435.1. Taxonomy (GTDB): domain Bacteria; phylum Bacillota; class Clostridia; order Oscillospirales; family Acutalibacteraceae; genus Caccousia; species Caccousia avicola. The sequence goes on from DVGZ01000014.1 coordinate 7,443, forward strand.
GCCGTCTTGCGCGACCTGCTCACCGCAGGTGCGCGAATTGCCCGCCGCAGGCGCGAGGGACAGTCTGAACAGGCTTCTGTATTGTTCTATAGTAACCAAGGAAAGGGGGATTTCCCCACATGTATCCATATCCTTACCAGCCGGGCGGTTCTCCCGCCCCCAATTTCCCCAGCAGGCCGGGAGCACCGGGAGCGCCCGCGTGGCGGCCCGATCCCTACCGGGAGGAGCTGTTCCGGGCACAGACCGCGGAGCAGCGCATCCTGCGCCGCCGCAGCTCATGGACGGGCTGGGCCGTGCTGGCTTCCCTCCTGCTGCTCAATGTGCTGTTTACCGGCTGCTTTCTGCTTCTGCCAACCGCGGAAAACAGCGCGGCCTATTTTATGGAAGTCACCTTCGCCTACACAATCAGCTTTGCGCTGTCGGCGCTTCTGCTTGCCAAGGCGCTGAATATGCCGCTGGACGCGGCTTTGCCCATGCAGAAAACGGGGGTGCTCACGGCGATTGCCGCCGTGTTGTTCGGAGCGGCCGCGTGTAATCTGGCTAATTATCCGGCCAACATTGTGGCAATGCTGCTTGACTCCGCGGGACTGAGCGGAGCTGTGCCGGAATACGGGGTGGACGGTTCGCCGCTGACGAGCGTGTTCCTTGTCCTGGCAAGCTGTGTCGTTCCCGCGCTGGTGGAGGAATTCCTGTATCGCGGCGTGATTCTGCGCGCGCTCATGCGCTTCGGCACAGGCTTTGCGATCCTCACGTCTTCGCTGCTGTTTGCCCTCATGCACGGCAATCTGTCGCAGATTATTTTCGCGTTTCCGCTCGGTCTGCTCTTTGCCATCCTGGTGGTGCGCACGGGAAATCTGTGGATCACGATCGTGGTTCATTTCCTGAACAATTTCCTGTCTTCGCTCTATCTGATTGTGAGCGCGACAGCCGGGACGCAGGCGGCAGAGCTGTACTCCACCATCTTCCCGCCGGTGCTTTGGGCGCTTGGCGCGGTGGGGCTGGCGTACCTTCTGATTCACTCGCGCGGGACATTTTTCCGCCTGAGCCCGCCCCGCACCCTTCTGCCGAATTCGATGAAAGCGTCCGGTTTCTTTGGAAATCCGGGTGTTATTCTGTTTCTGTGCTACACGGCGTTCAGCTGTGTCCTGTATCTGATTCCGTCATGAGCGGGAACGAAGCCTGGAAAGCCTTCACCCTGCCGGAACCATCCCCCGCCGCCGACGAGCGCTTTATGCGTGAGGCAATGGCGCTGGCCCGCGAAGCGGCGGCGGAGGGAGAAGTCCCGGTGGGCGCTGTGGTGGTGCGCGGAGATGAAATCGTCGGGCGGGGCCGGAACCGGCGTGAACGGGACAAAACCGCGCTTGCACATGCCGAGCTGGAAGCCATCGAGGATGCCTGCCGCACGCTGGGCGGCTGGCGGTTGTGGCAGTGTGTGCTCTATGTCACGCTGGAGCCGTGCCCGATGTGCGCGGGAGCGGTGATCAATGCCCGGATTCCGCGTGTGGTCTATGGCGCGTCGGATCCGAAGGCGGGGTCGTGCGGGTCGCTCGTCAACCTCTTTTCTCTGCCGTACAACCATCATCCGGCGGTGACGTCCGGCGTGCTGGGAGAGGAATGCGCCGCTCTCCTGCGGGAATTTTTCCGATCCCTGCGGCCGCGCTGAAGGACGAACGGGCCAAAACGGCGAATCGATCACAGCGGCCTTTGCTGTGCGGGCGTGAAAAGCCTGTGCGGGAAAAGGCCGCCTTTTTGCGGCGGAATGACTTTTCGCATATTCCGCATTTCCTCCTCATATGTATGCAGTAACGAGATGAGGGGGAGTGGTTCCATGTTCGTGGTCTCAGTCAAGACGGGAAAAAGACGGATGATTTTGGCGCTGGCGGCTGTTCTGGTGATCCTGACGGCGGCGCTTGCCGCGGGAAAGCTTTTGGGCGGCGCGCAGGCCGCGCAATCCTTGCCCGCAGGAGAGACGAACGAACAGCGGCTCGCTTTCCTTCTGGGGTATGGCTGGGAAGCGGACACCGAGGCCGTGGAGGTGCGGGAAATTACGATTCCCGACGTGTTCGACGATGTATACCTGAAATACAACGAAGTGCAGAAGGCACAGGGCATGGATTTGGAGCGGTACCGCGGAAAGACCTGCCGCCAGTGGATTTATAACGTCACGAATTATCCGGCGCAGGGAACGGTGCACGCCTCCCTTCTGGTGCTCGATGGGAAAATCATCGGCGGCGACCTGAGCAGTACGGAGCTGGACGGATTCCTCTGCGCGTTCAACGGCGAGGGAGCGGAGCTGCCATGGTCGGTTCCTTCCGAAATACCGGAGACAGCATCCTCCGCGTCCACGAGTGAAACGGCTTCGTCTGAGCCTGCCGCTTCCGCCGTATCCTCCGGGACGGAGAGCGCGGTTTCCGCCGCGGAAGCCGCCGCAGAACCTATCCCGGACGACGCCTGGCCGATTGATTAAAGAAAAGCCGGTTCCACAAAGCGCGCGCTTCCGGGGAGCGTGATTCCGGGGGCGTGTGGTTTTCCCAACAGCAGAAGCTGCCACTGAAAACGCGGAGCGCATGAAAGTTTTTTGCCCAGCTTTTTTTCAAAAAAGCTGGAGGAGCGCATGAAAGTTTTTTGCCCGGCTTTTTTTCAAAAAAGCCGGAAAAGGGGGAAATCATGGAGAGGATTGACAAGATTCTGGCTCTGCACAATTTTGGGAGCCGGAAGGAGGTCGGGGCGCTGATCCGCAAAGGCGGCGTGACCGTGAACGGAAGCCCCGTGAAAAAAGGAGACGAAAAGATCGACCCCGAAAGGGACGAGATCCGGGTACTGGGAGAGCCGGTGCTATTGCGGCGTCATATGGTGCTGATGATGAACAAGCCGGGCGGCGTGCTCTCCGCCTCGCGCGATCCGAAAGCGGAAACCGTGGTGGATCTGCTTCCGCCGGAGCTGTACCGGCGGGGGCTGTTCCCGGCGGGACGGCTGGACAAGGACACGGAGGGCCTGCTGATTCTGACGGACGACGGCGATCTGGCGCACCGCATGCTCGCGCCGAAAAGCCACGTTTACAAGCTCTATCAGGCGCGTCTGGACAAGCCCGCGACACGGGAGGACGCGGCGCTTTTCGCACAGGGCCTGCGCGCCGGGGAGCTCGAATGCCTGCCCGCAGAGCTGATTCTGGGGGACGATCCGTGCGAGGTCCAGGTGCGCGTCCGGGAAGGAAAATTTCATCAGATTAAACGAATGTTTCACGCGGTAGGCAAAGAAGTGATCTACCTGAAACGGCTTGCGATCGGAAATTTGAAACTGGATCCCGCGCTTGCCCTGGGTCAGACGCGGCTTTTGACCGAGGAAGAGATTACGAAGATTTTCGAATGAAACCCCTATAAGCATATTTTACTAATTTGAAAAAGCAGATTTGGGATTTGTCAGATTCTCATAATGATTTTCCGTAAAGTTTGGGTAAAAAAAGCCTGTTCAATTGTCCCCGATTCTGGTATGATAATTACAGTTCCGGCGGTCCAATTGGGGGCTGCGATATAACGCTTTGATTCAGGAGGATTATTATGGCAAGCGTATCTTTGAAAAACGTCTACAAAATTTACGACGGCGGCGTAACCGCGGTTACGGACTTCAACCTGGAGATTGCTGACAAGGAGTTTATCATCCTCGTTGGACCTTCTGGATGCGGTAAGTCCACCACCCTGAGAATGATCGCCGGTCTGGAAGAGATCAGCAAAGGCGAGCTGTACATCGGCGAGACGCTGGCAAACGACGTCGCCCCGAAGGACCGCGACATCGCCATGGTGTTCCAGAACTACGCTCTGTATCCGCATATGACCGTGTTTGATAACATGGCGTTCGGCCTGAAGCTGCGCAAGACCCCGAAGGATGAGATCAAGCGCCGCGTGGAAGAGGCTGCCCGCATTCTTGATATTTCCCACCTGCTCGACAGAAAGCCGAAGGCTCTGTCCGGCGGTCAGAGACAGCGTGTTGCGCTGGGCCGTGCTATCGTCCGTGACCCGAAGGTCTTCCTGCTTGACGAGCCGCTCTCCAACCTGGACGCTAAGCTGCGTGCTCAGATGAGAACCGAGATCTCCAAGCTGCATAAGAGACTGGGCACCACGTTCATCTATGTTACGCATGACCAGACCGAGGCTATGACCATGGGCGACCGCATCGTGGTTATGAAGGACGGCTTCATTCAGCAGGTCGACACGCCTCAAAACCTGTACGATTATCCCTGCAACGAGTTCGTGGCCGGCTTCATGGGCTCTCCGCAAATGAACTTCATCAACGCTTCCATCGCCAAGAATGGCGCCGACTATGCTCTGACCTTCGGTCAGTACAGCATCAAGATTCCGGCCGCGAAGTACAAGGACGTGGATATGGGCGCTTATGTGGGCAAGGAAGTTGTGTTCGGTATCCGTCCTGAGGACGTGCATGACGAGCCTGATTTCCTCGCGAAGGTCAGCGACGGCATCGTTGAGGCCGACGTGGAAGTGACCGAGCTGATGGGCGCTGAAACATATCTGTACCTCACCTGCGAGGGCAACTCCATCACCGCGCGTGTTGAGCCTACCTCCACCGCGAAGGCGAACGACAAGATCAAGATTGCGTTCGACCTGAACAAGATGCACCTGTTTGACAAAGAGACGGAAAAAACCATCCTGAACTAAGCGAGAATCCATACAGTAAACCGCCGCGGGACACAGTTCGCTGTGTTCCGCGGCGGCTTTTTTTGCGTATTCTTGATTGATGCAACGGGAGCGGATGCGTGGACAGCGGCTCAGGACAGATTGAGCAGCGTTTCCTCCTCCAGCTTCTTTTCCCGCCAGACGCTCGGCAGCATCCCGGTGATGCGCTTAAACACCTTGGTGAAATAGCTCTGATCCTCAAAGCCGACCAGCAGGGAAATGTCCGTCAGGCGCAGTTTGCGGTTGGTCAGAAGCTCCTTTGCCTTGTTGACGCGGATGCGGTTCAGATATTCGTTGAAGGTAACGCCCGTTTCCTTTTTGAAGATCCGGCAGAGATACGGGGGCGTGAGGTAGACATGCTCCGCCGCCTGACGGAGTGTGATGGGTTCGCTGTAATGCTCCCCGATATACTGAATGCAGCGGTGGATGACGTTGGCGTGCTTCGCGTCGGAGAAGGTGAACAGCTCGTCCATGAAGCCGCTGAGCGCGCCGGAGAGCCAGAGACAAAGGCTGTCAATGGAATGGAAATGAATCATGCCGCTGAGAGCCTCCTGGTTCAGCCGGAGGGTGCGCTGTGGGTCCGCGCCGTTGTTGATGGCTGTGCGGGAGATCAGCACCAGAAGCTCATACACGCGGGCCTTGACCAGCTCGATGTCGGCTCCGCCCGCGAACAGGATCGCGCCCAGAAGCTCATTGAGCAATCGCTGGGATTCCTCTCTCTCCTGCCGGGCGATGCTTTGCAGGAGTTTGCGTTCCAGCTCGAAGGGATAGTCGCGGGTATCGCCCTCCTGTTTGAGCGTTTGGATGTAGGCCGTGATCTGGCCCTGGATGGCGTCCGAACGGCGGCTTTGCAGGAGCCGGTTTTCGGCGGAGACGTTATTGAGAAAGCCCACGGCCATGAAAAGCAGCGTCGAAAGCTGGTTCACGCGTTCCGGCGCGGCAAGCGGGATCTCCTCCACCACCCGCACGGCGGCTTCCAGCGGATCCCCCGACAGGCGGGCGTTTTCGATCAGCTCACAGTCAATGAAATCCTGCCGTTCCACCATGATGAACGGGCCGACAGTGATTTTCGCCTCCGCGCCGTATTCGCTCAGAATGGGGGAGACAAAGCAGGTCAGTCCCCTGGGACAGAAGTAGATATACTTTCCCCCAAACCGCGCTGCTTCCGTCATACCGTAAATATGCGCCCGGATGCAGCCGGTGCGGGTACCGCCCATCACCTCGCAGAGACGGCATTTCTCGCAGCTGTAGCCGAAGTCCGCAAAGGTGTTTCCCTCCTTGTCTGAAAGGGTGCAGCCCAGCCCGGTGGAGAGGGAGAAAGCCCGCGCACATTCCTCCGCCAGTTTTTTGTCAAACGCTTCCTCGCGCATCCGCCCCGCCTCCAGTTCTTTTTCCCTTATTGTAAGGACTCTTTTTTGGAGTGTCAAGAAAGAGGATAAAAAAGTACCAAAAAAATCTCTTTTGTACAAGGAAAAATCAGGAGCAGGATCTATAGTAAAAACACCGGAACACGGGTTGAAATTGAAAGGGAAAAGGGGAAAGCGCAATGAGTATTTTGAACGAAATTTCTGAGAATCTGCAAAAGGGTAAAGCCAAGGTCGTCAAGCAGCTGGTGCAGCAGGCGATCGACGAGAAGATCCCGGTGGAAACCATCCTCAACGAGGGACTGCTCAGCGGTATGAGCATCATCGGAGAAAAATTCAAGAACAATGAAGTGTTCGTGCCGGAGGTGCTGGTGGCAGCGCGCGCGATGAACATGGGCGCGTCCCTGCTCAAGCCGCTGATGGCTGAAGCCGGCGTTGAGGCGGCGGGCAAGGTGTGCATCGGCACGGTGCGCGGCGACCTGCACGACATCGGCAAGAACCTTGTGAAGATGATGATGGAGGGCAAGGGCCTTGAGGTCATCGACCTCGGCACCGACGTTGCTCCCGAGACCTATGTGCAGACGGCGATCGAGCAGGGCTGCCAGATCATCTGCTGCTCCGCTCTGCTGACCACCACGATGTGCGAGATGGAGAATGTCGTGAAGCAGGCCAACGAGGCCGGTATCCACGGCAAGGTTAAGATCATGGTGGGCGGTGCGCCTGTCACCCAGGCTTTCTGCGAGCAGATCGGCGCGGACTGCTACACGCCGGACGCTGCCAGCGCTGCCGACGCCGCCGTGGCGTTCTGCAAGGCTACCGCCTGATCGGAGGACATCAGCATGAAGCGAAATATGAAGCAGTGGCTTGACACGCTGCGGGATTCCCCTGTGAAAAAAGCGATGCCGGTGCTTTCCTTCCCGGCTGTGCAGCTCATGGGAATCAGCGTGCGGGAGCTGATCTCCGACAGCGACGCGCAGGCGCGCGGGATGCAGCTTGTGGCGGAGCGCACGGACGCGGCCGCCGCGGTGAGCCTGATGGATCTCTCGCTGGAAGCGGAATGCTTCGGCTCGCAGATCCGCGTCTCCGATGACGAGGTGCCCACGGTAACGGGTGCGGTCGTCACGGACGAGGACGAGGCGCAGGCGCTGGCTGTCCCCGCCGTGGGGGCCGGGCGCACGGGAATTTATCTGGACGCGATGAAGAAGGCGCTGGAGCGGATCCAGGATCGCCCGGTGTTTGCGGGAGGGATCGGCCCGTTCTCGCTGGCGGCACGCCTTCTGGACGTGACGGAGATCATGGTGGACTGCTACGACGAGCCGGACATGGTGCACACCGTCATGGAAAAGGCCACGCAGTTCCTCATTGCCTACTGCAAGGCCTATAAGGATCTGGGCGCGAACGGCGTGGTGATCGCGGAGCCGGTCACGGGCCTGCTCTCCCCGGCGCTCGCGGAGGAGTTTTCCGCCCCGTATGTCAAGCGCGTGGTGGACGCGGTGCAGGACGACAGCTTCCTTGTGGTGTACCACAACTGCGGAAACGCCGTCCTGTCGATGATGGATTCCATCCTCTCCACCGGCGCGGGCGCGTACCATTTCGGCAATGCCATCGACATGGCGGACGCGCTGGCTCTTGTCCCGGCGGATACCGTGGTGATGGGCAACATCGATCCCGCCGGAGAATTCCGCAACGGAACGCCGGAGTCGATCCGGAAAGCGACGCTTGATCTGCTGGAACGCTGCGGCGGACATCCCAATTTTGTGGTTTCCTCCGGCTGCGATATTCCGCCGCTGTCCAAGTGGGAGAATATCGACGCGTTCTTTGCCGCCGTGGCGGAGTATTACAAGCATAAAGGAGCGGAATCCGCATGATATCACCAAAGGACAGGGAAATTCTGCGTGAGGTGGCAAAGCTTCAGCTGGAAGCCGCCCACAGTGAAAAGAACAAGGAGCGCGTGGAGCTCTGGAAACGCCACAACGCTTGCCGGGGCGATCATCCGTGAGGAGATTGCGAACCACTGGAAGCCCTGACGGGCAGAGGAGGAAATCCGGATGGAGGAGTATCGCGAGCTGATGGACCGCGTGGAGGCGGAAGGCTGCCGCGCGGGGATCACAAAGGTGGAGGACATTCAGTTTGAGCCGGAGTTCCGCAAGGCGTGCGAGGCAAATTCCTGCGGCAACTACGGAAAATGCTGGATGTGTCCGCCCGACGCCGGACCGATCGATGAGCTGATTGCGCGCGCGAAAACGTACCGCTACGCTCTGGTGTACCAGACGATCGGCCAGCTGGAGGACAGCTACGATTTTGAAGGGATGATGGAAGCCGCGCATACACACAGCCAGCTTTCGGAGCGGCTGCGGCCCGTGTTTGCGTCGTGCGGATTTGAGCGCACGCTGCATCTCGGCGCGGGCGGCTGTCATGTCTGTCCTGTGTGCGCCAAGCGCACGGATGAGCCGTGCCGTCACCCTGATCTGGCGATGGCGTCGCTGGAAACGTACGGGGTCAATGTGTCTCAGCTGGCCCGTCTGTGCGGGATGAAATACATCAACGGGGAGAACACCGTCACCTATTTCGGGGCGCTGCTGTTCACCCCGTAACCCGGCAGTAGGCCGGGGGGAGGAGGAAATGCCATGCCGGTGATGACGGTCAACGGAAAGGCGTATCCGGTTCCGGCGGGGATCCGGCTGAGCGAAGCGCTGGCGCAGACGCCCGTTTCGACAGCCTGGCCCTGCGGAGGACTGGGAAGGTGTGGTAAATGCCGTGTCACGGCGTTCGGTGCGCTGAGCGAGCCGGATGGACAGGAAAAGGCGTTTCTCTCGGAGGAGGAGCGGCAGGCGGGCGTTCGGCTGGCCTGCCGCACCTTTGTGCTGGGGGATTGCCGCGTGGAAGCCGCCGTTTCCGGGGGCGAAGCGATCCAGACCGACGGCGGGGCCGGAGTTTCCGCGGTGCGGCCGATGTTTGTTCACTTCGGCGCGGCGGTGGATTTGGGCACCACCACGCTGGCGGCGCGTCTTTACGACGCGTCGGGTACCTGTCTGGCTTCCGGCGGACGGATGAATCCGCAAAGCCGCTGGGGGGCGGACGTGATCTCCCGGATTCAGGCGTCGATGGACGGCGCGCGGGAGGAGATCGCCGCCTGCGTGCGCGAAGGGATCGCGGGGCTGCTGCGGGAACTGGCGGAGCAGGCCGGAATCGAGACGCAGGCGATTGACGGAGCGGTGATCACAGGCAATACGGCGATGCTGTATCTGCTCACAGCCAGTGCGCCGGACGCGCTCTCCCGCGCTCCCTTTGAAGCCGACCGCCTGTTCGGCTGCGAGGTGGAGGCCGCGTCGCTTGCGCTGCCGCTGGCTCCCGGTGCGCGGGTTTATCTGCCGCGCTGTATCTCGGCCTTTGTGGGCGCGGATATCACAGCGGCCATCACGGCGGCGGGCCTGTGCCGCTCCGGGGAAACGCGGCTGCTGGCGGATATCGGCACAAACGGCGAGATGGCGCTGTGGCACGGCGGAGAGCTGTGCTGCTGCTCCACGGCGGCTGGCCCCGCTTTTGAGGGCGCGGGCCTTTCGATGGGCATGCAGGGCGCGAACGGGGCGGTCGATCATCTGCGGGTGGAGGACGGCGAACTGCGGGCGCATGTGCTCGGCGGCGGGGAACCGGTGGGGATCTGCGGCAGCGGCGTGGTGGACGCGCTGGCGTGCCTGTTGGAGCTTGAGACGCTGGACGAAACGGGTCTGCTCGACGACGATCCCACCGTCCTGTGCGGGAACGTTTCCCTCACACAGAAGGATGTGCGCATGATTCAGCTGGCCAAAAGCGCTGTCTGCGCGGGAATGCGCACGCTGGTGCAGCACGCGAAGCTTCCGTGGGAGCAGGTCTCGGAGCTGCTGGTGGCGGGTGGCTTCGGCAGCTATCTGGATCTGGAAAATGCCGGGAAAATCGGCCTGATTCCGCCGGAGCTGGTGGCGCGCACGCGGGCGATCGGAAACGCGTCGCTCGACGGCGCTTCGATGCTTCTGCTCGATCGGGCGCTGCGGGAGGAGACGGAAGAAATGGCGAACAACGCCCATACCGCTGATCTTTCGACGGATCCGGTGTTCATGCAGTGGTACACGGACGGCATGTTTTTTGAGACGCCGGATTGATCTGTGAGAAAATCGTAAGGAATTCGCAGAAAAAAACAAAAAAACGCACGGTTCCAGCTGGTCGCTGATGTCCGAGGGATGCGCCGAGTTTGGCCTGGAAGCCGAGGAGCTTTCGCTTTCCCGGGGAGTTTTGGAAAACGCGCTGGCGCAGGGACGTCCGGTGATTTGCAGCGTGGGGCCGGGCGATTTCACCACCGCGGGCCATTTTATTGTGATCACCGGCGAGAGCGACGGGCAGTTTTCCGTCTGCGATCCCAACAGCCGGGAGCGCAGCGGCATGCTGTGGGACTATGACCGTTTGGCTTCGCAGATACGCAACCTCTGGGCCTTTTCCAAAGAGGAAAAAACACAGGAGATATTTTATTGAAGCTCAAAAAGTGCAAACGTGAAGTTTTCGCCAGCCTTTTTCAAAAGGCTGCGGGGTTTGGGGCAGAGCCCCATCAAATCCCGCGAAGCCGTAGAAAGGCCAGGAAAAAGAGCAAAGCGATTTTTTCCGGATTCCTATTACCAAACCTTCGACTGCCAATATTGACTGAATGGAAAGACTTTTCTGATGAACTCAGCCTCTGCCTCCACGGCAGAGGTTTTTCTTTTCCAGATTTCACAATTAGTTTACAATTATCTTCTTGACAACCGTGGAGAGGAATGGTAAATTAATAATCAGAATTAGCACTCACATTAAAAGAGTGCTAAAACGAAAAGAGGTGAACGGGGTTGGAGCTGAGCAGCCGACAGCAGAAAATATTGGCGGCCGTGGTGGAGCATTACATCGCGACAGGCGAGCCCGCCGGCTCAAAGATGCTCTGCGACAGCCTTGATTTCACCGTGTCCCCCGCAACGGTCCGCAACGAGATGAGCGAGCTGGCCGAACGCGGCCTGCTTTTGCAGCCGCACACGTCGGCGGGGCGCATCCCTTCGCAGAAGGGTTACCGCGTGTACGTCGACCGGCTGATGAAGCGCCGTCCGCTTTCGCCGGAGGAGCGTCGCACCATCGACAGCATGCTCCTCTCGAACGCCTACGACCCGCAGAAGCTTCTCGACGGCGTGTCCCGGCTTCTCGCCGGTATGACGCGTTTCGCGGCGGTGTCCACGCTTCCGGGCGGGCAGGGCGTCACCATTCGGGCGGTGCAGTTCGTGCAGACGAGCCGCCGCACAGCGATGGTCGTCCTGATTACCTCCTCCGGGATGCTGAAAACACGGGTGTTCCGGTGCGATTTCGATATCACACCCGATATCCTGCGCGTGTTCTTCCGCACGGTGAATGAAAAGCTGGTGGGGCGCACGGTCGAGGAAATCACGCCCGCGTTTGTCCAGAGCCTGGCGGTCTCGCTCGGTGAAATGGCGATCCTGATGAGCTCCGCGCTCATGGCGGTGCTTGACGCCGCCCAGGAGTCCATGGAAGCGGATGTGTGTCTCAGCGGGCAGATGAATCTGCTGTTCTGTCCTGAATTTGAGGGCAGCGGCGCGCGCCGTGTCATCGACTTCCTCTCCCGGGAGGAGGAGCTGACAAGGCTGGTGCTCCAGCCGGGCGGCACGCGGGTGCTCATCGGCCGGGAAACCAGGCGCTCCGAGCTTTCGGATTCCAGCGTGGTGGCCTGCCGGTACGCCATCAGCGGCAGGGACGCGGGAGCAATCGCGGTCATCGGGCCGACAAGAATGGATTATGGAAAAATGGTGACCAGCATTGAATATCTGGCGGATACCGTTGGCAGAATGTTAACGGAACTGCTGGATCAGCAGGGCTGAGTCACGCGCAGATAGACAGAAGGAAAGGGGTTGGCAGCGTGGCAATAGAAGAGGAAAAGAAGGACGTGCAGCCGCAGGATCCTGTCCAGGAGGAAACTGTTCCCGAAGAGTGCGCGGAATGCGCGGAAAACGAAGAGCAGGCGGACGACGCCTCGCAGGAGGGGGAGGAAACCACGCGGGAGAAAAAGCTGGAACAGAAATGGAAGAAAAAGCTGGAGACAGCGGAAAACCTTTCGAAGCTGGAGCTCGAAAAGGCGAACGCGGAAACCCAGAAGGCCCGCGAGCAGCTGGTGCGTCTCGCGGCGGAATATGAAAACTTCCGCAAGCGCAGCGAGCGCGAAAAGCAGGCCATTCACGCGGACGCCACAGCCGGCGCCGTGTCCGAGCTGCTCGCCGTGGCGGATAACCTCGAGCGCGCGCTGGCACAGAAGGATTGCAGCCTCGAGGATCTGCGGCGCGGCGTGGAGATGGTCATGAACCAGCTTCAGGCAGCGTTCCGCAAGCTGGATGTGGAGGAAATGGGCCAGGTTGGCGATCCGTTCGACCCCAACATCCACAACGCAATCTCCCATATTGAGGACGAGAGCGTCGAGGAAAACACCATTGTACAGGTGTTTGAAAAGGGCTACCGCATCGGCGACAAGGTGATCCGGCACGCCATGGTTCAGGTGGCAAACTGAGCGGGAATCCGCTTTTCATATAAATAGATTACATTTCTCATAGCAAACGACAATTCCAAACGGAAGAATGTGGAGGTAATACAGTATGGCAAAGACAATTGGTATCGATCTTGGTACAACAAATTCCTGTGTCGCCGTGATTGAAGGCGGCGAGCCTGTCGTTATCGCGAACGCCGAGGGCAGCCGCACAACCCCGTCCGTCGTGGCGTTCTCCAAAACCGGAGAGCGTATGGTCGGCCAGGTGGCAAAGCGTCAGGCTATCACGAACCCGGACCGCACGATCTCCTCGATCAAGAGAGAGATGGGTTCCAACTATAAAGTGCAGATTGACGACCACAGCTACACCCCGCAGGAGATCTCCGCGATGATCCTGCAAAAGCTCAAGGCGGACGCCGAGGCTTATCTGGGCGACAAGGTGACCTCCGCCGTCATCACCGTCCCGGCTTACTTCACCGACGCACAGCGCCAGGCGACGAAGGACGCGGGCAAGATTGCCGGTCTCGACGTGAAGCGCATCATCAACGAGCCGACGGCTGCCGCTCTCTCCTACGGCATCGACAAGGGCGAGGAGCAGAAGATCATGGTCTATGACCTCGGCGGCGGTACGTTCGATGTTTCCATCATCGACATGGGCGACGGCGTGCAGGAGGTTCGCGCGACGGCCGGTAACAACCGTCTGGGCGGCGACGATTTCGATAAGCGCATCATGGACTGGATGGTTTCTTCCTTCAAGAGCGAGACGGGCATCGACCTGTCCTCCGACCGTATGGCTATGCAGCGCCTGAAGGAAGCTGCTGAGAAGGCGAAGATCGAGCTTTCCAGCATGACCACCGCTTCCATCAACCTGCCGTTCATCACCGCCGACGCGTCCGGCCCGAAGCACTTGGATCTCACCCTGACCCGCGCGAAGTTCAACGAGCTGACGGGCGATCTGGTCGAGAACACCATGGGCCCGGTGCGCCAGGCTCTGCAGGACGCCGGTCTGAACCCCTCCGACATCAGCAAGGTGCTGCTCGTCGGCGGTTCCTCCAGAATCCCGGCTGTTCAGGAAGCTGTCAAGAAGTTCATGGGCAAGGAGCCCTTCAAGGGCATCAACCCGGATGAGTGCGTTGCCATCGGCGCGGCTCTCCAGGCCGGTGTGCTCGGCGGCGAGGTCGAGGGCCTGCTGCTGGTTGACGTTACCCCGCTGTCCCTCGGCGTGGAAACGATGGGCGGCGTGATGACGAAGGTCATCGACCGCAACACCCCGATCCCGACGAAGAAGAGCCAGATCTTCTCCACCGCCGCGGACGGCCAGACGCAGGTGGAAGTCAACGTGCTCCAGGGCGAGCGTGAGTTTGCCCGCGACAACAAGCAGCTTGGCCTGTTCAAGCTCGACGGCATCGCTCCCGCGCCGCGCGGCATTCCTCAGATTGAGGTTACGTTCGACATTGATACCAACGGTATCGTGAACGTCTCCGCAAAGGATCTCGGCACCGGCAAGGAGCAGCATATCACCATCACCTCCAGCTCCAACATGAGCAAGGACGACATCGACAAGGCCGTCAAGGAGGCCGAGCAGTATGCCGCCGAGGACAAGAAGCGCCGTGAGGAGGTTGAGGAGAAGAACAACGCCGAAAACCTCGTCTACGCCGTGGAGAAGCTGATCAACGAGAACGGCGACAAGATCAGCGACAGTGAGAAGAGCGATCTTTCCGCGAAGAGCGCCGCGCTCAAGGAGTCCATCAACAAGAACGACATGGCCGCTGTGAAGACGCAGATGGAGGAGCTCCAGAAGGCGATGTACGCTGTCTCCGAGCAGCTGTACCAGAACGCCGCGCCGCAGCAGCCGCAGGGCGGCGAGCCCCAGCAGGGCAACCCCGCGGGCGGCCCGACCGGCAACGTGTACGACGCGGAGTACAAGGACGTCGACGGCGACAACAAATAAAATTGGAAAGCGGCCTGCGCAGGTCCGCTTGCAGGCCGTGCTCCGCCCTTGGCGGGGCACGGCCTTGGGTGTGTCGGGGGATGCGCTCCCGAAAGGCGGTTCCGGCACGAAAAAAGGGCGGCTTTCCCATCTTTATGGTTTAGGAGTGGTTTGATTGGCGGATAAGAGAGATTATTATGAGGTCATGGGCATCCCCCGCAATGCGTCGGAGGATGAAATCAAAAAGGCATACCGTAAGCTGGCGAAGCAGTATCACCCCGATCTGCATCCCGGCGACAAGAACGCCGAAGCCAAGTTCAAGGAGCTGAACGAGGCGTATGAGGTCCTCTCCGACAAGGAGAAGAAGGCCCGCTACGATCAGTTCGGCCACGCGGGCGTGGACCCGAACTTCGGCGGCGGTGCGGCGGGCGGCAGCCCCTTCACCGGCGACATAGATTTTGGCGATATCTTTAACAGCTTCTTCGGTGGATTCGGCGGCGGCGCGCGCCGTGCCAATCCGAACGCCCCGCGTCGCGGCAGCGACGCCGAGGCTGTGGTCAACATCGACTTTGAGGAAGCCGCGAAGGGCTGCAAAAAGTCGATTGCCTACGATAGAGTCGAGAACTGCCAGGAATGCGGCGGCTCCGGCGCGCAGAAGGGCACCAGCGCCAAGACCTGTCCCCAGTGCAACGGTACCGGACAGGTGCGCGTGAGCCAGCGCACGCCCTTCGGTGTGGTGCAGACGTCGCGCGGATGCGACCGCTGCCACGGCACCGGCAAGGTGATTGATTCTCCCTGCCATACCTGCGGCGGCTCCGGCCATATGCGCCGCCGGAATTCCATTGAGGTGAACATCCCGGCAGGCGTGGACAACGAGCAGATCCTCAGCGTGCGCGGCCAGGGCAACGCCGGAACCAACGGTGGCCCGGCGGGCGATCTCGAGGTGTTCGTCAACGTGCGTCCGCATCCCATCTTCGAGCGCCGCGGCAACGACGTCTGGTGCGAGATGCCGATCACATTCTCCCAGGCGGCGATGGGCGCGGAGGTGACGGTGCCGACGATTGACGGCCGCGTCAGCTACCAGGTGCGCGAGGGCACGCAGCCCGGCGACGTGTTCAAGCTTCGCGGAAAGGGTATCCCCTTCATCAACGGCAGGGGACGCGGCGACCAGTATGTACAGGTCACCGTCGAGGTTCCGAAAAACCTCTCCCAGAAGCAGAAGGACGTCCTGCGCGAATTCGATTCCATCGCGGAGGAGAAAAACTACGCCAAGCGCAAAAGCTTCTTCGATAAACTCAAAGACCTCTTCGGCGACCAACAAGGCTAAGCCTTGACGCAGGTCGCGCACGCCGCGTCCCGCGGCGAACCCTGATAAAACACGTTGACCCCTCTGCGATCTCACGTCGCAGAGGGGTCTTGCTGTATATCCCGCGACCCGGCCACGGAGCAGCACGGGAAGGTTGGAGTTGATTTTCAGCTGGATGCGATTTGACTTGAATGGAGCCCTTTCTATCAGTTTCGCACCGTGGAAACAGCGCGGGCGGCATAGAAAGGCCCCTCTGCGATTTTATGTCGCAGAGGGGCCGCTGTGCTTTACAAAGCCGGGCGGCGGGCAAGCCCGCCGCTTGCGCGAAGTACGTCAAGGCTTAGCCTTGGGCTTAGCCTGCTGCGAGGAGTTTACATTGCAGTACGGGGTCTGCGCCGGGGACGGTGCTGTAGACGTTTGCGCCAGCCGCGCCGGGCTTTGCCGTGATCTTATAATAATAATTGCGCCCGCTGTTTCCCGTATACGTCACGGTGTAATGCTCCGGGTCGTCCGTGATGCAGTTCGGCGGGTTGCTGCCGCTCACCAGCGTCATGCAGAACTGATAGGTGGAGCCCGGTTTGAGCACAAAGGGGCGGGTGGTGTCGGAAACAACGCGCCCGTACAGATCGTTCTGCGCGGCCGTCATCTGCGCCTGTGTGGGGGAACCGGGAGCCACAAAGATCCAGCCGTTGGCCACGCGGCGCTCGCTCCCGTCCGAGGGAACGTTCTGCACCGAGAGCGCGTCCGCGCCCGGCTCACGGGAAACCACGGTGGTGCTGCCGCCGCCGTCCAGATTTCCGGCCCAGACAGCGCCTTCCTTGATCATCAGGTCAGCCAGCTCCGTCAGGCTCAGGCCTTCGGAGGAATCCTGCCGCCCGTCCGCCGTCAGGAAGAAAATGCTGCCGTCCTGCTTGACGCCCACAGCTGTGCGCGGCGCGCGGGTGGTGGAGGTG
Source organism: Candidatus Caccousia avicola (assembly GCA_018712435.1). Taxonomy (GTDB): domain Bacteria; phylum Bacillota; class Clostridia; order Oscillospirales; family Acutalibacteraceae; genus Caccousia; species Caccousia avicola. The sequence continues at coordinate 24,225 of DVGZ01000014.1, forward strand.
TCCGTGCACACATTTCTTTGGTTTTCCACCAGTACGCAGTGCAGTCCCATTGCCTGTGTCAGCTGCGGCCACATCTGCGTATAGTCGGCATAGCGGCCATAGAGCACCTTTCCTTCCTGTGTGAACCCGAAGAACGGCCAGTCGCGCCCCGCGACGTTGTAGCCGTGGACAAGGTTCTTGTCCTGAATCACAACGCCCCACGGCTCTCCCGTGCTCATGTTATACATGTCGCCGTTCACTGCGGCCACCACGTTGTTTCCGTTCACGATCGCGCTGTTCGCCATGTTGCGCACGGTCTGCAATCCCACCGACGTGCCGTCCCACGGCATCACCGGACGAAGCTCCACCTCGGAATCCGGTTTGAGCGTCAGCGTGGTGTAACGGCTCGTCATATCGCCCAGCGTGTAGGTAAATTCCGTCTGTGTCAGGCCGGGAGCCAGCTCACGGTCTGACGTCTGCTGGATGGACCACGACACAAAAGCCGCCGACGCCTGCGGCACAAAGGCAGATCCTGTGTCTCCGACAGGCAGCACGCACTGGGCGGCCACAATGCCGGCGGCGATCAGGACGGAAAGCCACCTTTTTTTTCTCATAAAATCATCCTCCCTGTGAGATAGTAATGCTTCAGAGCGCAGCGGTTCCATGCGGAAGCGCCGCGTTCGGACACTCTCCTTCTATTGTGCGTGATAATTGCAACAATAGTTTGAACAAATTGTGAACTTCAAAATGGAATTTTATGGGATTCTATCCTTTTGGAAAGAAATGGCGCGGGAATTGTATTCTGCGCGCGGATCCGGTATAATGAACACAATCACAACACGCGGCGCACCGGCAAAAAGTTACGGGGCCGCGGAAAAAGCCGAACGGAAGCCTGGCAGACAGGCGGAAAAGGACGGGACACATGATAGAATTGCAGGAAAAAGCGGAGCGGCCCGAGCGGGCGCTGATCGTCGAGGTGGATACCGGCGAGTACGACATGGAGGCCGCGCTGGCGGAGATGTATGAGCTGACGCGAAGCGCGGGGGCGGAGCCGTGCGGCGCGGTGACGCAGAAGCGGCCCGCGCCGGATCCGGCCACCTATGTCGGCTCCGGGATGATGGAGGAGATCGCGGACTTCTGCCGGACGCAGGAGATCGAGCTGTTGATCTTCGATTGCGAGCTCAGCCCGACACAGCTTCGGAACATCGAGGCGGCGGCGGACGTGCGCACCGTCGACCGCACCATGCTGATTTTGGATATTTTCGCTTCGCGCGCGAGAAGCCGCGAGGGCAAGCTTCAGGTGGAGCTGGCGCAGCTGCGCTATCTGCTGCCGCGTCTCACGGGGCGCGGGACACAGCTCTCCCGGCTCGGCGGCGGTATCGGCACGCGCGGACCGGGCGAGACGAAGCTGGAAACGGACCGCCGCCACATTCGCCGCCGGATCGGCTCGCTGAAAGAGGAGCTGGCGCAGGTGGAGCGCCGCCGCGAGCAGATGACCCGCCGCCGCAAAAAGGACGGCGTAATCACCGTGGCGATTGTCGGCTACACGAACGCGGGCAAAAGCACGCTGATGAACCTTTTGACGCAGGCGGGTGTTCTGGCCGAGGACAAGCTGTTTGCCACGCTCGATCCCACGTCCCGCGCGCTCCGTCTGCCCCACGGCAAGACGGTGATGCTGATCGATACCGTCGGTCTGGTGCGCCGCCTGCCCCATCATCTGGTGGAAGCGTTCCATTCCACGCTGGAGCAGGCCGCGGCGGCGGACGTGATCCTCAATCTGTGCGACGCGTCGAGCGAGGAAGCCCGCACGCATCTGGAAGTGACGGACGAGCTGCTGGCTTCGCTCGGCTGCGGCGATCGTCCCATCATCCCGGTGATGAACAAGTGCGATCTTTGCCCCGGTCTGGAAAACGTTCCGGCCATCGGCGGCACGGTGCGGATCAGCGCGAAAACGGGCGAGGGGATCGATCGGCTGCTTGCCGCGATCGAGGACGCGCTGCCGGAAAAAACGGAGCGGGTCACGGTGCTGCTGCCCTTTTCGAAGGCCGGGCTGGCCGCGGAAATCCGCCGCGACGGCATGGTGGAAGAGGAAGAGTATGTGGCGGAAGGCCTGCGCGTGACAGCGCTGGCGGGCGGAAAGCTGCTCGCTTCCCTGCGGGAATATGAGGTGCCGCAGGAGGGCTGACGCGGCGGGGGCTTGCAATTTTTGTCGTGCCGCGGTATAATAGCGAAGAAATCAAACCCATGCAAAAGAACGGGGAGCTTGTGAAGCAGGCTGAGAGGAAGTCATTCAACTTCGACCCATGACCTGATGCGGATAATGCCGCCGTAGGGAAGTCATACGAGTGATTTTTCCGGGGACGCCGCGCAGGCGTCTCCGTTTTTGCTCTTTTTTGGAAAGGATGGTGAAACCGGCCCCGCGGGCAGTCCGCGGCGGGTGGAGGGGGAGCGCCCTGCGCCTTGTAAACAGCGATGGGAAGCCGTGTTCCGGCGTGAGAGGAGGCCAGTAAGCCTCGACCGAGCCTTCCGGGTGGGGAGATCCCCGCCCTGTTTTTCGAGGGAAGCGACGCTGTTTGCACCGATCCGCCCGCGCCGGTTCTCTGACAACATCCAAAGGAGAGAAAGAAATGAGAAAGACAAACGTACAGAAATTATCGATCGCGGCGCTGCTGTGCGCCGTGGCTGTGGTGGGAAGCCTGTTTTCGTTCCCCGTGTTCGGCAGCAAGTGCGCGCCGGTGCAGCATATGGTGAACATCCTCTGCGCCGTCCTGCTCGGCCCGTGGTACGGCGTGGCCGTCGCGTTCTGCGCCAGCCTTCTGCGCAACCTGCTCGGCCTTGGTACGCTCATGGCCTTCCCCGGCAGTATGCTGGGCGCGCTGCTGTGCGGCGTGACCTACTGGAAGCTCAAACACATCCTGCCCACGCTGATCGCGGAGGTGTTCGGCACCTCGATTCTCGGCGGCCTGTGCGCCTATCCGGTGGCGATCCTGCTGATGAACCAGAGCGCGGCGGATGTGGCCTTCACCGCCTACATCATCCCGTTCTTTGTGTCCACGGCGGGCGGCGCGGTGATCTCGGGGATTCTGCTGTACGCTTTGCAGAAAACGGCCGTTTTGCGCACGATGCAGACGCGCCTGAGCCATTGAGAAAGGGGGAGACGGCATGTTTTCGGAAATGCTCGCGGCGGTGCGGAACACCGTCCCGCTCATTCATAACATCACGAACTATGTCACGGTGAACGACTGCGCCAACATCCTGCTGGCCTGCGGCGGATCGCCCATCATGTCGGACGACGCGGACGAGGTGGAGGAGATCACCTCCCTGTGCGCCGGGCTGGTGATCAACATCGGCACGCTGAACCAGCGCACCATCCCCTCCATGCTGGCCGCCGGAAAGCGCGCCAACGAGTTAGGCCATCCCGTGGTGCTTGACCCCGTGGGAGCGGGCGCGTCGCGCCTGCGCACCGATACAGCCCTGCGCCTGCTGCGCGAGGTGCGCTTTGCTGTGATTCGCGGCAATATGTCGGAGATCCGCACGCTGGCCCTCGGAAGCGGCAGCACGCGCGGCGTGGATGCGGACGTGGCCGACCGCGTGACGGACGAAAATCTGGACGAGGCCGCGGCTTTTGTGAAACAGTTTGCCAGGGAGACCGGCGCGGTGGTCGCCGTCACCGGGGCGATTGACATTATCGCGGGCGGAGAGCGCGCCTTCTGCATCCGCAATGGCGACAGTATGATGAGCCGTGTCACCGGCACGGGCTGCCAGCTTTCCGCCATGACGGGGGCCTATGTGGCGGCGAACCCGGGGCACACGCTGGAAGCCGCCGCCGCGGCTGTCTGCGCCATGGGCCTGTGCGGCGAGAAGGCGCGGCAGCGCATGACGGAGCAGGACGGCAACGCCAGCTACCGCACCTACATCATTGACGCTGTCTGCAATCTGACCCCCGAGGAGTTGGAGAAGGGAGCACGCTATGACATTCGATAAGCATTGTCTGCGGCTGTACGCCGTGACGGATCGCGCCTGGGTGGGGCGGCAGAGCCTGCTGGAGCAGGTGGAGGACGCTCTGCGCGGCGGCGCGACCTGCGTGCAGCTGCGCGAAAAGGAGCTGCCGGAGGAGGAATTCCTCCGCGAGGCCGTGGAGATGGCGGAATTGTGCCGCCGTTACCATGTGCCGTTCCTCATCAACGACAACGTGGAGATCGCTTTGCGCTGTGGGGCGGACGGCGTGCACGTCGGCCAGGATGACATGGCAGCCGCCGAGGCGCGCCGCCTGCTCGGCCCGGACAAGATCGTGGGCGTTTCCGTCCACACGCCGGAGGAAGCTGAACAGGCTCTGCGCGACGGCGCGGATTATCTCGGCGTGGGGGCGGTGTTCTCCACCTCCACCAAGACGGACGTGTCTGTCCTGACGCATGAAGCGCTCCGCGCCATCTGCGGCGCAACGCCGCTGCCCGCTGTCGCGATCGGCGGCATTTCGCTGGCGAACGTGCAGGAGCTGGCGGGCAGCGGCGTGGAGGGGATCGCCGTGGTTTCGGCGATCTTCGGCGCGCCGGAGATTCGCGAAGCTGCCCAGGCATTGCTCGCCGCTTCGGAGAAGATGGTGGGCTGATCCGTTTTTCTTCCGTTTCCTGAGGGTTTCCGGGGGCTTTCCCCCTGAAATACAGCGGCAGACCGGGGGCACCACTCTCTGCCGCGATAGAAAAGTTAGTGCTGATTGTGAAAGGAGAAATTCCGAATGAAAACAGCATTATCCATCGCTGGAAGCGATTCCAGCGGAGGCGCCGGGATCCAGGCGGATATCAAGACGATGACGATGCACGGCGTGTTCGCCATGACGGCTGTCACAGCCCTCACGGCACAGAACACGACGGGCGTGCGCGCGGTTCTCGAATCGACGCCCGAGTTTCTCGGCCAGCAGCTTGACGCGGTGTTTGAGGACATCCGTCCGGACGCCGTGAAGATCGGCATGGTTTCATCCCCGGAGCTGGTGCGCGTGATTGCGCAGAAGCTTCAGCAATACGGGGCCGGGCACATCGTTGTCGATCCGGTTCTTGTGGCCACGAGCGGTTCCGCTCTGGCGGCGGAGGGGGCGGCCGCGCTGATCCGCGAGCTGCTGTTCCCCCTGGCGCAGGTCATTACCCCGAACATCCCGGAGGCCGAAGCGTTTTCCGGCATGACGATCCGTTCCCGCTCCGACATGGAGCAGGCGGCGGAGTACATCGGGCAGCAGAGCGGCTGCGCCGTCCTGTGCAAGGGCGGCCACAGCGTCAGCGACGCGAGCGATCTTCTTTATGAGAACGGCACGTTTACTTGGTTCGAGGGCAAGCGCATCGACAACCCCAACACACACGGGACGGGCTGCACGCTCTCGAGCGCTATCGCGTCGAATCTCGCGAAGGGCTGCGATCTGAAAACGGCGATTGAGCAGGCGAAAGCGTACCTCTCGCGGGCGCTGGCCGCCATGCTCGACCTTGGGTATGGATCCGGGCCGCTGAATCATATGGCAGGAATGCAGGAAACCGGCGAAAGCCGCTGAAAAGGAGACGGAAAATATGGAACGGACTTATACAACACAGATGGACGCCGCGCGCCGCGGCATTGTTACCCCCGAGCTGGAAAAGGTGGCTGAGAAGGAGCACATGCGCGTGGATGAGCTGCTGCCCCTCGTGGCCAGCGGCAAGGTGGTTATCCCCGCGAACAAGCTGCACAAGAGCCTGTCCCCGGAGGGCATCGGCTCGATGCTCCGCACGAAGATCAACGTCAACCTGGGCGTGTCCCGCGACTGCAAGGATTACGACGTGGAGATGAAGAAGGTGCTTTCCGCCGTTGAGATGGGCGCGGAGGCCATCATGGATCTCTCGAGCCACGGCAACACCCAGCCCTTCCGCCGCAAGCTCACATCCGAGTGCCCGGCCATGATCGGCACCGTGCCGGTGTACGACAGCGTGATCCATTACCAGCGGGATCTCGACACGCTCTCCGCGAAGGATTTCATCGACGTGGTGCGCCTGCACGCGCAGGACGGCGTGGACTTCGTGACGCTGCACTGCGGCATCACGCGCAAGACCATTGACCAGATCCGCAAGCATAAGCGCAAGATGAACATTGTCTCGCGCGGCGGCTCCCTCGTCTTTGCGTGGATGTGCATGACCGGCCAGGAAAACCCCTTTTATGAGTATTACGACGAGATTCTCGACATCTGCCGCGAGTACGACGTGACCATCTCCCTCGGCGACGCGTGCCGCCCCGGCTGTCTGGCGGACGCGACGGACGTGTGCCAGATTGAGGAGCTGGTGCGTCTCGGCGAGCTGACCAAGCGCGCCTGGGAAAAGGACGTACAGGTTATGGTGGAAGGTCCCGGCCATGTGCCGATGGACCAGATCGCGGCCAACATGAAGGTGCAGCAGACGATCTGCATGGGCGCTCCGTTCTATGTGCTCGGACCTCTGGTGACGGATATCGCGCCGGGCTACGACCACATCACCGCCGCCATCGGCGGAGCCATTGCCGCCATGAACGGCGCGGCCTTCCTGTGCTATGTCACCCCGGCGGAGCATCTGGCTCTCCCGAACCTCGACGATGTGAAGCAGGGCATCATTGCCAGCCGCATCGCGGCGCACGCGGCGGACATTGCCAAGGGTGTGCGCGGCGCGCGCGACATCGACGACAAGATGGGAGACGCCCGCCGTGCCCTCGACTGGGAAGCCCAGTGGGCCTGCGCGATTGACCCCGAGACGGCGAAGGCCGTCCGCGCCTCCCGTTCCCCGGAGCATGACGACACCTGCTCTATGTGCGGAAAGTTCTGCGCTGTGCGCAGCATGAACAAGGCGCTCAACGGCGAGCACATCGACATTCTGTAAGCTTGCTTTTTCGTTTCCGTACACACAGCGAGCGGCCCGGCATCAAATCAAAGGCAGTCTTTTATGACATAATGAGAGCAAATGACTGCCGCCGCGCACGCGGCGGAACAGGGAGGAGTTTTGTATGCCAGGAGTCGAGTTTTTCCTTGCGTCCTCGCTGGAAAAGGTATTTCCCGGGAAACGCCCGGAGCCGTTTGAGGGGGCAATCTCCGCGTGGCGTGGGACGCGGGCGGCTGTGCAGCTTGTGTACCGGAGCGAAGGCGGCGAAGGAGGAGGACTGTCGCAGCGTTTCACCGTCTCGGTGGAGGGCGCGCCTGGGGAGCCGGAGCTGTACCGCGTGGAGCTGGTGCCCTCGGATTTCCCGTGCTGGGAGTCCTCAGAGGGCGATCCGAATTACATCACGCGCGATCCGGGCCTGTTTCCGGATTTGCTGCGTCCGCTGGAAGGGAACGTTTTGCGGCCTGTGCCGCGCCAGTACCGCAGTGTGTGGATTTCCCTTCCCGTGCCGCAGGATGCGCTGCCGGGCAGCTATGAGATCAAAATCCGCGTCACACCCGACCCGCAGAACAGCGTGCTTCACGACGAAGCCTCTCTGCTTGTCTGCCTGCGCGTCGGAAAGGTTCGCCTTGCGCCGCAGAAGCTGCTGCACACCGAGTGGTTCCACGGTGACTGCCTTGCTTCGTATTACGGGGTAGAGCCGCTCAGCGAGGCGCACTGGAACATCCTCGAAAACTTCATCCGGCAGGCCGGGGAACGTCACGGGATCAATCTTCTGCTGACGCCGGTGTTCACCCCGCCGCTTGATACGCTGGTGGGCGGCGAACGTCCCACGATGCAGCTGGTGAAAATCCGGCTGGACGGCGGGAAATATTCCTTTGATTTCACGGATCTGGTGCGCTGGGCGGGGATCTGTCGCGGCTGCGGGATCCCTTCGCTGGAAATTGCGCACCTGTTTACCCAGTGGGGCGCAAAAGCCACGCCGAAGATTATGGCAACGGTCGACGGGGAGGAAAAACGCATCTTCGGCTGGGACGTCCCCTCGACCGATCCGCGCTACCGCGCCTTCCTGGAAGCCTTCCTGCCCGCTCTCCTCGCGGAGCTGGAGCGCCTGGGCTACGACCGGGAGCATGTGTTCTTCCATATCTCCGACGAGCCGCGTGAGGAGGATCTGGAAGGCTATCTGGCCGCGAAGCGCCAGACGGAGGGATTGCTGGACGGCTGTCAGATGATTGACGCGCTCAGCAGCCTGGAATTTTACCGGCGCGGCGTGGTGGAGCAGCCAGTCTGCGCAAGTGACCACATTCAGCCGTTCCTGGACGCGGGCGTGAAGAATGTGTGGGTGTACTATTGCTGCTCGCAGGGAAAGCTGGTGCCGAACCGTTTCTTTGCCATGCCGAGCGCGCGCAATCGCATCATGGGCGTGCTGATGTACATGACCGGCGTGAAGGGCTTTTTGCAATGGGGGTATAATTTCTATTACACGCAGTACTCCCGCGGGCTGGCCGATCCCTTTGCCATGACGCACTGCGATTACGCGTTCCCCTCCGGGGACGCTTTCCTCGTCTATCCCGGCCCGGACGGCGAGCCGCTGACTTCCCTGCGCGCGGAAGTGCAGAGCGAGGGCCTGACCGACCTGCGCGCTCTGCAAACGCTGGAGGCGCACGCGGGACGCGAGGCGGTAGAGCGGCTGGTTCTGGCAAACGCCGGAATGGAATCCATGAGCTATACACAGTATCCCGTTTCCGCATCGTATCTGCTGACGCTGCGGGAAGCTGTGTTTGACGCACTGGAAAAAGTGTAAAACAGAGCAAACATGAAATTTTCGCCAGCCTTTTATAAAAGGGCGCCGTGTGCCAGTGGCACACAAACAAGGCGCCGACCGGAGCGGGAGCGGAGACTCTGCGGGGGTCAAGGGGGCGGCGCCCCTTTGAAAAGATTTGCGTAGCCGTAGAAAGGCGAGGAAAAAGAGCGAAGCGATTTTTTCCGAATGGCGATCATCAGATGAAACGATTTTGCATTGCTGCGCAGAAATACTTTTGAACAGAACGGAGCCCACCGGGGGAAAACCGGTGGGCTCCGTTTTTGCTGTAAAAAGAAGCTATTATGCTCTCTGCGCCATTTTCTGCTGGATTTCCTGTATCAGCGCTTCATATTTTTCGACAAGAGCACGCATTTCCGGCGTCAGCGCCTGCTTGTACTCGGTGCTCTGCGCCGAGAGGGTCGGCAAAAAGAGCAGTGTGCGCATGGCTTCCTGGGCTGCTTTGGTTGCCTCCGCGCCGTGCTCGTATGTGTCTTTTTGCGCCCCAACCCGGGTAAAGGCGCCGCCTGCTGACGTGAGTATGGTTCTCATCATGTAATCCAGCACGGCGGACTGGTTTCCCTCAAATACGTCCGCGCCCTGCACCAGATTCGTCATGTTCTGAAAATATTCAATCCCCTGATCGCTCGTCAGATACGGCGCCAGCATGGTAAGCAGATCGTCCTGGATTTGATCGATCTTCCCGCCGTAATTGAACGCGCCGGGCGATCCCACGATCGTGTCCTTTTGGGTGCCGTTCATGGCGTACCGCAGATCCATTCCGCCATTTTCGAGGTTGTGAAAATACTGGGGGACGTTGTTGTAAAAGCCGGAGAGGAGATCTCCCTGATACGCTTTGTTTGCTTTTGCCTCCTGGGTTTCAGAAGTGCGCAAGTGCAGATTGGCCAGGGCGTTGGCCTTGCCGCCGCCCGTTGCCAGCATGGTGTTGGAGGCGGCGATGGTGTCATTGGCCGCGAACACATCCCGAAGATTCTGGAACGCATCCGCGCCGCCCAGCTGGCCGGGCTGCGCCTGCTCCAGACGGTTTGGAATACTGGACGCGTCCATCGTCGCGCCGCGCATGGCCTTCTGGTAAGCGACGGCCTCCGGCGAGGTGTCCGCCTGCACGGAGAGAGGGCCGGAAATGTTCATCGGCTGCTTCTTTTTGCCGAATTTTTTGCGGAACCAGTCGATCAGACCTCCCTGCATTTCGCCCTGCGGCGCGCTCTCATGCACGCCCTCCCCGCCGGACTGCTGCATGGTGTGGGTCAGCTCGTGTGCCAAAAGGCCGCGGCTGGCGGGATCGTCCTTCTGGAATACGCCCCGGCCGAAGAAAATATCGTTGCCCTGGGCGAAGGCGTCGGCCCCCGTTCCCTCCACACGCTGGGCGGCGGATTCGTCGGTGTGGATGTTGACCTGGGAAAAATCATGCCCGAACGCGCGCGACATATCGCCCACGACGTCGGTGCTGTCCATAAAGCGGGACGCAACCTCGTTTGCTTCGCGTTCCGCGCCGAGATTTTGAAGCAGCTTTTTGCTCATCGTTTTGCCTCCTGTTCTATCGGAATCCGGAAGGGCGGGACAGGCTTTGCCGCCTGCCGCGTCTCCGGCCGTTTGTCTGAAAAATGGGTGGGGATCAGGTTTCGGGGGCGGGCTGCCTGCGTTCGAGCAGATCGTACAGCAGGTTTCCGTATTCCCCGAATTCCCCGGCCAGCATGACCTTGCCCTCCTTCTGCCGTTCGAGGAAAACGGCTTCGACGAGGTGGCGCATGGTGAGCGCGCCGCCGTCTGCCGCCGCCCGGTAGCAGGCGTTCAAGGCAATGTTCTTGATCTGGGAGCCGGGAAGCTCAAACCGCTCCGCCAGATAGGAGAAGTCGATCCCCTTCTGCGGGACGGACGCGGGCAGGACGGAGCGCCACAGCCGCAGGCGCAGCTCCTTGCCCGGGAGGGTGAAGGAGACGTGATAGCGGAAGCGGCGCACAAACGCGCTGTCGATGTTCGCGGCGAGGTTTGTCGCCATAAGCACCACGCCGGAATATTCCTCCATGCGTTGGAGCAGGTACGCAACCTCGGTGTTGGCGTATTTGTCCTTCGCGTCCTTGACCTCGCTGCGCTTGCCGAGCAGCGCGTCGGCTTCGTCGAAAAACAAAATCATATTACTCTTTTCGGCGCGGTCAAACACCTCGCGCAGCCGTTTTTCCGTTTCGCCGATGTATTTGTCCACGACCTGGCTCAGGTCGATTTTATATAATTCCAGTCCGAGAGTGGAGGCCAGCACTTGCGCGGCCATGGTTTTTCCCGTGCCGGGCGGGCCGGAGAAGAGGGCGGACACGCACCGCCCGTAAGGGTATTTCGCCCGCAGACCCCAGTCGTCGAGCACCTGTCCCTGATGCTCCACCTGCGCGCAGATGGCCTGGAGCGTTTCCTTCTGGTACGGTTCCAGCTGCAAATCATCCCAGGAGAAGGTTTTCTCCACAAAGCGGATATTTTGATAACGCCCGTCGTCCAGTACCTGATAGCACAGGCGGAAGATCTCTTTTGCATCCCATGGCCCGTCGGGGTGCGTTCGCGCGAGCAGGGAGAGAATGCGGTCGATCTGTCCGGCGGTGAGCGTCATTTTTCCGGCCAGCTCGCGTGCGGGCAGGCCCTCGTCTGTTCCCAGCCGTTCCCGCGCGAGCGCCTGCCAGAGAGCTTCGCTGTCCCGCATGGAGCAGGGACGGATCGGGACGGCATGCACGAAGCAGGAGACGAAGGGGATCACGCGCACGGTTTCGCCGGTAGTGAGGAAAGCGGGGCGGCCGAAGGGGCGCAGGTCACGCTCCAGGATTCGAAGCTGTGCGGGCAGCACGCCGGATCGATCCTCGGCCTCCTGCTCCATGCCGCACAGGCACAGCAGGCGGTCCGAAAGAAGCAGTTCCCGCAGGATGCGCCGCCAGGGATTGGCCAAAAGCCGGTTGTGCTCGCTGATTTCCCCATAGGGCACAAAGAGCACCTCGCGATCGAGCAGGCGGGCTGTCTCGCGGACCAGGAAGCGCCGTCCGCTCGTCGGTTCCCCGGAAATGTGCAGGAGGGAAAGGCCGTCCGTGCGGGACAGCAGATCCGCCGCCCGTTCCGCTTCGTCGCGCAGGCGGCAGAAGGCGGGAGCGGGTTCCGTCTGGGGAGAAAAGAGCGTGCAGAGACGGCGCAGAGCGTAATCCGGCCGGTCGTCGCCGGACAGCCAGGCAGCGAGCCGCCCGTCCGGGGCAAACGGAGATCGCAGAAAACTGGGCGCATCCGGCTGTGCTTGCAGCAGCATCTCCACGCGGTCAAAGGCGCGGCGCACCGCCGGGAGATCCTCGATGCTTTCCATGCCGGGGCAGGCGACGCGCGCGGCAATCTCGATCGTCAAAGCGCCCTGCGGCTGTCCGAAGGCTTCCCGCAGAAGGGACAGCGCGCGCTCGTCCATCTCGATGAGCAGGGCGAGCTGGATCGCCGTGACCGCAATGGGATCGCCCCCGCACAGGTCAAACAGCCTGCGCCAGCGGGATGCAAGGAGAGGATCGCCGGCAAACAGCTCCTCCGGCTCCTGCGGGCAGGAGTCAATTTCCTCCTGCGTCACATCCGGGGAAATCAGGCGGCTGTAGCGCGCGAAAAAAGCGCTGTCCACGCGTCCCTTGAGATACAGGGAGAGACGCAGCGCCGCCAAAGCGGCCAGTCGTTTCAAAAAGCGTCCCCCCTCATTTTTGTCTTACCTTTATTGTAAAGGAGGGCGGATCGCTTGTCAAACCAATCCCTGCTTTTTTAAGGAAATTTTAGATTTCTCCCCCTAAAAAACGCGCCCGCTCTTTTCGGGAACGGATCCCTGAAAGAGCGGGCGCGAAAAGTTTTTCTTACAGACCGGCGTCCACCAGCTGCAAATTGCCGTTTTCTCCGGCGAAAATCTCATAGGATTTTGTCTTGAAGTTCACTTTGAGCTCCGCGACGGAATTGCCGTTCTGGCGGCGGATGTGCAGCGAGTCGTCCGCGCAGGGCAGCAGCTCGAAGGATCCGTCAAAGGCCGGGCACTCGTTGCGGAATTTCATCATCTCCAGCAGCTTCTTCACCACGGGACGCTCCACCTCGGAGGCCACCTCTTCGGCGGTGTAGTAGTGGCGGTTGATGTTGCGGCCTTCCTTGGTGCTTTCGAGCAGCTCAATGTCGTTGCGGCCCGCGAACATGCCCACATAGTAAACCTGCGGGATGCCGGGAGCGAAGAACTGCACGGCGCGGGCGGCCAGATAGGCGTTGTCGTCGTCGCCCAGCGCGGAATAGTAGGTGCAGTTGACCTGGTAGATGTCCAGGTTGTTGTACAGAGCGGTGTTGTAGACTTTCTTCACGTTCGCGCCGAACTTGAAGATGTCCTCCTTGGTGCGGTCGATCTCCTCGTCCGGGAGCAGGCCGCGCACGTCCACCACGCCGATGCCGTCGTGCGTATCGAGCGTCGTGAACTGCTTTCTCGGGCAGATGGTGAGCCAGTGCTTGAGGTACTGGGACTGTCCGTAATAGAGCGCGTTGATCAGCAGCATGGGAAGCTGGAAGTCATAGACCCAGTAGCCTTTTTCCGCGAGCTTGAGGGGCATGGAATAATGCTCGTGAATCTCCGGCAGGATCGTCGCGCCGGAGGGACGCAGGATGTCCATAACCTCGTCCAGCAGGCCCCAGACCTCCGGCTCCAGGAAGAAGCAGGAGGTGCCGGCGCGCTTGGTCGCGTAGGCGAAAGCGTCCAGACGGATGACGGAAACGCCGTGCTTCGTCAGCTCGGCAAGGTTGTCCCGCAGGAACTGCTTGCCCGTCTCGGAGGGGCAGTTGATGTCGATCTGTTCCTCGCCGAAGGTGCACCACACCTTTTCCGATGTGCCGTCCGCGAAATGGGCTTCCACATACGGGGCGCGGGGCTTGCGCTTGTAGATCGCGTCCACCTGCTCCTCGGTCGGCTCGCCGCCCTCCCAGAAATCCTTGTAGCGGATGAACAGATCGCGCCAGGGGGACTCATCCTTGCGGGCGAGGAAGTCGCGGTAATAGCTGCTCTGGGCCGAAATGTGGTTGATCATGTAGTCCGTCATCAGGTAATACCGCTCGGCAAGACCTTCCACATCCTTCCAGGTGCCGAAGGCCGGATCGACCTCATGGTAGGTCATGGGCGCAAAGCCGCGGTCGCCGGACGAAGGGAAAAACGGCAGCAGATGGATGCCGCCGATGGCATTTCCTACATATTTGGTAAGGAGCTCCTGAAGCTCCGCGATATTCTTTCCGATGGAATCGCTGTAGGTGATCAGCATAATTTGATTGGACAGCTTTTTCATGGGGAAATCCTCCTTCCGTGCTGCCCCGCGCGCGGCTCTGCGGCCGGGCCGGGGACCTATTGTTAGACTACCATAAGGAGGGCGGTTTGTCAATTTTCGGGACCCGCCGCGGCGGCCTTTTCCGGGGGCGGTGCAACGGAAGCGCGCAGATGCAGCAGACAGGGGATCGCGCACTCCCTCGGGGACTCGTCGGCGCTTTTGTTGATCTGTTCGAGAACAAGCGCGGCGCAGCGTCTTCCCATCTCGCCCAGCGGGACTTCCACGCTCGAAAGCGGCGGGGAAAGAGCCAGACAGATGTTTTGATTATCGTAGCCGAACACGGACAGATCGCGCCCGACAGTCAGGCCAAGAGAGGAGCAGCAGAGGTAAACGCCGCAGGCCATCAGATCGTTGAACGCGTAGATGGCGGTGACGCCCTGTTTGATGAGTTCCCGCGCGCAGAGCAGGCCGCTCTCCTGCGACCAGTCGCCGTAGAGGGTGAAACCGGCGTTGTAGAGCACGCCGGACTGGTACAAAGCGCGCTGGAATCCGCGCAGACGCGCCTGCGCGTTTAGGCTTTCCATAGGGCCGCTGATGACGCCGATCTTCCGGTGTCCCTGCTGGATCAGGGCTAAGCCCACCTGAAAGCTGGCGTTCTCGTCGTCAAACGCGACGCTGGAATATTGGTTGTCCGAGGGGGTGCAGTAGGCGTAGATGAAGGGCACGCTGCCGGCAGGCGGCAGATGGGGAATGCGCCGGTAGTGGTAGCCGATATAGACGATGCCCTCCACCTGCTTGGCGGCCAGATTGCGCAGCATCCGCTCAAACAGGGCGGCGTGCTCCGGCGTGTCGGTGAGGTCGTTGTCGTACCGTTTGAACAGCCGCATATTTGCAAGAACGATCTCGTACCCTTGTTCCTCGCAGAAGGATTCGATCCCGTCCACAATTTCAGGGGTGTTAAAGACCGTCAGATCCTCCGTGATGATTCCCACGGTGCGGGACCGGCGCAGCTTGAGGTTTTTGGCAAGCGTGTTCGGCTGATAGTTCAGACTGGCCGCCGCATTTAGAATTTCCTTCGCCTTGGCGGGACCGGCCGCTCCCGTTTTGCCGTTGAGCACGTTGGAGACGGTGGCGATGGAGACACCCGTCAGGCGGGCAATGTCTTTGATGGTAGCGATAAGAATTCCCCCCGGATAATCGTTTTAGTTTGCCGGTCCGCCGCGCGGCTTTGCGGAGAAGGGAGAGGAGCCGCACAAGCCGGAGCAGCGTCTCCCGATTTTTTGGGGGAGAGTAGGAAAAAAGCCGGAACTATGCGGTGGACAAGCTTATCTATTATGCATGATAACAACAACTATGTAAAATTGCAAGAGGTTTTCCGAAAGCCGGTAATTTCTCTTAAAGAAAACTAATGATTTTATAATTAAATCGTTTAGGTTTTGCGTATACCATGCTATAAAGCACAAAAAATTTTTAAAATTAAATCTCTGTATTAGATAAGTATTGGTGTGTATAACTGACCTTTTTATTCATTTTTTATGAATGCCCAACGAAAAGGAGCAAGGTATATTTCAACCTTGCTCCTATGGGATATATGCTATTCAGTTCAACAA
>DVGZ01000105.1 GCA_018712435.1 Candidatus Caccousia avicola
GTGGTGGAGATCGGGGAGCATGTGGAAACCCTTCAGGTGGGGGATCTCGTTCTTCTGCCGTTTCTGGAACAGGAAGCAAACGGCTATGTCCCCGGTTGGGGAGCCTTTTCCGAATATGCCGTCGTTGGAGACGCACAGGCATACATCCATCACGGGATGGGGCCGGGAACCAGCGAATTTTCCGAATCGTACTACGCGCAGAGCGTGATCCGCAAGGAGGACCACGTCAACGCCGTGGGAGCTTCCATGATCATCACCTTCCGCGAGGTGCTCAGCGCCATTCGTCGCTTCGGCATCCGGGAGAACACAAGCGCGGTGGTCTTTGGAGCCGGTCCGGTGGGGCTGTGCTTTATCACCTTCCTCAAACTGCTCGGCGTGTCCACGGTGATTTCCATTGACGTTAACGAGGAGAAAAAGAAGGAAGCACAGAAAATGGGAGCGGATCTCGCTCTCAACAGCACAGTGACGGATATCAAGGAGGCGGTGCGCTCCCGCTTCCCGGACGGCGTCGATTATGTGATTGACGCGGTGGGACTCAACCAGCTGATCAACCAGGCCATGGAGCTGATCCGGTATAACGGAAAAATCTGCTGCTATGGCATTTCTCCCAAGCTGGGAATGGAACTGGACTGGAGCCAGGCTCCCTACAACTGGGATCTGCACTTTGTCCAGTGGCCGTCCAAATACGAGGAATCTTTGGCGCACAGTCAGATCATGGCCTGGATCAATGCGGGGGTACTCGATCCGTTCGACTTCATTTCGGACATTCTGCCGTTTGATCAGGTGATCGACGCGTTTCGGCGCGTGGAAGCCCATGAACCGGGTCTGAAAAAAATTGTCATTACATTTCCGTGAAAGAAAGGTGGAACCTATGCGCAGCTCAAGCTTATTTTCTATCCTGCCCGAATACATCTGCACACCGGACGGTATGGAGATCGATCCCCACGGCAATCTGGTGCTGTCCTGCCCGAATTTTGCGGATGACAGCATGTCCGGCTGTGTTGTCAAGCTGGACCGCACCGGAAAGGTCACCAAATGGTTTGACGTGCCGGTGCACGAGGAAACAGGCGTGGCCCGCAACATGGGCATCGCGTTTGACGGGGAATACAACGTGTACCTCTGCGACAACCAGGGATGGAGCGAAAGACCGGAGCTTCTCTATAAAGGCCGCGTCCTGCGCCTGAAGGTGGACGACGACGGAAACATTCTGGAAACGCGCGTTGTGGCCTACGGTATGGAGCACCCCAACGGGATCCGCATCCGCAATGGGTATATGTATGTCACGCAAAGCTACCTGCATCCCATCCATCACGAGTCCGGCAAGCTGGTCAGCGGCGTGTACCGCTTTGCGCTCGACGAAGAAAACGTGCGCGTGACCAACACGCTGGAGGACAAAAACCTGTTCGCCACCTTTGTGACGCAGAATCCGGACTGCCAGTACGGCGCGGACGGTATCGCCTTTGACCGGGACGGCAACCTGTATGTGGGCAACTTCGGAGACGCCTCCATCAACCGGATCACGTTCCGGGAGGATGGCTCCCTGCTGGACAATCAGGTGATCGCACAGGACTTTTCCCAGCTGGAAAGCACCGACGGCATGGTCTTTGACGAAAAAGGAAATCTGTATATCGCGGACTTCAACGCAAACGCCATCGCCGTGATGACGCCGGACGGAACGCTGCGGCGGGTGGCGCAGAGTCCGGACAGCGACGGCCTGCACGGGGAACTCAACCAGCCCGGCGAACCGATCGTCTGGGACGGCCGCGTCATTGCCTCCTGCTTCGATCTGGTGACAGGCCCCGGCAAAGTGAATACCGGTCACTCCATGCCCGCCACCCTGGCACAGCTGGAGCTGGAGCCGTGATCGGAGGGCGAAGGGAATGAGCACCTATCTTCTGGCGCACGACCTCGGCACCAGCGGAAACAAGGCGACCCTCTACGATACCCAGGGAAATCTCCGGGCAAGCACGCTCTACGCATACGACACCTTCTACCCGCGCCCGGGTTTTGTGGAGCAAGATCCGCACGACTGGTGGAAAGCCGTCTGCCAAAGCACACGGGCGCTGTTGGAACAGTCCGGGGTTGCTCCCGGCGAGATCGCGGCTGTCAGCTTCAGCGGCCAGATGATGGGCTGTCTGCTGGTGGATCAAGAAGGCGAACCCCTGCGGCGCAGCATCATCTGGGCGGACACACGCAGCGGCGAGCAGGAGGAACGGATGATCCGGCTGATCGGAGCCGAGCGGGGCTATGCGATTACCGGCCACCGGCTCAGCGCTTCCTACAGCGCGGCAAAGCTTCTTTGGATCCGGGATCATGAACCGGAGCTGTACGCACGCGCCTATAAAATGCTCAACGCGAAGGATTTTATTGTGGCAAAGCTGACCGGCCGGTATTGGACGGACTACAGCGACGCTTCGGGAACCAACCTGTTGGATCTGCGCGCCGGTGTCTGGTCGGAGGAGATTCTGAAAGCCTTGTCCATTCCGCGCGATCTGCTGCCGGAGCTGCACGCTTCGGCGGAGATAGCAGGCTCCGTCCTTCCAAAGGCCGCGGCGGAAACCGGCCTGCTGGCGGGTACGCCCGTCGTCCTCGGCGGCGGAGACGGTTCCTGCGCCTGCGTCGGGGCGGGCGTTGTGCGGGAAGGAAAAACCTACCACACGCTTGGCTCCTCCTCGTGGATCTCCACCGCTTCGCGGCAGCCTATCTCCGATCCCTCCATGCGCACCTTCAACTGGGTGCATCTCGACCCCACGCTTTACACGCCATGCGGCACCATGCAGGCAGCCGGCGTATCCTTTCAATGGTTCCGGGACACCCTGTGCGGCGAGGAGATCCGGATTGCCGGAGAACGAGGAGAAAGCGCCTACCGGCAGATCGATGAAGCGATCCGGCGCACGGAGCCGGGAGCGGGCGGCCTTCTCTACCTCCCCTATCTGCTGGGAGAGCGTTCGCCCCGCTGGAACCGCAACGCGCGCGGAGCCTTCCTCGGCCTGCACGCCGGAACCAAGAAGGCCGAAATGGCGCGGTCCGTACTGGAAGGGGTCGGGTACAATCTCAAAGTGATTCTGGATATCTTCGACGCGCGGACCCCAATCGACGAGATTACCGTGATCGGCGGCGGAGCCAAGGGAAAAATCTGGCTTCAAATCCTCGCGGATATCTGGCAGAAGCCGCTGTGCGTCCCGCGCTTCCGGGAGGAAGCCACCTCGCTCGGAGCGGCGGTCTGCGCGGGTGTGGGAACCGGCGTGTTCCCCAGCTACGAAGAGGCTGTCCGCCTGAATCCGCCCGAGGAGCGGGTCCTGCCGCGTGCGGAATACGCGGAACGCTATCGCGCTCTGTACCGTCTGTTTAACCAGGCTTACGATCAGCTCTGCTGTGTATATGACGGACTGGCAGAACTGGCGCTTTGACAAAAAAGAAAGGAAGGAAACCCCATGGAACAAAAACCACCGGTCTCATTCCGGCAGCTCGCCGGGATGTTTGATCATACGCTGCTCAAACCCTATGCAGCGGACGAGGATTTCCGCGTCCTGTGCGAGGAGGCCGATCGCTTCGGCTTCCGCATGGTCGCCATCAATTCCTCTCAGACAGCCCTGTGCAAATCGTTTCTGAAAAACTCCCCCGTTCATGTGGGGGCGGCAATCAGCTTCCCGCTGGGTCAAACGTCGATTGCGGTCAAGGAATTTGAGACGAGAGACGCCATCGAAAACGGCGCGGACGAAATCGACTATGTGATCAACATTGCCCGGCTGAAATGCGGGGATACCGCCTACATCGAGCGGGAAATGAAAGCCATCACGGAGATTTGCCGGGAGCACCAGGTGATCTCCAAAGTGATTTTTGAAAACTGCTATCTCACAGAAGAAGAAAAGCTGCGTCTGTGCGACATTGCGAGCCGGGTCAAGCCGGATTTCATCAAAACCTCCACCGGCTTCGGCACGGGCGGCGCAACCGTCGCGGACGTGCGTCTGATGCGCACGCACACCGATCCGCAGGTAAAGGTCAAGGCCGCGGGAGGAATCCGGGATCTCGACGCGTGCCTTGCCATGATTGAGGCGGGCGCGGAACGCATCGGCACCAGCAGCAGCCTTCGGATTCTGGAAGAATACCGTACACGCTTCGGCGAAAAAGACTGATACAGAAAGGAAGATTTCGATGAATTATCTTGCCAACGACAAACGCTATGACACCATGCCCTACCGCAGATGCGGAAAAAGCGGACTGAAGCTGCCCGCCATCTCTCTGGGACTGTGGCACAATTTCGGCGACACGGCGCTGCTTTCCAACTGCCGCGAAATGCTTCTCGGCGCGTTCGATCTCGGTATCACCCATTTTGATCTGGCGAACAATTACGGCCCGAGCGCCGGATCGGCGGAGGAAACCTTCGGACGTGTGATCAGCGGTGAGCTCAAGCCGTACCGCGATCAGCTCGTGATCTCCACAAAGGCGGGCTATTACATGTGGGAAGGCCCTTACGGCGAGTGGGGCTCGAAAAAGCAGCTGATCAGCTCTCTGGATCAGAGCCTTCGCCGCATGAAGCTGGACTATGTGGACATCTTCTACCATCACCGTCCCGATCCGGACACCCCGCTGGAGGAAACCGCGGAAGCTCTCGAACAGATCCTGCGCTCCGGCAAAGCGCTGTATGTGGGTATTTCCAACTATAACCCCGAGCAGACCAAGGCCATGCTGGAGGTTCTGGGCAAGAAGGGAATCCATTGCCTGATCCATCAGATGAACTATTCCATGCTGGAACGGAGCAACGAAGCCGTCCTCGACGTTCTCGACGAAGCAGGCGTGGGCTCCATTGCCTATTGCCCGCTGGCGCAGGGCCTGCTGACCAACAAATATGTGAACGGCATCCCCTCCGATTCCCGCGCGGCCGGTCACAGCGTGTTTTTAACAAAGGACAGCATTACGGAGGAAAAGGTGAAGAAGGCAGCCGCCCTCAACGAGCTGGCGCAGGAGCGCGGCCAGAGTCTCGCCCAGATGGCGCTCGCGTGGGCGCTGCGCCGCACGACCTCGGTGATCATCGGCGCCAGCCGCCTCTCCCAGATCGAGGAAAACGTCGGGGCTGTGCAAAAGATGGACTTCTCCGGCGAGGAAGAGCAGCGGATCGAAAGCATTCTGGCCCAGTGACAGGAGGAAATCTATGCTGTATTGCACACGTCTGGCGGAAACGCTGATGAAGCGTTACCCCGATCCGGACTCCTATCCCTATGCGTCCTGGTCCTATCCGCAGGGATTTCTGCTGTGGGGTTTTATCCGTCTCTATGAAAAAACAGGCAACACGACGTATCGCGACTATGTGATGCGCTACTGCGAGGAGCATGTGGGCGATGACGGGACAGTGCGCGGCTTCACCGGGGTGAGCCTGGACGACATGATGAGCGCTTCCGTGCTGGTGTGGGCCTATACGCAAACCCACCTTCCCAAATACAAGCTTGCCTGTGAACAGGTGCGCCGATCGTTTGACGACTATCCCCGCAACCCGGATGGCGGCTTCTGGCATTCGCGCGACCGGGAGGGCGAAATGTGGGTGGACGGCCTGTTTATGGGCCAGATGTTCCTGGTGCGCTACGGCGCTTATGTGGACGGGGCGGATCGCGACGCCTGCTTCGCGGAAGCCATCCGCCAGCTCAACATTGTGTTTGACCGCTGTGAAAAGGACGGCAGCGGCCTGCTGTACCACGCGTACAGCGCCCGGCCCGGAACGCCGTGGGCCAACGTGGTAACGGGAAAATCGCACGAAATCTGGAGCGAAGGGCTCGGCTGGTACGCCATGATTCTCGCGGACGTTCTGGCCATCATCCCCAAAGAATTCCCCGGCTGGCAGTCCGTGCAGAGACAGCTGGAAAAGCTCCTCGCCTCCCTGGCGATTGTGCAGGATCCCTGCTCCGGCCTGTGGTACCAGGTGGTGGACAAGATCCATTCTCCCGGCAACTGGCACGACTCCTCCGGCAGCGCCATGTTCCTCTACACCTTCCGCAAAGCCGAGCTGCTCGGCCTGTGTGAAACCAGCTATTCCGACGTGATTCGCCGGGGATTCGAGGGACTGAAAACAAAGTGTCTGACGGATCTGGAAGGCAATCTCAATGTCTACGACGCGTGCGACGGTGTCTGCGTTCAGATCGACTATGAGACGTATGTGCGCTACGCGAAAAACGTAAACGCCAAGGAGGCTGTCGCCGCCGCTCTGTGGGCGCTGGCCGCCGTGGAGCTGGAAGCCGTATAACACGGCCCGTGTAAAAATCAGAAACAGAATAGAAAATCGGCTCTCAAAAGAAGCTGCTCCAGCATTCTTTGAGGGCCGATTTTTTGTTCCTTGACTTGGGAAAAGATAGTTGGGCTGCACTCCCTTTATTGGAGGGACGGAAACTCCCCGTTGATGGGAAGCCGGAGATGCACCACGCTGCCCTGTCCCTGCTGGCTGTCAATGGTCATGCCGTACTCCTTGCCGCAGAAGGCCTGAATTCTTTGATGCACATTCAGCAGTCCGATGGAGGATCCGCTGGGGGTGCGGATTTCCATAATGGCGCTGGATTGCAGCGACTGCTGGATCTGCTCCAGCTTCTCCGGCGCAATGCCCGATCCGTTATCCGCGACCAGGATATGAAGCGTTTGCTGATTCGTATAGCAACTGATCAGAATGGAACCGCCGCTCTCCTTTTCGTCAAAGCCGTGAACCACGATATTTTCCACAAGCGGCTGCAAAATGCAGACGGGAACGGCGATATCCTCCAACTCACGCGGCAAAATACATTCATAAACAAAGCGATCGGGAAAACGAATCTGCTGGATGGTGATATACCGGCCGATCTGTTCAATTTCCTCTTTAAGCCGCACAATCGGCCCTGATTTGAGGTTATAGCGAAGAAGATCGGAAATCGCGTCGGAGATGGTGCGGATCTCCGGAACGTCCCGGATGTTGGCGATGGAGCTGATCAGATTCAGCGTATTGTAGAGGAAATGCGGGTTGATCTGCGCCTGAAGCATTCGCAGACGCATCTGTTTTTCGTTCAGCTGGATCGTATAATTTTCCCGAAGACTCTCCGTCAGACGCTGATTCAAGCGGTTGTAGCTGTTTACAATCTGGTTGAAATCCTTGTTGGAAAGCAGCTGGGTGGTGAGATTGATCTGCGGGATCGTGCCGCCCTCGCAGGCGTCAATCTGTTTGCACAGGGAGAGAATGCTTTTGGAAAGCTGCTGGGAAATATAAAAAGCGAGCAAAAGAGCGAGCAGGGCAACGGCGCAAAAGACAAGCGCCAGACGCTGCAAATTGGTGCGTGAAGCTTCGGTGACGATCGAATTGTCAAGGACATGGACGATCTTCCAGCCGGTCACGGAATTGTATACGGTGTTGACGGAATAGTCATATCCGCCGACATCGATGTGGCAGAAAAAGCTGTCGTCCTTTTCCGTCACCTCACGGCTGCACGTTTGCAGCTCCGCAAGAAACTCTCCGTGTTCCTCGGACAGAACTTGTTCGTCCGAGGAGTAAAAAGGCTCGTCGTTCTCATTAAACAAAATAATCACGCTGGTGGAAAGCTGCGAGGAGGAGATGATTTCCGTCACGGAGTCAAAATTGATCCCCACTCCAAATACACCGATTTCGGAAAAGTCGTCGGGATCTTTGAGGATTTTGACAATCGGCAGGATATTGGAATAGGCAATCCCTGTACGCTTGGATTGCCAGATGGGAGCGACGTAGGTGGAGCGGGAGCTTTGCCGGGCCAGCTCCGCCCACTCGTCGATATTGTCAAAGATGTTTCGGTAATCCGAATAGGTGTTGAAGTTGTAATCGAACACATACCCGTATTTATTGATAAACATGGCGACAATCACATCGGTATTCAGCAGATTCGCCTGCGCGATCTGGGCCTGCATGGTCTGCACGCCGGGATAATAGTCGCTCAGGGATTTGGAAAAATCCGTGGTAAGGATCTTGCGTACATCGTTGTTCAGAATATGGATCGTGCTGAGGCTTTCCGCGCTTCGGATACTGCGATCCAGCGACATATTGATCTGCGTTGTCAGAT
>DVGZ01000015.1 GCA_018712435.1 Candidatus Caccousia avicola
TTCAAACCTTTCTATTATCAGATAGCCAATACAACAAATCTCAATGACTATACGTTGATTCCGCTTAATCCGGACGGTGCTGGATCTGAAGAAAATGATCCCTGTTCCGCCTGATTCTTATGACAGAATTATTTTTGACCAGTTAGAGGATAAGCGGTATCAGGATTTGTTTGAAAAGGAATATCGCTTTTGTCTGACCATTAAGCAAAAAATTTTGGATCGTGCCGAAAAAATATACACGCATCAAAAAGAGACACAACTTGTTCGGCGTACATATTGCAATTTTTCTTGTTGTGAAAATGCGTTGACAGAGTGGCTGCGGGACAAGAAAACCCGTGAATAATAAAAGCAAGATGCAGGGAGGAAACGAAGATGCTGGAATTTCAATTTGATACGCAGCTTTTAATCGAGGGAGAAAACCTCGACGAGGACGAGATCCACGATTACATTCAGCAAAACATCCCCGGCGACTGTCTCATTGCCGCCGGGGACGAGGAGCTGATCAAGATTCATTTCCACACCAACACGCCGTGGAAGGTGCTCGAATACTGCGCTTCCAAGGGTGACATTTTCGATGTGGTTGTGGAGAACATGGAGCGTCAGGAGCACGGGCTGAAGGGGTAAGAGCCCACAAAGCCTAAAACACCCACGGCGCGTCGCCGTCCTGATGCAGACACAGCAGAGGGATTCCCAGCGGGCGCACAAGCGGTTCCACCGCTTCGCGGATGACCTTGCGGAACCGGAAGCTTGCCACAAGCACACAGTCGGGACGTAACCGGGCGAGGTCCTGAGGGCCGTAAACGGGCTGGCCGTCGAGTGTTCCGGCGGCGGGCGAGGAGTCGAAGAACAGCGGCTCGAAGTCCGGTTCGCCGAACAAGCGCCGGTATTCCCGCAGGACAAAGGATGTTGTGCCCGAGGCGGGCCAGAACGCGACGCGCCGGAACCCGTGTCCCCGCAAAAGGGAGGAAAGGCGTTCCCGGCGATCCGCTTCGCTGGCGTGCGACGCACGGATCATGGAGTACAGCTCCGCGATCCGCTGGGGGATCGGCAGGTGCTGCGTGCACACCGACGCGCATTTCCCGCACCCCACGCACGGGCTTTCCCCGGACGCGGGAAGGATCGAGAAGCCCTGAATCAGCCGCCCGAGCACGGCGGCGCGCTCGATCTCCTCCGGCTCCGTCAGCCCGTACAGCTCGCGCGGCAGGCGCAAAAGCTTTTGATGATACGACTGCATCCACTCGGGAATGGGAAGCCCGAG
Organism: Candidatus Caccousia avicola; assembly: GCA_018712435.1. GTDB lineage: Bacteria > Bacillota > Clostridia > Oscillospirales > Acutalibacteraceae > Caccousia > Caccousia avicola. The sequence continues at coordinate 1,259 of DVGZ01000015.1, forward strand.
CGGGCAGGCCGAACGGCAATAGCCGCATCCTGTGCAGAGCCCCGGAAGGGACGCGGCACTCGATGCGGCTTTTTCACGCGCGTTTCGCTCCGCGTCGTCCGGTTCCCAGCCGTCAAAGGCGTGGATTGCCTGATCGAGATCCCGCGCGCCGGAAAGCCCTGCGAGCACGCACGTCACCCCGGCGCGGCTTGCCGCAAAGCGAAGCGCCGCTTCCGCCGTGGAGACGTCCCCCGGCAGACGAGCCCCGGAAAAGAGCGTTTCATTTTGCGGAAGGATGCCGCCCCCCAGCGGGTTCATAATGAGCACGCCCATCCCGCGCGCCGCCGCCCGGTCGATGACAGGCCCCGTCTCCGTGCGGCTCATCAGGTTGTAGGAGAGCAGAATCCCCTCGAACGCGCCGCAGTCCACAATCTGCTCCGCGTCGCGCGCGGGGGCGTGGCTGGAAACCAGCAGATGCCGCACCCAGCCCCGTTTTTTTGCTTCCAGCGCGCCCTCATACGGCCCGCCGGGACGCAGGAGGAAAGCGAGCTGCTCCGCGTCCAGTACGCTCCACAGGTAGAGAAAATCGAAATATGCCGCGCCCGTGCGGCGCAGACCGCCCTCCACGCGCCGGAGCACATCATCCGCCGTGGGGTCGGAGCCGGAATTCGACTTGACGGCGATGTGCACGCTCTCCCGGGGAACGAGACGCAAAAGCCGCGCCACAATCTCCTCGCTGTGCCCCTCGGCGTAGCTGAACGCGTTGTCGATGTAGTTCACCCCGTACCGCACCGCCCGGGCCAGCAGGGCCGCGCAGCGATCCAGCCCCTCCGCGTCGCGCAGGTCGGCGGAGGGAAAGCGCGTCGTTCCCGCGCCGAGCACGGAGAGAGAAATCCCCGTCCGCCCGAGCGGGCGCTGTGCAATCATGGAAGCTGCTCCGCCGCCGGGAACCGCTCGGCGCGGAGCGTGTCGAAGCCGCCGCAGTACCGGCAGGCCGCCAGCGGACGATCCGCCAGCCGTGCAAGCGCGGCCCGCTTTTCCTCCCGGCTCTGCGAGAGATCGCGCACGTCCACATATTCCTCCGGCGGCACGGGGATTTTCCCGAGATCCAGCCCGAACAGAGAGCGGATGCACGCGTGCAGCTTGCCCTCGTACATGTGATAATTGCGCATTTTGATCTGCCAGCAGTTTCCGAAAATGTCCTTGATTTGCTCATCGGACCAGTGCCGATCGTCATAGCTGGTATTGTCGACCCAGCCGCCGTAGTGCTGCATGTCGCCGTAAAACACCTTGGTCTGCGAGGGGATCCCGTGCGCGGCCAGAAGCATTTCCAACTCGCGCACGCGCCGGGACAGCGGGCCGTAGTCGCTGATCTGCACCTCGCAGTCCGGGCCGAGGGCAACCAGCGCGTCCAGCACGCCGGGCGGCGGCAGGAGCGTGCCGTTTGTCATGAGAATCAGGCGGTCAAACTGGGATCGGTGCTCGCGGATTGCGTCGATCAGATACGCAAGCTTGGGGTACAGGAAGATTTCCCCGCCCACGAGCTGGATCCACTCGATCCGATCCACGAGGGAAAAGGCGGCGTGAATGTCGGAGGCAACCTCGCGCTCCGGCAGGAAGGGCGGATTCAGGTAGAGCGGGACGCTGTTGCAGCACAGGCGGCAGCGGAGCGTGCACCGCAGCGTCGGGATGACGGCCAGACGGCGCAGCGTCAGCATGCCGATCCCTCCCCTCGGGGAAGCTGCTCGGCGGCAGGGAAGCGCGGCGAATCCTCGCGGAAGCTGTCGCAGTAGCGGCAGGCCTCGGTCGGGTGCTTCAGGAAGGTTTCAAGGATGCGCTTTTTCTCCGCGTCGGATTTCGAGGAATCCTTGAGATCCACGAATTCCCCATCCCGGAGCGAAAATTTCCCAAGCAATACGCCCGTCATCGCGTAAACGCAGCTGTAGATCACGCCGTCGTGCGTGTCGTGGAATTGCAGCTTTGGGCAGAGACAGTGGGAGAATTTTTCCCACAGCTGCTGCTCCGTCTCGTGTTCACGCAGGGTGAAATCGCCGTAGCACAGCCAGCCGTTGCCGCGCTGGTCGTCCCCGGTGTAGCAGTCCACGCGGCAGTCAATGTGCTCGCGGGCGAGAACGTCCCGGATCTCCGAAAGCTTGTGGGACAGGGGGCCGTAATCGTCCACGAGAAAATCAAATTCCAGCCCGGCGGCCTGCGCCTGATGCACAGCGTCAATCAGAGCGGGAGAGGGAACGATCGTCCCGTTGGTTGTGATGCGGATCTTTTTGAATTTGTCGCGATATTTCAGAAGCTCCAGCACGATTTCCGGCAGATCGGGGTGCAGCATTGGTTCGCCCCCGATCAGCTCCACCCGGCCGATTTCGTCGTACAGCGGGAACGCGAGCGCGAAGTGGCGGAATAATTCCTCCTTGGGCGTGTCGCGCTTGATGGGCTGGTATGGGATGGCGCACAGGCACATTTTGCAGTTGAGTGTGCAGCGGGTGGTCAAAAAGAATTCCAGAATTTTCGCGGTGGTCAAAACAATCCCTCCTTATCCGGCAGATCGCCGCTCTCCGCCAGCTCGCGCGCGGCCAGACGGGAAACCCGGTCGTCTCCCGCGCGGCGGGCGTAGACGGAGAGCAGCAAAAGCGCTTCGGCGTGATGCAGGCGGCTTTCGCAGTAGGGAGCCGCGTCCCGCAGAACGAGAGCGGCGCGCAGAGCGTCCTCGTCCGGCGGGGGTTCCTCACCCGGCCCAGGCACCAGCGGCGCGCGCAGGGAGACAAAGCCTGCCTGCGCGGTGGCACGGATCCGGTCGTGCTCCGGGGCCTGCGGCGCTTCCCGCAGCAGACGCTCCCAGGCCGCGTGCAGCTCCGGCGAGGAAAAGATCTCCCCCAATACAGCCGCGCGCGTGGAAAGCTCTTTTTGATGTATGGCTAAAAAGGCGGTGTCGGCGCAGGCGTTGAGGAACACGCGGGCGAGAAACAGGCGGTTTTCGTCCGTCAACCAGCCGTTTTCCCGCAGTATCCCCACGGTGCGCGCGTGCTGGCGTTTGTCGTCCTCAAAGCGGCCCGGCAGCAGGCGGTGCGAGTCCGAGGAGCCGTGCAGCCGGTAGCGGTGCAGCAGCTCCGGCGTGCCGGTCACGCGGCGGCAGCGGGCGAAAGCGTCCAGCAGAAACACCGTGTCGCTCCCGTAAAACAGGCTGTTGTCCACAAAGAGCGGCGGATGGAGCAGCACCGAAAGCCGGAACAGCTTCGCCCAGTAGGCGCGCAGATGTGTGTGCAGCGGCGGGAACCACGCGCCGAACTCCGCCCGGTCGATTGTCACCGGCTCCGGGAGGGCGCGCTGCCCGCGCGGGCCGTCCTGCGAAAAAAACCGGGAGCCGCAGAGAAAGAGATCCGCGCCGGTTTCTTCCAGCCGCGCGATCCCTGTGCGCAGAAATTCCGGCTCGTAAGCGTCGTCCGCGTCCAGCACGGCGAAGTATTCGCATCCGCTTTCGTATACTCGCTGTAGAAGCAAGTTCATACTTTCCAATGGGGAGTTTTTCTCCCATGCGATCGGCACAATGCGCGGGTCACGCGCGGCGAAGGAACGCACCAGCGAGCCGGTGCCGTCCGTGGAGCCGTTGTCGCAGAGGAAATACACAAAGTCGCCGTCCGTCTGGTGCAGTACGCTTTCCACGGCCTCCGAAAGAAACGGGGCGGCGTTGTACGCCCGTGTCAGAAAAGCGGTTCTTGCCATGTCACCGCCCTCCTTTCCGGGGCAGCAGGCACAGCCGCGCCCGCTCGAAGTCCTGAAGCCATGGGCAGGGTTCGAGCCACGGCAGCGCTTCCCGCAGGGTATCCGCCAGCCAGCGCCGTTCGGGTTCGCAGTCCGGCAGATGAGTGCGCGTCAGCTTGGCGAACATCGAGAGATAGTAGGAGTATTCCGCGTACCGCGCAAACGCGGAAAGGCGCGGCAGACGTTCGGAAAGCCAGCGGGTGCGCTCGTGGAAGGCCGCGAAATATTCCCGCAGCTGGGCGGGGGACAGCAGGCGATCGTTTGTCGTGAAGGCCGAGGAATTTCCCCCGTGGCGCATGAAGCAGTATTTCGGCAGGTTATGGAAGGCCACGCGCCGCGCGGACGCAAACAGCCGGTACACCACGGCGATATCGTCGTACCGCGCGCGCTCGGGAAAGCGGTGCTCCGAAAAGAGCGAGCGGCGAAACAGTTTGGTGGGCGTGGCGGCATTGCAGCGGCGGCGCAGAAGAAGCTCCAGCACGGCCTGTTCCGGCGTCAGAAGCAGGCGGCGGTCCTCGATGAAATTCGGCAGATGCGCGCCGTCCACCTCCTTCCACGAGCCGCACGCGGCAGCGTCCGCGTCTGTCTCCTCCGCGAGCGAGACGAGGAACGAGAGAAAATCCGGCTCGGCGGTATCGTCGTCGTCAAAGAAGGCGATCCACTCGCCGCGCGCCGCGTCCAGCCCGGCGTTGCGCCCGGCGCTGATCGTGCCCCGTTTCCGGCGCAGGACGCGCACGCGCGGATCCCGGCGCGCGTATTCGGCGGCGATCAATCCGGAAGCGTCGCGCGAGCCGTTGTCCACCACGAGCAACTCAAAATCCGGGAAATCCTGCCGCAGAATGCTGCGGATCGACCGCCCGATCCAGTGCTCCCGATCGCAGGTGAGAACAATGACGCTTACTTTCATGGTTCGTCCCTCCCGATGCTCCACGGGGCCGCGCCGCTCTGCCACAGCCGTTCTAATGATTCCCGATCGCGCTGTGTGTCCATGCAGTGCCAGAAGCCGCGGTGCAGATAAGCGGCCAGCTTTCCCTCGCGGCTCAGCTCCGTGAGCGGCCCGCGCTCCAGCGAGCAGTCGTCCCCCTCCGGGATGCGGCGCAGAAATTCCGGCTCCACCACAAGAAAGCCGCCGTTGATCCAGCCGCCGTCCTCCGGGGATTTTTCACGGAAAGCGCGCACGCGGCGGTTGTCGTCAATTTCGAGCGCGCCGAAGCGCCCGCCCGGCTGTACCGCCGTGAGTGTCACTTCAGCCCCGGACAGGCGGTGGAAAGCGAGCAGGGCGTTTAAGTCCACATCCGCGAGCCCGTCGCCGTAGGTGAGAAAAAACGGCTCGCCGTCCGTGAACGCGGCAGCCTTGCGCACGCGGCTTCCCGTGAGCGTGCCGGTGCCGGTATCGGCCAGCGTCACACGCCACGGCTCCGCCGCGCAGCCGTGCAGCGTCATTTCCCCGCCGCGCGAAAAGTCAAACGTCACGCTGGATCGGTGCATCCGGTAATGCAGAAAATATTCCTTGATGACATGACCAAGATACCCGCAGCACACGATGAATTCCCGGTGTCCGTAGGCGGAAAAATAGCGCATCAGGTGCCACAGCACCGGTTCGCCGCCGACCTCGATCATCGGCTTGGGACGCAGGCGGCTTTCCTCTCCGATCCGCGTTCCGAAGCCGCCCGCCAATATCATCACCTTCAAAGGAGATCCCCCCGCTTTTGCATGTTTTCTTTCATGCTTATGCGGGAGAAGGAAATTTCATACGGCATTTCAAACATGAAGTTTTCGCTCAAGCCTTTTTCAAAAGGGCGCCGTGTGCCGGTGGCACACAAACAAGGCGCCGACCGGAGCGGGAGCGGAGACTTTGCGGGGGTGAAGGGGGTGGAACCCCCTTCAAGAAAGCGTGCGAAGCCAGAAAAGGGCAGGAAAAGAGCGCAGCGATTTTTCCGGACGGTTTTCTCCAGGCAAAAAACATTTGGTTTCTGCGCAAAAAATGTTTCGGAAAGCAAAGCGCCTGCGCGGAATGTCCACGCAGGCGCTCTCTTTTCGTATTCTTTTTTAATCCTTCCCCGATCGCGGCGAGCGGCCGGAAAGAATCCGCAGAAGCTCCTTCTGCGATCCCGCGGTGCATACCGCCACAACCTCGTCGCGCGGCTCCATGGTGGTCGAGCCGTTCGGGATGATCAGCGTGTCGTTGCGCACGATCGAGATGATCAGCGTTCCCTCGGGCAGAGAGATTTCGTTGAGCGTGCGGCGGCGCAGAGCGGTGTCGTCGGGCAGGGTGATGGCGCAGATCCCGGCGCGGCCCTTGTTCAGCGTGGCGAGCAGATGCAGCTCCGCCACGTCCACCTCCTGCTCAATCAGGTTGGTGATGACCTCCGTGCTGCTCACGGCGATGTCCGCGCCGAAAGCGCGCATGGCTTCGGAGTTGCGCGGGTTGTTGACGCGGGCGATGACCTTTTTCGCGCGGAACTGCTTTTTGGCCAGCTGGCAGGCAACCAGGTTGTCCTGATCGCTGCCGGTCACAGCAATGAAGCAGTCCGCGTCCTCCGTTTCCGCGTCCATGAGCGTTTCCAGCTCGGTTCCGTCGCCGCAGATGATCTCCGCGTCCAGCTTGTTTGCCAGACGGCGGCAGCGGTACTTGTCGCGCTCGATCAGGTGGACGGTGTGCTTGCTCTCCAGCATGTTTTCCGCCAGATGCGCGCCCAGCTTTCCGCCGCCTGTGATAACGATCCTCATAATCGGTTTTCCTTCCTCTCTCAGCGGTGCGCGGCCGTGTGTTCCCGGCTCGCGGCTTTCTCAGTCCTCAATGCGGGAAAAGATGACCTTGTCGCCCTCTGTGAGGAGGGCGAGGTGATGATAACAGAATTCGGTGGAGCCGTCCCGGTGGATGATGGCGAAGGGGACCTCCCCGGGCTTCTGGGGAATCTCGTCCACGGTGCAGTTCCAGTCGCGTTTTTCCACCAGATAACTGCGGAAGCCCATCGTCGCCGTCTCAATGGTCAGATGGCGGTCGTCCCACGGGCGCACCAGCGCGTTGAACATGGCCTCGCCCGCCCATTTCGTGTGGCAGATGCTTTTGAGACCAAGCTTTTTGAACACCTGCTCGCGCGCCGGGTCGCTGATACGGGCGACCACATTCTTCACGCCGAAGAACTCGCGCGAGATCTGGGAAACGGTGATATTCAAATTGTCGTCCGGCGTGGCGGCGGCGACAGCGTCGCAGCTTTCTATCCCGGCCTCTTTGAGCGCCTCCATGTCCATGGGGACGCCCTCCACCGTGATGCCGCTGAAATCCTTGTCGAGCTGCCGGAAGTTGTCGGCGTTCTCGTCGATGATCGCAACGTCGTGTCCTTCCCGGTCCAGCATGTCCGCGAGATAACGCCCCAGGCGGCCGCTGCCGATGACCAAAACGTTCACACAAATCCTCCTCCGATCCGGGCGGCTTGTCGCCGTCCGGAGAATATTGATCGCATTATAGCACATTGATCCGTGCAATACAAGGAGTGGAAAACAGCCGTTTTGACAGGAGTTTTTCCGCGTCTGTTCGCAAATGGTTCATACTTTTTGGAAAAGCGGCATTTATAATAAAGAATGATTCGGAATTGTTTGCCGCGTCCTGCGGCTGGAAAAGAGGAATGGGGAAAGATGAGAAAAAAGAAAAAAGGGACCGTGGCGGTGATTTCGTGCGTGCTGGTGCTGGCGATCTGCCTGGCGGGCTTACAGGCGATCTCCTCGGCGCGAAAAAGCTCCGTACCGGTCGCGGTCTCGTGCCTGACGCTGGAGCCGACCACGCTGCAAAGCACCGTGACGGCTTCCGGTACCGTGAAAAGCGCTTCCACCACCAATGTGTATACGAATGTGAGCGGCTGCGTGGTGAAGGATCTTCACGTCGAAGTGGGCGATTATGTGGAGGCGGGCGCGATTTTATGCCAGCTTGACAGCGAGACGCTGGAAGAATCGCTGGAAAAGCAGAAGGTTTCGCTTTCCGTCTCGAAAAACAGCTCGGCGCAGAATATTTCCGCGAGTGAAAAGCAGTATCAGGACGCGGTGGAAAATCTGGACAACGGCCTGAACACCACCGTCAACAGCGCCCGCACCGCGACGGAAAGCGCCCTGCGCGCGCTGGAAAAGGCGCAGTCGGACTACGACAGCGCCCGCGCCGACATCGACGACGGCATGAACAGCCAGCTGGTGCAGGCGGAGGAAGCGCTGGAACAGGCGAATCTGCGTGTTCAGCGCGCGGAGGAAACATACGACAAGGCCAAGCAGGAGGTGGGAGATACCTACCGCGAGCTTCGCCTGAACGCGAGCAACCTGAAAAAGGAGCGCGACGCGGCGCAGAGTAAGGTCAATTCGCTGACGGACCAGCTGGAACAGGATCCGCAGAATCAGCAGCTGAAAACCGAGCTGGAACTCGCGAAGGTGGAGCTGCAAAGCCTTCAGCAGAGCTTTGACTTTGCCCAGCAGGATCTGCAAAGCTACGAGACGGACAGCTCGACCGCCTACGGCGGACAGTCGCTGCTCTCCATCCGTGAAGCGTATGAGGACGCGTGCACGAGCCGCGATTCCGCGCGGAAGTCGCTGGAGCTGGCGCAGGCCGCCGTCGACGATCAGTTGGCCCAGTATTCCACAGCGCTGGAGGAGGCGCAGATCGCCTATGACAACGCTCTGGTCAGCCAGCAGGCCGCCGAGACGAGCGTGCGCCAGGGGCTGGAGGATCAGCGCGCCGCGCTGAACGCGAACCGCGCGTCCTCCGACACGCGCGTGCAGGAGATGAAAATCGCGTCGCTCGAGGATCAGATTCTGGACTGCACCGTGACCGCTCCCGTTTCCGGCACTGTCACGGCGGTGAACGTCTCCGAGGGCGGCGCGCCGGCGGGCGTGCTCTTTGTCATTGAGGATACGTCGCGTCTGGAGGTTGATATTTCGATCAAGGAATACGACGTGGGAATCGTCGGGGAAGGCATGAAGGCCGGCGTGCGGGCCGACGCGCTCGAGGACCAGAGCTTTTCCGGGGAACTGACGTCGATCGCCCCGGCGGCCACCACGACAGCGGCGGCTGGTTCGACCAGCAGCGGAAACGTGGAATATGCCGCGACCGTGACCGTGGACGGAACGGACACCCCGCTGCGCATCGGCATGTCCGCGAAGGCGGATATCGTGGTGGAGGAGCACAAGGATGTGCTCGCCGTGCCGTATGAAGCGCTGGGCGTGGGCAGCGGCGGCGAGGACGTGGTGTATGCCGCCGTGGATCAGGGCGACGGTACCTATCTTGTGCAGGAGATCCCCGTGACGCTCGGGCTGGAAGGCGATCTCACCGTCGAGGTGTCGGGCGAAGGCTTGTCGGCCGGGACGATCGTTCTCGCAAACGCGGACGGGGCCGTCGCGGGACAGAGAATCGTACCCTCGTTCGCGGATGGATCCAGCGAAACCGCGTCCTCCGGCGAGCTGATGGATCAGATGATGGGGGCCGGACTGTGAGCGCGGCGAGAGGCGAGCCCGTCATCGAGATGCGCGGGATCGTGAAATCTTTTTATCTCGGCACGCCGAACGAGCTGGAAATCCTGCACGGGATTGACCTGACCATCCGCGAGGGGGAGTTTGTGTCGATCGTCGGCGCGTCCGGCTCGGGCAAATCGACGCTCATGAATATCATCGGGGCGCTCGACCATCAGACGGCGGGGGAATACACGCTCGACGGCGTGCCCATGACGGAGATGAGCAGCAACCGCCTGTCTGAGATCCGCAATGAGAAAATCGGCTTTGTGTTCCAGACCTTCAACCTGATTCCGCGTTCCACGGCGCTCGGAAACGTGGAGCTGCCGATGATGTACGCGGGCGTGCCGCGCGCCGCGCGCACCCGCCGGGCCATGGAGCTTTTGGAGCTGGTGGACATGGGCGATCGCGCGAAGCACCGCCCGAACGAGCTGTCCGGCGGTCAGAAGCAGCGCGTGGCCATTGCGCGCGCCATGGCAAACGACCCGGCCATCATCCTCGCGGACGAGCCGACGGGCGCGCTCGATTCCTCCACCGGGCGGCTGGTGATGGATATTTTCCACCGTCTCCACCGGGAGCAGGGGAAAACGATCGTCCTCATCACCCACAACAACGAGCTGGCCGAGGAGACGGAGCGGATCCTCACCCTGCGCGACGGCAACATCGTCGGGGAGCGGGCCGGAAAGGGGGTGGCGCAGCCGTGACTTTCGTGGAAAGCGTGCGGCAGGCCCTCGCGGGTCTGGTCAGCAACAAGATGCGCTCCCTGCTTACGATGCTCGGTATCATCATCGGTATCGGGTCGGTGATCGCGATCATGAGCGTGGGCGACGCGATGACAGGCGCGGTGAGCGGGACACTCTCCGGCATCGGTGTGAACAAGGTGTCCGTCATGGTCTATCCAAAGGATTTCACAGCGGGCGCGGTTTATACGCAGGAGGATATGTTTACCGAGGAAATGCTGGAGGTCTATCAGGAGCGGTTCGCATCGGAGATCGAAGCGATCTCGCTGAGCGAATCCGTCGGCAGCGGTACGGTGACAAAACGCCACCGCTCCTATGAGGTGAACGTCACCGGCGTGAACGCGGGCTATGCCCAGGCCAGCAGCAGCGGCACGATCGATATGATCCAGGGACGGTTCATCACGGATCAGGATGTAGCGCGCGGCGGAAGCGTGATCGTCATCTCGGAAAAGCTGGCGAACGATCTTTTTCCGAACGAGACGGCCGTGGGGCAGGATCTGCGCGTGGAGCTGCCGAACGGCATGGAGACGCTGCGCATTGTGGGCGTGTACGATTCGCCCGAGCAGCAGGAGAGCATGATGATGTTCGGCACGGGACTGGCCACCGAAGCGTATGTGCCGCTGACGGCGGCGTATGAATATAAGGATTATTATCCCTCCGGCTACCTGCAATTTACCGTGGCGGCCAAGGAGGGCGTGGATTACCGCGATTTCTCCGTGCGCACACAGGACTTTTTCAACCAGCGGTATTACGCCGGCAACCCGAACATGCAGTGCATGACGCAGAGCATGGACTCCATGCTCGATCAGGTCAACTCGATGATGAGCACGCTTTCCATCGCGATTGCCGTCATCGCGGGGATCTCGCTGCTCGTCGGCGGCATCGGGGTGATGAATATCATGCTGGTGTCCGTCACGGAGCGCACGCGCGAGATCGGCATCCGCAAGGCGCTCGGCGCGCGGGACAGCGCGATCCGCATGCAGTTTATTGTGGAGTCGACGATCATCTGCATCATCGGCGGCGTGCTGGGAATTCTCGTGGGCGCGGGACTGGGCGCGCTCGGCGGGATGCTGCTCGAACAGCCCGCTCCGCCTTCCGTCACGGCGATCGTGGTGGCGGTGACGTTCTCGATGCTGATCGGCGTGTTCTTCGGCTACTACCCCGCGAACAAGGCCGCGAAGCTCGATCCGATCGAAGCGCTGCGGTACGAATAAGAAGCAAAACAGAAAAAGACCCGCATCGAACCGGGAAAATGGTTCTGTGCGGGTCTTTTTCCGTTGTATGGGAAAGCTCTTTCAGGGAACAGTTGTAATCAGCGAAGCATGGCGAGAATCGCGTCCTTCGGACGAGCGCCCACGGACGAGGTTTTGGTTTTGCCGTTCTCGATCACGAGAAGCGTCGGGATGCTCATCACGCCGTACTGGGCGGCGAGCTCGGGCTGCTCGTCGACGTTCACCTTGCCGACCTTGTAGCTGCCGTCGGACTCCTCCGCGACCTCATCGACGATCGGGGAGACCATGCGGCACGGGCCGCACCAGGAAGCCCAGAAATCCACGAGAACCGGAACGTTGGAGGAGAGAACCTCCGCCTGAAAATTATCTTTTGTCAAAGTGATAACTGCCATTGTATCGTTACCTCCTGCGTTGTTGTCTTGTCGGGGTGTTTTTGGATTGTGCTGTTAGTATAGCCGTTTTTTCAAAAAAGTTCCGTGATAAACTCACAGTACGGGGAAATTATTCCACCGCGCGGAGTGTGAACGGAATAGCTGCGCCGTTTCCTCCGGTTACTTCCGGCGTTCCGGCGAGCGTGGGGGAAAGGTTCTGCTCCGGCGCCCAGAAGGCGCCATCCGCCAGCGTCAGCTCAAAGACGGCGCGGTCGGCCAGCAGAGAGAGGGAAAGCGGCTGCTTCGGCGCGAAGGCCAGATCGGTTTCGCCGAAGCGTCCCGTGCCCGCGTCCATGTCCAGAACGATCTCCCCGCCGGGGAACGAGAGGTGCGCGCGTCCCGCGTCCGCCGGGATGGTGGAGCACAGAAGCCACGGCGCGTCCGGCGCTTTTCCCTCGGGCATTTCGCGCAGCGCGGAGAAAAGCTCGCGGCACGGGTGCATCCGCAGGGCCCAGCCCTCCCCGTCGCGCACAAGGCTCAGCTCGGCGGGAAGGGCCATCACACCGGTGTAGCCGCGTCCGGCGTTTGGCAGGCGCAGCCACGCGACGGAGAGCACGCGGCCTTCCTCGCGCGGGAAGGTCTGCGCCGCGTAGGGAATCCGGTTGCCGTAGGCCATGCGCACCGGCTGTTCAGGGGTGAAGCGCCATCCGTCGAAGGAGCCGACGGCGTAGTAGCCGTCCGCGCTCCAGAACACCCATTTTTCCTCCCCGTCCACGGAAAGCGGGAACAGGTCGGGACATTCCCACATCTCGGGCAGGGTGAGAAACTGCGTCTGCTCCCAGTGAATCAGATCCGGCGAGCGGAAAAGGGCGAAATCGTTCTCCGAAAGGTACAGCGCCATGCAGTATGCTCCCGACGGCGCATGATAAAACACCTTGGGATCGCGGTTCGCGTGGGCCAGATTGGGCAGGAGCAGGCCGGGCTGCTTTTCGAGCGTTTCCCCGCCGTCCGTGCTCACAGCCAGCCGCTGGGTGAACACGCCGTCGCGCGACCAGGGCGCGTCCGTGCCGCCCGCGCTGGTGTAATAGAACAGAAGCGCGTCCGGGCCGAATCCGGCGGCGTTTTCCGCGTCGCGCCAGCCGCACCCGGAGAACATGGTGCCTGCTTCATCCGGAAAAAGGGCGATATCTCCCGTCTCCCAGTGCAGGAGATCGCGGCTTTTGGCGGAGCCCCAGTGCATCATGCCCCATTCTACGCCGAAGGGGTGATACTGGCAGTACAGGCGCGCCGTGCCGTCGGCCAGCCGGACAAGGCCGTTGGGATCGTTCATCCAGCCGTGTTCGGGAGCGAAGTGCACGATCGGACGGCCGGGCGCTGGCTCCGGGCGATTCTCCGCCTGCCGCACGGCGGAAAGCTCCTCGTCGGGGATGGGAGCGCACAGCAGCAGCGTTTCGCCCCGGTGACGGCGCATCGGGATGGCGGCAAACCAGTCCGGCGCTTCCCCGCCGCGCGGGAAGGGAACTTCAAACTCGTAGAGCTTTTTTTCCTTGTCCTGTGCGGAAAAGACGGTGAGAAGCTGCTTTTCCGCTCCCAGCTTGACGGGAATCAGCAGATAATTCTGCGAGATGGAAAGGGTGAGCATGGCAATGATTCCTCCTTTGGCCTTCCGGAAGAATTTCCCGGAAAACGCTCCTTTCCCAGTATAGCAGTGCGCACCCGCCGCGTCAATGCGGTTTTGGGCGCGGGAAAAGGGGAGGAATCCGTCGTAAATTGTCAAAGACGGGAAAAGTATTTGTAAAGTTCTCGTAAAGTCCGTTGACGCTTTCTTTTGAAATTGGATATACTAAAAGGGTAAGAAAAGAATGTGTAAAGACAAGGTAAAGGCGGAGCGCAGCCCGTGCCGGAATGGCGGCGGGGAAGCGGCGAGATCTGCGGGGCCGCCGGAAAAACGGAGGGAATATTGTGGATGTGAGCATTGTCCTTGGACTCCTGGGCGGTCTGGCGCTGTTCCTGTACGGCATGCAGATGATGAGCTCCGGTCTTGAGGCCGCGGCCGGCAACCGGATGAAGCGGATCCTGGAAAAACTCACGGCAAATCGTTTTCTTGGAGTGCTGGTCGGCGCGGGTATCACCGCCGTCATTCAGTCCTCCTCCGCCACGACCGTCATGGTCGTCGGCTTTGTCAACTCCGGCATGATGACGCTGCGCCAGGCAGTGTGGATCATCATGGGCGCGAACATCGGCACCACGATCACCGGTCAGCTGATCGCGCTCGATATCGGCCAGCTTGCCCCGCTTTTCGCGTTCGTGGGCGTGGCGATGGTCGTATTCTTCAAGAAACCGCAGATTCACCATTACGGAAACATTCTGGCAGGACTCGGCGTGCTGTTCATCGGCATGGAGATGATGAGCTCTTCCATGGAGCCGCTGCGCGAGTGGCCCGCCTTTGTGGAGATGGTGAGCACCTTCTCGAACCCGCTTGTCGGCATTGCGGCGGGCACGCTGTTCACAGCTGTCATTCAGTCCTCCTCGGCTTCCGTCGGCATTTTGCAGGCCATGGCGGCCGGCGGGATTGTCGGGCTGGATTCGGCTGTATACGTCCTGTTCGGCCAGAATATCGGCACCTGCATCACGGCGGTGCTGGCTTCCTTCGGCACCTCCCGCAACGCGAAGCGCACCACCATCATTCATCTGATGTTCAACCTGTTCGGCACTGTGCTGTTCACGATCATCTGCATGACGACTCCTTTGACGGATCTGGTGGCTTCCTTCACACCCGGAAGCCCGGATTCCCAGATCGCCAACATGCACACGCTGTTTAACATTGTCACGACGCTGATCCTTCTGCCGTTCGGCACGCTGCTGGTCAAGGTTGCCATGCGCATCCTGCCGGATCGCAATGAGAACGAGAAGGAAGGCATGCATCTGGCCTATCTCGTGCCCGGCCCGGCGCTCACGCGTCAGGAGCATCCGATCGGCTTCTCCGCCATGTACGTCAACCAGCTCCGTCAGGAGATCAGCCGCATGCTCGGCATGGCGCGTCAGAATGTGGATCTTGCCTTTGAGGCTGTTCTGGCTGTGGATCCCCGCCGTCTGGAACAGGCCGAGGAAACGGAAGAATATATTGATTTTCTGAACAAGGAGATCTGCCGGTATATCTCGGACGTTATCGTCAATGAGACGAACGAGAAGGACTCCGCCGCCGTCAGCGCGTATTATCTGATTTCCGGCAACATTGAGCGCATCGGCGACCATGCCATGAATATCTGCGAATATACCCAGCTTCTCAAGAGAAAGAACATCCATTTTTCAGAGGATGCCCGCGCCGAACTGCGCAAGATGCAGAATGTCTGTCTGGAAGCGATCGACATTCTCGAGACGGAGCCGGGCGTCGACGTTGACCGCTGGCTGGAGCGCGCCGCTTCCTTCGAGCAGAAGATTGACGATATGACCGGTGAGTTCCGCGACAGTCAGTTGGATCGCATGCGCCGGGGTACTTGCTCCGATGAGGGCGGTATCATCTTCAGCGAGCTGCTCACCGACTTTGAGCGTATCGGCGACCATGTGCTGAATATTGCCGAGCAGCGCGCCGCTGCCGCCACTGCCAGTGTATAAATGAAATAGTACGCAATGATGCGCACATCGAAAAACACAGCCAATGCTCGGTGGTCGTAAAACAGTAATATGTGAATTTCTTGGAACAGGCATGATTTCGGTCATGCCTGTTCCGCTTTTATCAGTTCATCCACGGGAATATAGCCAACAAGGTCATATTCGATATGTACCCT
>DVGZ01000106.1 GCA_018712435.1 Candidatus Caccousia avicola
CAGGATTCAATACCTCCTGTCCTCGTGATGCGCGCCAGATCATCTGCGCGAACTCAATATGAACAAAAAACGCATACTGTCCTACCCCAGTATGCCTACAACAAGCCCAATATTAACATAAGTCTCCTCGGCGGGGCTTGCTGAATGCCTGCTGTCTTAGGAGGGCAATATTAATTATAGCGTATGTATTACCCCGCCGTCAATTGTCTTTTGCTTTATCTTGCTTATGTTTATCCATTATGTAAACAAATTTTTTTCTCTCCAAATGTTACGACCGTACTAGGAAACGGCGCATGATTTCTTCTATCCCCAAACTTCAATCATCCCATAATGAACACAATCTTGTCCTTCATGCAGTAATCATGCCACCATGCCGTATCTGTTCGTGCCGGGAGTAGGACCATACATCTCATCCGCAACCGTTTTGTATGCCTTACACACCCGTGCGTCGATTTCTAAACGGCATGGTAGATTCATTCAGAAGCGACCCTTCTATTTCTGTTTCAGCCCGTCCTCTGACTTGGTGAAGAATATTCGGCATTGTCCGGCGTGGCAAACACGTCAACGTCAAACCGATAGATCGTGTTTCAGTTGTCAAAAAAGTCTTGCTGCGTTTCCCAGTTGCGCACGCTCACCGCCTCCCCGTCAGATTGAATTTCATGAGGCTTTCGTCGATCTCCTCCTGGATCACGCCAATGTAGATCAGCGTTTCCCGGCGGGAGGAATGGCACAGAATCCTTTGCAGGCTCACCACGTCGCCGGTCATCTTGTAATAGTGATAGCCGAAGGTCTTCCGCAGCGTGTGGCAGCCGATGTGATCCTGAATCCCGGCTCTTTTGGCAATCGCGTTGATGATCTGATAGGCCCGCTGCCGGGTGATGGGGCGTACCTTGTGCGTGGCGGCGTCCCGCTGCTTGCTTTGGAGGATGTATTCGTCCCCGGGACGACCGGCCAACAGGCGATTGATCACCCGTCTTGCGTGCGGATTGATAAGAATGCGGGCCTCCTTGCCAGTCTTTTGCGCCCTGATCTCGGCGTAATCCTTGCCACGCAAGTCCTTCACCTTGAAACGCCGGATGTCAGAAATCCGCAGGGATGTATTAAAGCCCACGATCAGCAGCAGCTCCCAGCAGACTTCTCCCTTTTTCCTGTTTTTATCGTGTTCGCGGGCAATGGATAGGCACTTGTCCAGCACTTCCATGTCCCGGATCGGCTGCACCGCTTTCATTGCGTTTTCACTCCCATGTAATATGACAAATCAAAAGGGCCAAATAAAATCACCCCCGGCCATTTCGCATGCCGGGGGTGCGCGCTATGCCGTCATAAGAAAGGCGACGCCGGTTTTACTCGGCGTCGCCAGCTTCGGGCGGCTGCTTCTGCTCCACTTCCTCCGCCGTGTCTGCGCCGGTTTCCTCGTCATGAAACATGTAGTCGATCAGGTATCTCCTGGCGGCCTGTTCGTCGGTCGGCATGTTGTCAGGAAGGGCGAGACCGTTTGCTCTCGCAAAGCCGACAATCATTTCAAGCGGCCAATGGGTGATTTCCATATCAGGTTCTTCGTGGTCCAGCTCCATGACATCCTCAACCGCTACGCCGGGAAGGGTATGGCCTCCTTGCCATTCCTTGAGCTTGTTCCACAGGTCATACAGGAAGTTCGTGCCGCGTCCGATGGCAATGCCGGTCAGGGCGTAGAACACATACTCCACCCATAGCGGGTAGGCGATGTCCACCACATAGGCCAGCATATTGATCTTGCACGTCACGGCCAGCAGGACGCCCATCCCCATGGAGACGTACTCGCTCACCGTCAGCTGGGTTTCGCCCTTCGTCCAGATGGGCTTGAGCGCATTGACAATCGCCTCAATGAACAGGGCAATCAGGATCACGTCGGTCATTTCAAGCAACATGGTATTCCCTCCTAAAAGCGTGATGTATGAAAAAGAGCGGGGTTGCCCCCGTTTCCGGCCCGCCCATTCTTCAATGGATTGGATTTTCCTTTCTCAAAGAAAGCTGTTGTTTCGCTGGCACTCGCGGTAGAGTTCGAGGATGTATTTGTACTCGGCGTCGAACACGCCATTTTCATCCCCGTATTTTTTTAGCAATTTGTGGTACTTCTCGTTCAGGGAAATGATGTGCTGGAACTCGTCCTTCGTGTGCTTGATGTGGTTCCGACAATCGTTGGCGAAGTCTAATACTTCCCAACGAATGCGGTCCATCTCATTCTCGTCGATGGAATGGCGCTGCTCGTCGGCTCGTTTCTCCAGACCTGCGATGCGTTCAAGCACTTCGCCGTTAGCTGCTTTGCCAATCCACTTGCAGATCGCCGTGAACGGACTGCACTTGATCGCGGGGGTAAACTGTACGAACGTCCCCAAGACGAACAGCACGAACGACCAATGTTCCAAACACCAATCAAAAATCACCTTGAGCGTGGTTTCTTGCTGCATGGGTATCATCCTTTCTTGCCCATGGGGTCATGGGCGACGCGCCCATGCGTGTCCAATCAGATTGTTTTCACGGTTCAAGACTCGTTTCGCCTGTCCAGATGGCGCGGGGGCGGGCACCATAGTGCCTGCTTGCGTTGGAGCGCTGGCTGCCGCAATTCTCGTAGCCGAGGCCAATGTCGCCGCCGTTGCCGTAGTGGCCGCCGCGCCGGGGGAAACGCTCCTCGTCGACGAACTGCATGTAGTTATATCCCTTCATGGTGCTGCCCAGCGTCGGGAACAGTCCCAACTCGCGCACAATGTAAGGGATGTACGGCAGGTTGGCACTGTTCACGGCCAGGTCCTTGAAGTTGGTGCCGCGATACTCGCTGTCGTAGGTCGGCCCGACCGTGTCCAACGTGATCTTGCTGTTCGCCCATGTCCAGTGAAGGGTGCCTGCCGTGCCAGGAGCGACAAGCGTGAATCCGTCGTCGCTGGCGTGGGGAAGAATGGCCTTCCACGCAGCGCTATTGTCCGAAAGATCGGCCTCCGGGTCTGCCGCATTGTTGTTTTCGATGATTTGCAGCTCGTTACCAACGATCCTGTAGCCGTAGTCCTGCTCAAACTGGTTGCCCACGATGTCGCACAGGCTGCCCGGCGTGCCGTCCAGATACCAGTCCAGAGGACCGGACCCATTCAGCGTCAGAATCAGGTTGTTTTGGCCGGTGTCGTGCATGTCCGGGTATGCCTCGATACCGCCGATCTTTTTGATGCGCTCCCAGTACATCGGGGAGATGTCTGGGTTCAGCTCCGCGCTGGTTGTGTGCGCTTTGATGCACTCGTACAGCCACCCACGGAACCCGCGCGTGTTTCCCACGCTGACGCTCTTGCCAAGCTCGTAGCGCGTAGCATCCTTGTAGCAATGGCCGTAGTCGCTGTTGCCTCCGGGGTTCCACCCGTGTTTCTGCGCGAGCAGCAGGATAAATCCACGGTCTGCCACCGTCATGCCCGAAACGCCGCCGCCGAACGTCCTGATCTGGGAAAGAAACTGGTCTGCCGTGCGCGTATGCGCAGGCGGCATGTTCGGTAGGCTGTACAGCGTTCCGCCGTCTGATCCAGAGCCGGTAAGGGACGCCGCCTTGAACTTGCCGAGCAGGATATAGTCCTGCTCCTGTCCGTTGATGATGAATGCCGGATGCGTATGATCCGGCAGAGAAGCGTCGAGGTCGCTGGACTTCATCTTCGGGAACCGCACGAAGATGCTGGGGTTTCCGTCCGCGTCGTATTTGACGACGTTATCGTACTGACGCGCCAGAAATTCGAGAGGTGAATTCAATTCAATCACGCTCCTTATGTGCTGTTCACGCCAGATCGAGCACCTCAAGCACTTTGTCGAGCTGCTCGGGCGAAAGCCCCTTGAACGTCACGTCGATGATGATCTTTCCGTCTTCCGTTTCATTTTCGATGATGTCCGGCATTTCAGGAGTGTTTTCTTCCGGCTCGTCCACGTCCGCATCTTCAATGGGCTTGCGATCCACGAGATACTTACCGTCGCAATAGCCTTCCATGCCGTTATAGCTCACCTTGCACCAGCCCGCTCCGACCTCCTCTTCAATGGTTACCGTCGTGCCGTCTTTAAGCTTCGCAAGGCTCTTGGACTTTTTGGTATTAGACCATAAATTGATTTGGCCATCATACTTGGTTTTAACAACCGCCGTATACATAACGCCTTCCTCCTTCTCCTCTCCAAGTGCCGCAGCAATATCCGCGCGCAACCTATCCATCGTATACGGTTCCCATGGCGTCCCCTTTTTTCCCCACCAGTGCGTGACGTCGGAATGGTTGTTTGCGATTCCCATTTTGTGCGCTTCCGCATGGCACACGACGTCCCACGATGAAATGCCGTACATTTTGCACAGCTCCGTGCATAGGTACAGCGTCTTCTCGTACAGATTCTTTGCGTTCTCGTCCGTGTCCTTGGACGGCTCGCAGATCTCAAACTGGATATGCGTGTAGTTGGCGTCCCCTGCCGCCAGCCAGCAACGCACATCCCACGGCAGCGTCTGCCAGATACCGTCCGTATCAATCAGTGCATGCGCCGCCTTGGATGACGTCTCTGTATCCCACGGGCTTCCTTGACCCCATCGTGTGTGCTTGGTCCCTTTTACCGCCGTGCTGTGGACGACAATGCCGACCGGAGTCGTAGCTCTCGGCTCCGTCATACATCTGTTTTTCGTGTACGGCTCCCATACAATTTTCTCGCTCATAATATCCTCCTTTTATTGATTCTCCGGCATTTGCGGCCACTTGACCCGATCCGGGAATCCCTCCTGCTGCGGCACGTCGCGCAGCGCCTGCCGGTACGCCGCCCGCGCGCCCGCCGTCCCCTCCTGCCGCCACGTCAGGTCTCGGTATTTGGCGGACATCCCGTAGCTGTCCCATAGCGCATTGGTGTGCGCTGTCGTATACGTCGGCACACCTCCCGGCGCGTTGCGGATCACTGCCTTGATCAGATTGATGCAGTCCAGCTGCGCGTAGGGCGTGCCCAGCAGCGCCCGCGCCTTTGCAATCGCATCCTTCGTTTGGATCATGCGTCAGACGACCTCCACGTACAGTCCGACCAGGTCGCTAAGCGCCTGGAATACCGGGTTGCCCGTGTCCCGCGTGCACCGGTACACCACGCCGTCCTGACTGTAGTACTTGCCATTCTCCAGCGCCATGTTTCCCTCGTAGGGGATCGGATCGTCCGCTGTGCCCGCGTGCGCCGCGTCGATGCGCGTCCACAGCGAGGCCGTCTCCGTGCCCGGGGTCCAGTCCGCCTGCGACGTGTACGACGTGCGGCAGAGGTAGAGCGCGTCTCCCTCGCCGTAGCGCACGATGTCCCGATCCGCCTCGTACGCCCTGTCGGGCTGCCACGCGTCAAACAGCGGCTTCACCGCCTCGACCTCCTCCGTGCGCAGCGCGTCCGCGTTCGCCGCCACCGTCATGCGCGCGGCGACCTTCGCGGCGTTCACCTGCACGAGCATCGACGCGCCGCCGGCGTCCGCCCCGTCGGGGGCCTGCGGCCACTCGATCGTCTCCGGGAATCCATCCTGCTGCGGCACATCGCGCAGCGCCTGCCGGTATGCCGCCCACGCCGCGCGAGATTCCTCGCTGCACGGATAGTCCGGCATCATCCGGTAGTCGCAGGCCGCAAGCATCCCGTCCCGGATCGCGCGCGCGAAGAGCGTGTCCACCCGCTGTCCGTCCCGATAGAACACGCCGTCCGCATACGTGTCGCCGATGTTCACCGGCACGTTCTCCGGCGCGTCCGCCAGCGTCACGCCTTCCAGCTGCTCGTATTCCGAGCGGCTCATGCCGCCCAGTTCAATGATGTTCTGCACCACGCCGTCCCTGATGACGTATACCATGTGCTCCCTCCTTCGTTACAGATACCGCCACGCGCGCACCGCCACCAGACCGGCGCCGCCCGCTGCAGAATTGTCCGCCTGGTCGTCCGAGCCGCGCCCGCCGTGCCCGTAGCCCGAACCCGCCAGCGCCGCACCGCGCCAGTCTCTTCCCACGTTCCCGCCGCGTCCGCCCGCGCCCGGCGTTGCGCCATAGATGCCGGCGCCGCCGTCTCCGCCCTGCGCGTTCAGGTAACGGGCGCTTGACGCATCCTGAAAGCAGTAGTACTCGTCCGTATTGGCGCCCGTTCCGCCGTTCGTCGGCGTCGTTCCCCAGTTGCCGCCTGATCCGCTTCCGCCGCTCGTCCCCTTGTATCCGCCGCCGCCTCCGCCGCTGACGCCGTAGGTGCCGCTTCCAGCGCCGCCGCCAGACGTGTTCAGGCCAGCTCCACCAGACAGCGACGTGTTGGACGAAGCTCCTGATGCTCGCCCGCCACCGCCGCCTCCAGCGCCGCCGCTACCTCCCCGTGCAGTCGGAGAGACGGAGCCATCATGCACGATGCCGCGCTGTCCTCCGCCGGCGACCCATCTCGAGCCAAAATAGGACGCCCCTCCATCCACGCCAGAGCGGCTGACGTTCCCGGCAGGCGCTGAGTTGAGACCTCTTGCTCCACCCGCTCCGACAGTGATAGTCACCTGCTGGCCCGGGCTGACACCTGTGCCTAACGCATGTCCGATGTAGCCGCTGCCACCTCCGCATCCTCCTGTTCCATCGCTGTAAGACGCGCTGCCGCCCCCGCCTCCGCCGATGACCGTGAAATCCACGCGCTCGGCCCACCACGGCACCGTGTACGTCCCGCTCGCGGTGAAGTAGCTGTCCACATGCTGCGGCGCGTGGGCAGTCAGCGTCACGGCGCTGGACGCCGCCGAGTCGAATCCTGCGACCGTGCCCAGCGCCTTGACGGTGAACGCGTAGCTCGCGCCGTCCGTGGCCGGGGCCGTCACGACCAGCGTGGTCACGCCCGCCGCGACGGTTGTGAAGGCCGCTCCGCCCCGGTAGATGGCGTAGCCCGCAACCGGATTGTTCGTCCCGCCCGCAGCGGCGCTCCACGAGAACGTCGCGCTGCCGGAGAGCTTCACGTCTTGTGCCGACAGCCATACGCTCGCGGGCGCGGCCGGAGCCGTCACGAGGCTCGTCAGCATCGCCGACGCCACCGATACCGGCGAATCAAAGCCCGGAATCGTGCCCTTTGTCCGCACCGTGAACGCGTAGCTCCCGTTCTGCGCGGGCGACTGTACCGCCATGCTCGCCTGTGTCACGGTTCCCAGCGACAAGCCGTCCCGGTAGACCTCGTAGCCCGCGATCGGATTTCCCGCGCCGCCCTGCGCTCCGCTCCACGAGAGCGTCACCGTTTGCCCAAAACCCACATTGTTTGCGCTGAGCGTCAGCTGCGTCGGGGCCGTGCAGGCCGTGACCAGTGCGCCGCCGTTCAGCACGCGACAGAACGTTGCCATTTACACCACCTCCGAAATCAGCGCCAGCAGCGTGAACGCCTCCGCCGGCTGCGCAAGGCATACCATCGTCAGCGTGTCGTCCGCGTCCACGCGCAGGCCCGCCAGCAGCACGTTTCCGATCTGCGCGCCCTGCACCGCCGCGTCCACGCGCTGCGTCTGGCTGTCCGCGACCGTGCCCGCGCACGTCACCATCCTCTCGTACCAGCCCTGCGCGTTCTGCGTCCAGCCTTCCGTCGGGACGATCAGCTCCACGCGGCCCGTCTGCACGAGCGCCCCGCTGCCCGTGGCCGCCAGCGCGCC
>DVGZ01000107.1 GCA_018712435.1 Candidatus Caccousia avicola
CTGCTTCTGCACCAAAGAGCGTCTGGAAGCGCTTCATGCCGAAAAAGAAGGGGGAGGGTATGATCGGTATTGCCGCGATCTTCCGGAAGAGGAAGTCCGCGCTCTGCTCGACGCCGGCACCCCCTATGTCATTCGTCAGAAAATGCCGCTGGAAGGCTGCACTACCTTCCATGATGCAGTATATGGGGACATCACCATTGAGAACAAGGAGCTGGAGGATCAGATTCTGCTGAAATCCGACGGCTATCCTACTTACAATTTTGCCAACGTGATTGACGACCATCTGATGCACATTACGCATGTAGTGCGCGGCTGCGAATATCTGACCTCCACACCGAAATACAATCTTCTTTACGAAGCGTTTGGATGGGAAGTTCCCACCTATGTCCACCTGCCTCTTATCATGGGGAAAAACGAAGACGGCAGCGTGTCCAAGCTGTCGAAGCGGCATGGTGCGACTGGTTTTGCTGATTTGGTGAAAAAAGGCTATCTGCCGGAAACCATTGTGAACTATATCGCCCTGCTTGGCTGGTGTCCGAAGGAAAACCGTGAGCTGTTTACTCTGGATGAGCTGGCACAGAACTTTTCCATTGACGGAATCAGCAAATCCCCCGCTGTGTTTGATTACGATAAGCTGAAATGGTTCAACGCGGAATATATCCGCGCTATGGAGCCTGAGCAGTTTGTTCATTTGGCTATGCCGTATTTCCGCGAGGTGTTTGGAGACAAGGAATGCGATTGGCAGGTTCTCGCCTCCATTTTGCAGCCCCGCGTGATTCAGATGACGCAAATCCCGGAGATGATTTCCTTTTTCCGGGAACTGCCCGATTATCCCGCCGACTTCTTCATCAATAAGAAGAGCAAGACCACACTGGAAAACTCCGGTGAAATGATCAAGGAAGCCATCGCGGAGCTGGAGCAGATCGAGGATTGGAAGCTGGATGTGATCCATGAAGCCCTGATTGCTCTGGCCGGACGTCTTGGCGTCAAAAACGGCACACTGCTTTGGCCGGTGCGAATTGCCGCGGCAGGCGTTCAGGTCACTCCCGGCGGTGCCATGGAAATCCTGACGATTCTCGGAAAAGAAGAGGCCCTGCGCCGTCTGCGTATTGGGCTGGAAAAGCTGAATTGAGGAGGCTGCTCGATGAGCGAGGAAATCAAGCGGACAGAGGAAGCTGCGGAGGAAAGCAGTAATTTTATCCATGAATTTATCAAAGAAGATATTGCAGAAGGCGGCCGTTTTGCAGGGATGACGGTACATACCCGTTTCCCACCGGAGCCGAATGGATATCTCCATATCGGTCACGCGAAGGCAATCTGCATTGATTTCGGCACAGCGGAAAAATTCGGCGGGCTGTGCAATCTGCGTATGGACGACACCAATCCTACAAAAGAGGATGTGGAGTACGTCGAAAACATCAAAAGCGATATCCACTGGCTGGGCTTTGACTGGGGCGATCGCTTCTACTATGCATCCGAATATTTTGAAAAGATGTATGAATTCGCGGTGCAGCTGATCAAAAACGGCGATGCTTATGTCTGTCAGCTGACGCCTGAGCAGATGCGTGAAAACCGCGGTGATTTGTCCACTCCGGCTGTGAGCCCCTATCGCGATCGTCCGATCGAGGAAAGCCTGGATCTGTTTTCTCGTATGCGGGCCGGTGAATTTGAGGATGGCGCTATGACGCTGCGCGCCAAAATTGATTTGGCTTCCGGCAACTTCAATATGCGCGATCCCGTGATTTACCGAATCAATCATCTGCACCATCATCGCACCGGAAACCAGTGGTGCATCTACCCCATGTACGATTTTGCGCATCCCATTGAGGACGCGTTGGAAGGGATCACACACTCTCTGTGCAGTCTGGAGTTTGAAGATCACCGTCCGCTTTACGATTGGGTGATTTCTCATATTGACGCACCGTCAAAGCCGCGCCAGATCGAATTTGCCCGATTGGGAATCAACAACACCGTGATGAGCAAACGTAAACTGCGCTATCTGGTGGAGGAAGGCTATGTGTCCGGCTGGGACGATCCCCGTATGCCGACCTTGTGCGGCCTGCGCCGTCGCGGTTATACGCCTGTTTCCATCCGTAATTTCTGCGAGCGCGTCGGTGTGGCGAAGGTAAACAGCACCATCGAATACAGCTTCCTGGAGCACTGCCTGCGCGAAGATCTCAACGAAAACGCCGCCCGCGTGATGGCGGTACTCGAACCCGTTCGCCTGACGATCACCAACTATCCCGAAGGGCAGACGGAAGAGTTCGACGTGGAGAACAACCCGAACCGTCCCGAGGACGGCACTCATAAGGTGCTTTTCTCGCGTAACCTGTGGATTGAGCAGAGTGATTTTCTGGAGGAGCCTTTCAAAGGATACTTCCGTATGTTCCCCGGCAATGAGGTACGTCTGAAAACCGCTTATGTGGTACGTTGCACCGGCTGCCGTAAGGATGAGACGGGAAAAGTCGTCGAAGTATTCGCGGAATACGATCCCGAAACACGGGGCGGAAACACGCCGGACGGCCGGAAGGTCAAGGGAACCATCCATTGGGTGGAGGCCGGAGCCGCGTTGGACGCGGAGGTTCGGCTGTATGACAGTTTGTTTACCGTTCCGGATCCGGATGCTCACGACTATCTTGAGGTACTCAATCACGATTCCTTGAAAACCCTTCAGGGGTGCAAGGTAGAGCCTGTGGTACGGGACGCAAAACCGGAGCAATCCTTCCAGTTTATGCGGCAGGGCTATTTCTGTGTGGATAACACGGACAGCACAGCAGACCACCTTGTCTTTAACCGTTCTGTTTCCTTGAAGGACGGATTTAAAAAAGGAAAATAAGGATGAAAAATTGTGCCCCTTTTCTGTGATGCGGTGTTTCCGCTCGCAGAAAAGGGGCAACAATTTAAAAAGAAACCTGTTACAGCTTTTCCCCGTAAAATCCTTGCACAACTACCTCGCCCGAGGTAACGGCAATTTCTTCTCCTTCCTGCGTTCGCACCAGAAGCGCACCGTCCGGAGCAATTCCGACAGCGGTACCGGTGAGTTTACACCCTCCGCGCTGCAAACTCACAGGCCGTCCGAGAGAAACACACAGGGAACGATATTCCTCCGGGAAAGAAGAGACGCCATACCGGTTATACAACTCCTCAAATTCTTCCAGAATCTTTCCGAGAAGAACGGCTCGGCGAATATCCTGCCCTGTCTCCATTTTCAGAGAGGTGGCGCGATCGGAAAGTTCGGGGGGGAAGGCTCCATTGTTCGTATTGACTCCGATTCCCGGAATCAGATAGTGAACATGTTCCATTTCCGCCGACAGCTCCGTTAAGATTCCGCATACCTTTTTGGTGCCGATCACCACGTCATTCGGCCACTTAATGCGTGCTTCGCAGCCCGTCAGCGACTGAATTCCCCGACAAACCGCAACAGCGGACAGAAGTGTAATGCCTGTAATTTCACTCGGAAGAACATCCGGGCGCAGAAGGATAGAGAACCAAAGACCGCTGCCCGGAGCGGATACCCAGCGCCGCCCCAAACGGCCTTTTCCTCCCGTCTGCTCGTCCGCAACAAAGACACTGCCATGCGGAGCGCCTGCATCCCCCTGACGCTTGGCTTCCTCGTTGGTAGAATCCACCGAGGGAAGAGAGACAATGCGGCAGCCAAACGTTCCTTTTCCCGAAAGATTTGCACGGATTTCCGCTTCTGAAATGCTGTCCGGAACCCCGGTCAAACGATAGCCGCGTCGGGTTACCGAGTCAATCTCATACCCTTCTTGCCGCAGCTGCTCTATTTTCTTCCATACAGCAGCCCGTGTCACGCCAAGCTGCCTGCTTAGTTCCTCTCCTGAAAGGTAGCCGTCGGTTTGGCGTAAAATATCCAGTAAATCTTTATGATCCGGCATGATGAATCCCATCCTTTTATTTGTTTATCTTGCTGTAAACTGTCGTTTTCCCCAAAAGCCTGTCGAATCGAAATTTTCAGTTCAGCAGATTTATTATAGCGAATTTGGAGTATGGCATCAAGCGGAAAAAAAGATTGTTGCCGCACTTGTTTCGTGCTATACTATAACCATTATCGTGTGATTACCCGCTTGTTTGAATGGCATGGAAACTATAAAAATGGGAGGTGAAGGCTGTGGACGTCAGGCCCGGCGACATCTTATTAATGAAAAAAGCGCATCCATGCGGATCCAAAACATTTCTCGTTCTGCGTTCCGGTATGGATTTTAAGATCCGCTGTACTTCCTGTGGCCATGAAATTATGCTTCCCAGACTCCGATGCGAAAAGAACATCAAGAAAATCCTTCGGGAGGACGAAGAAAAGGAAGGGTAGCGAATTTTTCTTTCCACAAAGATCAAAAAGGGGGATGCTGCTGAAAAAGTAGTCATTCCGATGGAAAGGAAATGAGCATGAATCTGGAAGTGTTCTCCCGACGCTATGAGGAATTAACACAAAAGCTGGCGGATCCCTCCGTTTCCTCCAACCCCGCGCAGTATGCCGCGCTGATGAAGGAGTTCCGGGAAATTACGCCGATTGTCGAGACGTATATGCAATACCGCAAAGCGATTCAGGAGCGGGAAGAAGCCAAAGAATTGATGAATGCCCCCGGGATGGAGCGAGAACTGCGCGAGCTGGCGGCAGAGGAATATGAACAAGCAGGAGAAACGGCCGACCGGCTTTTCGAGGAATTGAAAATTCTGCTTTTGCCCAAGGATCCAAATGATTCCAAAAACGTGATCGTGGAGATACGAGGCGGCGCGGGCGGGGAAGAGGCAGCCCTTTTTTCCGCTGTGCTCTTTCGAATGTACTCCATGTATGCCCAGCAAAAAGGATGGTCGACGGAACTCCTGAATGTGAACGAAACAGAGCTGGGAGGATATAAGGAAATCTCGTTCACCATCGCGGGTGACGGAGCTTATTCCCGTCTGAAATACGAAAGCGGCGTTCACCGTGTGCAGCGTGTCCCGGAAACCGAGACGCAGGGACGAATTCACACCTCCACCGCGACGGTTGCTGTTCTGCCCGAGGTAGATGAGGTGGAAATCCAAATTGATCCCAAGGATCTCAAGATAGACACCTTCCGTTCGAGCGGAGCAGGAGGGCAGCATATCAATAAGACATCTTCCGCCATCCGCATCACCCATCTTCCGACGGGGATGGTGGTGGAATGCCAGGATGAACGGAGCCAATATAAAAATAAGGATAAAGCCATGCGCGTTCTGCGCTCCCGCTTGTTTGAGAAGGAGCAGGCAGCACGCGACGCGGAAGTGGCGGATCGCCGCCGGTCTCAGGTGGGAACCGGAGATCGCTCCGAACGTATCCGCACCTATAACTATCCGCAGGGCAGAGTGACCGATCACCGGATCGGCCTGACTCTGTATCGTTTGGAAGATTTTCTGAACGGAAATCTTGACGAAATGATTGACGCTCTGATCGCACAGGATCGGGCGCGTCAGCTGGAGGAAACCACGGAAACGCCTGATTGAAAAGAGGAACCAAATCTTGAAGGATACTGTTTTGTTACACGCATCGCAGCAGGAGGATATTCTGACCGCCGCCCAAATTCTCAAAAAAGGCGGATTGGTGGGGATTCCGACAGAAACGGTATACGGCCTGGCGGCAAATGCGCTGGATGGCAATGCCTGCGCTAAAATTTTTGCCGCGAAGGGGCGACCTGCCGACAATCCTCTGATTGTTCACATCTGTGACATAAAACAGCTTTATACTTTAGTGCGTACTGTACCGGAAGAAGCGGAAAAATTGGCGTCGCTTTACTGGCCGGGACCGCTGACGATGATTTTTCCAAAAGCGGATTGTATTCCCGACGAGGTAAGCGCGGGACTGGACACGGTTGCAATCCGTTTTCCTTCCCACCCGGCCGCACAGGCTGTGATTCGGGAAAGCGGTTTGCCGCTGGCGGCTCCGTCCGCCAATCTCTCCGGTCGCCCCAGTCCGACCACAGCCCAACACGTTCTCCACGATCTCGGAGGAAAAATTGACGCTGTACTGGATGGGGGAGCCTGTTCCGTAGGACTGGAATCCACGGTGATCACGTTGGCTTGCACGCCGCCGCGTCTTTTGCGTCCAGGCGGCGTCACATTGGAGCAGCTGCGCTCCGCTTTGGGAAACGTCATCTTGGATCCGGCTGTCCTCAATCCTCTGGAAGCAGGGGAAAAAGCTGCTTCTCCCGGAATGAAGTATAAACACTATGCGCCAAAAGCTAACGTGATTCTTTTGGATGGGCCGCGGGAAAAATATATTTCGTATGTTAACGAACATCCAGTCAACGCTGCTGCTCTTTGCTATACGGAAGATCAAGAATTTCTCTCTGTTCCTACGGTATGCTATGGAAATGAGCAGGATCCCTCCGAGCAGGCTCGGGAATTGTTTGACGCCTTGCGGCGGTTGGACGATTTGGGGGTCAAAACCGTATTTGCCCGACAACCTAAACTGGACGGCGTTGGTCTTGCGGTGTATAACCGTCTGATCCGGGCAGCGGGATTTGAGGTGTTAAAGCTATGAGCCAACAGAGAATTATTGGTTTGACTGGTCCGACAGGGGCCGGAAAATCAACAGCCGCCGAGGAATTTTCCGCGCTGGGAGCCAAGGTTATTGACTGCGATCGGCTTGGCCAAGAAATTTTGGATACACCGGAGTGCCGTGAACAGCTTTGCCGCGCATATGGAACAGAGATTCTGGGAGCGGATGGCACGGTTTCCCGGCCTAAACTGGCAGAAAAAGCTTTTTCCGCACCGGGGGCCTCCGCCCATCTCAATGCCATTACCCACCCTTTGATTATGCAGGAAATCCGGGAGAGAACCTCACGGTTCTTTTCTCAGGGAGCATCGGCCGTTGTGATTGATGCGGCCCTGCTTTTTGAAAGCGGCGCGGATGCTTTCTGCACTACCACTGTTTCCGTCCTCGCTTCTCCGCAAATCCGTCTGGAACGCATTATGCGCCGGGACGGATTGACGCAGGAACAGGCACAGGCCCGTATGAATGCACAAAAAGACGGGAACTATTACGCGGAGCGTTCGGATCATTGTCTGGATGGCGGCGGAACTCCTGCTTCTCTCAAAGAGCAAACCCGGCTCCTGTATCAAAAGCTTCTGGAGGAATAGCATGCGAAAACTATGCAAAGCTCTGCTTTCGCTTGTTCTTGTGATTCTTCTTGTATGGGGAGGAAAATCC
>DVGZ01000108.1 GCA_018712435.1 Candidatus Caccousia avicola
TTGCTTCGGATCGATAATCAAATCAGCAGAAGGTTTCAGCATAGTCTCACAGCATCCTCTCAATAAATTCTTTATTTCTCACAGCTTTTTGCTTCTCAGCGCGAAGAATCCCCGCCATCTGATCCACAGCAGGCTCCAAATCATCATTCACCAAAATGTAGTCGTAATGCAGCGCTTGTGCAATCTCTGCTTTGGCGGCGGCAAGACGCTTGCAAATCACATCCTCGCTCTCCGTTCCCCGGCGGCGAAGACGGTTTTCCAAAACCTCCAAAGACGGGGGCAGTACAAAAATCGAAATACAATCCGGGCACTTCTTCTTGATCTGTGCTCCTCCCTGCACTTCGATTTCAAGGATTACATCGCAGCCCTCAGCCTGCCATTTTTCAATGGGTTCGCTGGGAGTGCCGTAGCAATTTCCGCAATATTCCGCATACTCCAGCATTTTATCCTCTGCCACCAGAGCATCGAAACGATCCCGTGAAATAAAATGGTAATCCTTCCCATTTATCTCTCCTTCACGCGGAGCACGGGTCGTAGCAGAGACGGAAAGACGAATTCCCGGCTCCTTTTCCATTAACCGTTTTAGCACAGTATCCTTTCCCGCTCCCGAAGGGCCGGAAAACACCACCAGCAATCCCTCAGCGCTCATCCTCTTCCAACTCCTCCTCGGTCAAATCATCATCCCGATCGTTCAAACGGTTCGCTACAGTCTCCGGCTGAACCGCAGACAAAATTACATGATCGCTGTCAGTCACTATCACCGCTCGGGTACGCCGGCCATAGGTTGCGTCAATCAGCGTTCCTCTCTCTTTTGCATCCTGAATAATTCTTTTAATTGGAGCAGACTCCGGGCTGACAATCGCCACCAGCCGGTTTGCCGAAACCATGTTTCCAAACCCGATGTTGATCAGCTTCATTACACTTCATACCTTTCTTCCTGTCAGGAAAATCTCAGTAACCGGTTTCCCGGATCATTCGATATTTTGGATTTGTTCCCGGATCTTTTCTATCTCCGCCTTAATATCCACGACCATATAGGCAATGGCAGAATCGGAAGCTTTCGAACCAATTGTATTGGCTTCGCGGTTCATTTCCTGCACAAGGAAATCCAATTTTCTGCCAATGGCTTCCCCACTGTCCAGCATGGAAGAAAGCTGTGCAAAGTGGCTGCGCAGGCGAACAGTTTCTTCCGCCACAGCTACCTTGTCGGCAAATACCGCCGCTTCCGTCAGAATTCTCTGTTCATCAATTTTGACATCGGCCAGCATTTCGCGGAGACGAGCCTCAAGCTTCTTTCTGTACTCCTCCACTGTCTGGGGAGAGCGTTCCTCAATATTGGAAACCAGCTTCAGAATAGTCTGCGCACGCTGCAAGACATCCTCTCTGAGTCTTGCCCCCTCTGCTTCACGCATTGCCAAGAATGAGACAAGAGCTTCGTCCAGAACAACGCGCACAGCCTCCCAAACTCTTCCTTCATCCTCAGGTGAACGGCGAACGGTCAGCACATCCGGATAGCGGGACAAAGATGTGGCTGAAAGATCCTCTTTCACGCCATAACGTCTGGAAAGTTCATGAAGGGCTGCCGCATAGCCTGCTGCCAAATCGTGATTTACCTGAACCTGAACGTCCCCCGTTTCCAAAGTCTCATAGGAAACATAGACATCCACTTTTCCGCGCGATACCTTTGTTTGCAGATAAGATTTCAGTTTTTCCTCCAAAAAACCATATCCGCGCGGTACACGCGAAGTAAATTCAAAGTACCGATGGTTAACGGATTTGATTTCTACAATAATGGCATGAGAAGACGTCACTTTTTCACATCTTCCAAAGCCAGTCATACTGCGTATCATGGGCGGGTTCCTCTCAATTCCGTTTTGAATTTGACCCAGCTCAAGCGGGCCGCTTTTATCGTGATCCAGCAATGAGCATTATTATTTATAATAACAGTTTTCCCCGTCCATTGTCAACCGCCAGATTGTCAATTCTCTATTCTCCCGTCTTTATATGGAAAAAAGAATCTTTCCTTTACAGCAAGCTATCCACTACTTCTCCAGTCCTTTGCGCTAGAAACATCCTCTCTGGCGCGGGAAGAATATCAATCACAAGAAATTCCGGCGGATTGCAGATACGAGGAATGCAGTTTTTTGCCAACCCTCTGCTCACTATCATAGCGGTATTCCCTTTGCGGTAAAACCCTCCCGCATGACTGGGGAAAAAGCCTTGATTAGGTGCGTAAAGACCGTTGAGCAAACCAGGAATTCTAACTTGGCCGCCATGCGCATGACCACAAACGACCAAATCAAAATTTTCTTTTGCATAAAATGAAAAAAGTTCCGGTCGGTGACTCAACAAAACACTGAAAATTTCCTCTTCCCGAGCGTCAGAGCAGCTATGAAGCTGCTGCATCCAGGAGGGCCCTGAAAAAAAGAAATCTACCTCTGGATCATCAACACCGCAAATTTGAATTCGATCCATGCCTTTTCTTAGAATTCTAGTGTTTCCCTCCAGCACAGAAACACCAAATTCCAACATTAAGGTTTTGACGGATCTACTGCGGCCGGATCGAATCTCATGATTTCCGCTTACATAAAAGATCGGATACCGGTTTGATAAAGAGGTAAGAAGCTCCCGCAGATTGTCGGCCGGCCTCCAGTCCGGCCCCATGTCCCCCGCAAGAAGAACACCATCCGGCTGTTCTTTTACCAATCTGCGCAGCAATTCGGTTTGCCCCGCACCATACCAGGAAGCATGCAAATCAGACAAAACCGCCAACCGAAAAGGCGTATGTATTCGTCTTGATAAAATGCGATACCGACGGCACACAAGACGCGGATAAACAGCAAGGACTCCGGCAGTCATAGCCAAAACAGGCAAGGCTTTTGTAGGATGGATCAATTTGTTCATCATGGCGCGCCTCCATAAAGTAAAAAAGAAAAGGCCCCGCCCTTTCGGACGAGGCCCAGAAAAACGAAATTACTCGTTGATGCCGATAACAACACCGGAACCGACGGTACGGCCGCCTTCACGGATAGCGAAGCGGAGGCCCTCCTCGATAGCGATGGGGGTAATCAGCTCGACGTCCATCTCGACGTTATCGCCAGGCATGCACATCTCAGTGCCCTCGGGCAGAGAGATAACGCCGGTCACGTCGGTCGTTCTGAAATAGAACTGGGGACGATAGTTGTTGAAGAACGGCGTATGACGGCCGCCTTCTTCCTTGGTCAGAACGTAAACCTGGCCGCGGAACTTGGTGTGCGGATGAATGGTGCCGGGCTTGCAGAGAACCTGACCGCGCTCGATCTCGTTTCTCTGAATACCACGAAGCAGAACGCCCACGTTGTCGCCAGCCTCAGCAAAGTCCAGCGTCTTGCGGAACATCTCCAGACCGGTGATAACAGACTTCTTGCGCTCGTCGGTGAGGCCGATGATCTCGACTTCCTCGCCAACCTTAGCCATACCACGCTCCACACGGCCGGTAGCAACAGTGCCGCGGCCCGTGATCGTGAAGACATCCTCAACAGGCATCAGGAAGGGCAGGTCGGACTTACGCTCCGGGGTCGGGATATAGCTGTCAACAGCATCCATGAGCTCATGGATGCAAGCATACTCGGGAGCATTCGGATCCGTGGAGTTGGACTCCAGGACCTTCAGGCCGGAACCACGAATGATCGGGGTGTCATCGCCCGGGAACTCATACTCGGTGAGCAGATCGCGGATCTCCATCTCGACGAGGTCGAGCAGCTCAGGATCGTCAACCTGATCAACCTTGTTCATGAACACAACAATGTACGGCACGCCAACCTGACGGGCGAGCAGGATGTGCTCACGGGTCTGGGGCATCGGGCCGTCAGCTGCGGAAACAACCAGGATAGCGCCGTCCATCTGAGCAGCACCGGTGATCATGTTCTTAACATAGTCAGCATGGCCGGGGCAGTCAACGTGGGCATAGTGGCGGGTCTTGGTGTGATACTCAACGTGAGCGGTGTTGATGGTAATGCCGCGCTCTCTCTCCTCAGGAGCCTTATCAATGTTGGCATAGTCCGTAAACTCGGCCTCGCCCTCCAGAGCCAGCACCTTCGTGATAGCAGCGGTCAAAGTGGTCTTGCCATGGTCAACGTGACCAATGGTACCAATGTTTACGTGGGGAAGGGATCTGTCAAACTTTTCCTTAGCCATTGGATTTTCCTCCTTTTTATGGTACAACCTTAATGAAATGCAGCTTGAACTGTCTTTTCATTTTAGCAAAAAGATGCGTAAAAATCAAGCAGTTTCGCGCATTATTTTGGAAGTTATTCGCTCTTCTTTCCGCGCTCGGAAATAATGTTGTCAGACACAAACTTCGGAACCTCGGCATAGTGATCGGGCTCCATCGTGTACTGGCCACGGCCCTGCGTCTTGGAGCGCATGTCGGTCGCATAACCGAACATCTCAGACAGCGGAACCATCGCATTAATCTGCTGAGCACCGGAAACAGCCTCCATACCGGAGATGAGGCCGCGGCGGGAGTTCAGGTCGCCAATAACGTCGCCCATATATTCCTCCGGAACTGTAACGACAACCTTCATAATGGGCTCGAGGATAACCGGATCCGCCTTGCGGGCAGCCTCCTTGAAGGCCATGGAGCCAGCAATCTTAAACGCCATTTCAGAGGAGTCAACCTCATGATAGGAACCATCGTACAGCGTAACCTTTACGTCCACTACGTTGTAGCCAGCCAGGACACCGGAGAGCATAGCTCCCTGAATACCCTGATCAACCGCAGGAATGTATTCCTTCGGAATTGCGCCGCCGACAACAGCGTTGACAAACTCGTAGCCCTTCTCGGGGTTGGGCTCGATCTTAATCTTAACGTGACCGTACTGGCCTTTACCACCGGACTGTCTGGCATACTTGGTATCGACGTCAGCCATCTTACGGATGGTTTCCTTATAAGCAACCTGGGGCTTACCGACGTTCGCTTCCACCTTGAATTCACGCAGCAGACGATCGACGATAATTTCCAGATGCAGCTCGCCCATACCGGCGATAATGGTCTGTCCGGTTTCCTGATCCGTATAGGCCTTGAAGGTCGGGTCTTCCTCAGCCAGCTTGGCAAGAGCAATACCCATCTTCTCCTGGCCAGCCTTCGTCTTAGGCTCGATGGCGACACGGATAACAGGCTCCGGGAACTCCATGGACTCGAGAATGATCGGATGCTTTTCATCGCAGAAAGTATCGCCGGTGGTGGTGTTCTTCACACCGATCGCAGCGGCAATATCACCCGCATACACAATCTCCAGATCCTGGCGATGGTTTGCGTGCATCTGCAGAATACGACCGATACGCTCGTTGGTATCCTTCGTGGAGTTATAAACCGTGGCACCAGCGCTCAGCGTACCGGAATACACACGGAAATAGCACAGCTTTCCGACAAAGGGATCCGCCGCAATCTTGAATGCCAAAGCGGAGAACGGCTCGGAATCGGAAGCATGACGATCCTCTTCCTCCCCCGTCTCAGGATTGGTACCCTTGATGGCGGGAATATCGGTCGGAGCGGGCATGAAAGCGATGATAGCGTCAAGCAGCTTCTGCACGCCCTTGTTGCGGTAAGAGGTGCCGCAGACAACCGGAACCATCTTGTTGCCAATGGTCGCCTTGCGGATGGTGGAGATAATCTCCTCCTTGGTGATCTCCTCGCCGCCCAGGTACTTCTCCATCAGAGCGTCATCCTGCTCGGCAACGGCCTCGAGAAGCGCGGTGTGATATTCCTCCGCCTTCTCCTTCATGTCCTCCGGGATCTCCTCTACACGCATGTCCTTGCCCATGTCGTCATAGTAGACATCCGCTTTCATTTCCACCAGATCGATGATACCACGGAAAGTATCCTCGCTTCCAATGGGGAGCTGAATCGGAACAGCGTTGCAGTGCAGGCGATCCTTCATCATCTGCACAACATGGTAGAAGTCGGCGCCCATGATGTCCATCTTATTGATGTACGCCATACGCGGTACGCCATACTCTTCTGCCTGACGCCACACGGTCTCGGACTGAGGCTCAACGCCGCCCTTGGCGCAGAAAACTGTTACGGAGCCGTCGAGCACACGCAGGGAGCGCTCCACCTCTACCGTAAAGTCAACGTGGCCGGGAGTGTCGATGATGTTGATACGATGATCCTTCCAGAAGCAGGTCGTTGCAGCGGAGGTAATGGTAATACCTCTCTCCTGCTCCTGCGCCATCCAGTCCATCGTAGCAGCGCCATCGTGCGTCTCGCCGATCTTATGATTGACGCCCGTATAATAAAGAATACGCTCTGTCGTCGTAGTCTTTCCGGCATCAATATGCGCCATGATGCCGATATTGCGGGTCATTTCAAGTGATACCTGCCTTGGCATAGTTTCCTCCTTCTGTCTGAAACGGTTCTAAATGAACATTACCAGCGGTAATGTGCGAAAGCCTTGTTGGCCTCTGCCATCTTGTGTGTATCGTCACGCTTCTTGGCAGCTCCACCGGCACCGTTTACAGCATCCAGGATTTCACCGGCAAGTCTCTCCTTCATGGTCTTTTCAGAACGAACTCTGGAATATGTGGTGATCCAGCGCAGGCCCAGCGTCTCCCGGCGCTCCGGGCGAACCTCCATCGGGACCTGATAGGTGGCACCGCCGACACGGCGAGCCTTAACCTCCAGAGAAGGCATGACGTTCTCCATCGCCTGTTCAAAAACCTCGAGGGGATTCTTTCCCGTCTTTTCACTGATAATATCAAAAGCACCGTATACGATCTTCTGGGCGACGCCCTTCTTGCCGTCGTACATGATGTTGTTGATCAGACGGGTCACGCGCTTGGAATTATAAAGCGGATCGGGCAAAACATCACGTTTTGCAACATTGCCTCTTCTTGGCACTTTACTTCCCTCCTTCACAAGAATGATATCACAGGTACTCGAAAGCGACAAACTCCCGTTGGCCTCAGAGGCGTGATTCTATATCAAACGCCACTGATCCACACATCTGTGTTTCAGCCGTAGGTTTCTGTCAAATTCTGGTTGGTGCAAGAATTACTTCTTGGCTGCACCGGCCTTCGGACGCTTCGCGCCATACTTGGAACGAGCCTGCATACGCTTGGCAACGCCCTGAGCATCCAGCGTACCACGGATAATGTGATAACGAACGCCAGGGAGGTCCTTAACACGGCCGCCACGAATCATGACGACGCTGTGCTCCTGCAGGTTGTGGCCCACGCCGGGAATATAAGCGGTAACCTCCTGCCCATTGGACAGACGGACTCTTGCAATCTTTCTCAGAGCAGAGTTCGGCTTCTTCGGGGTAGCGGTCTTCACTGCGGTGCAGACGCCGCGCTTTTGGGGAGAATCCTGATCGATCGCAACGCGCTTCTTGGAGTTCCATCCCTTGAGCAGAGCGGGAGCCTTTGCCTTCTTCTCGACGACCTCACGGCCAGTATGGACTAACTGGTTGAATGTTGGCATACGACACCTCCTCACATCGAGTAATAAAATTTATGTGATGCGCTGACGCGCATGACACCATTTTGACACAGCGCAACACACTGCCCCACATAAGGACAGTGTGCGCACCACGGTTTCT
Organism: Candidatus Caccousia avicola; assembly: GCA_018712435.1. GTDB lineage: Bacteria > Bacillota > Clostridia > Oscillospirales > Acutalibacteraceae > Caccousia > Caccousia avicola. Next base: position 7,581 of record DVGZ01000108.1, read on the forward strand.
AATTATACTGTCAGACAGCCTCGTTTGTCAAGTCTTTCTCTGTAGGTTCTATATCTACGTCACTATAGCACTTCATTCCGGTTCCGGCTGGTACAAGTTTACCAATAATTACGTTCTCCTTGAGGCCCAGAAGCGGATCGACCTTACCCTTAATCGCCGCATCCGTCAGTACACGGGTGGTCTCCTGGAAGGAAGCAGCCGACAGGAAGGAGTCCGTAGCAAGAGACGCTTTCGTGATACCCAGCAGGACAGGAGTGAAGGTAGCTTCCTTCAGATCGACCTCACCAGCCGCAATACGCTCACGAATCTTCTGATTCTCCGCTTCCAGCTCGCTCTTCTCCACCAGACTGCTCGGGAGCAGCGGCGTGTCGCCGCCTTCATCCACACGAACCTTCTTCATCATCTGGCGGACAATAACCTCGATATGCTTGTCGTTGATATCAACGCCCTGCATCCGGTAAACCTTCTGCACTTCCTGAATCAGGTAATCCTGAACCGCCTGCGTTCCGCTGATTGCGAGAACATCGTGCGGATTCACGGAGCCTTCCGTAATTCGGGTACCGGCTTTGATATCGTCGCCCTCGGAAACGATCAGACGGGAACCGAACGGGATCAGATACGAACGGCTGTCCCCCGTCTCGGAATCCGTCACCACCACATGACGATTTTTCTTGATCTCCTCAAAGGTCACACGACCGGAGATCTCACTGATAATGGCGAGATGCTTCGGCTTACGGCCTTCAAACAACTCTTCAACACGAGGCAGACCCTGTGTGATATCCTCCGCACTGGCAACACCGCCGGTGTGGAAGGTTCTCATCGTCAGCTGCGTACCAGGCTCACCGATCGACTGAGCGGCAATAATACCAACTGCCTCGCCGACTGTAACCGGATGGCCGTTCGCAAGGTTCGCGCCATAGCACTTCTTGCAGACGCCATGGCGGGCACGGCAGTTCAGGATGGAACGGATCTTGATGCGCTTGACGCCGCGGCCAACAATGATATCCGCATCATTGTCATCCATCATCTTATCCTTGGACACCAGAATTTCTCCGGTGGCTTCGTCCACGAAGTCCTCCACAAGATAACGGCCAATCAGACGCTCGTGCATGGTCTCAATGGCTTCCTTGCCTTCGCAGATGTCGAAAATCTCCAGACCATCCTCAGCGCCGCAGTCATCCTCACGAATGATAACATCCTGAGAAACGTCTACCAGACGGCGGGTCAGATAACCGGAGTCTGCGGTACGCAGAGCCGTATCCGCCAAGCCCTTTCTGGCGCCACGGGAGGAAATGAAGTATTCCAAAATGTTCAGGCCTTCACGGTAGTTGGCACGAATCGGAATTTCGATAACCGTACCGGAGGTGTTAGCAATCAGACCACGCATACCGGCAAGCTGACGAATCTGGCTCATGGAACCACGAGCACCGGAATCCGCCATCATGAAGATCGGGTTGTAGCGATCGAGACCCTTCTGCAGAGCGTCGGTAACGTCGTTCGTGGTCTTTTCCCACGTTTTGAGCACAGCATCCTTACGCTCTCCCTCGGAAAGCAGACCATTCTTGAAGAGGTCGGTAATCTGATCGATTTTCTTTTCTGCCTTCGCGATGAGTTCCTTCTTCTCCTGCGGAATCGTCGCGTCGCAAACCGCAACCGTAATAGCACTTCTGGTCGAATACTTGTAGCCCTGCGCCTTGACGGCATCGAGAACGTCAGCCGTTTCCGCCGTTCCATGAATCTTGATGCACTTATCAATGATCTTGCCAAGCTGCTTCTTTCCAACCAGGAAATCAATTTCCAGCTTGAAGCGGTTCTCCGGCAGAGAACGATCCACAAAACCAAGGTCCTGCGGAATCGGACGGTTAAAGATCATCCGGCCCACAGTGGTATCGATCAGGCCGTATACCTCCTGGCCGTCGACAATCGCCTTGCGGCGCACCTTGATCTTCGCATGCAGGCCAATTACCTTGGCGTCATACGCCATGATAGCCTCGTCGAAGTTGCGGAACACCTTGCCCTCACCGGGTTCGCCGTCCTTGTCAAGCGTCAGATAGTAGGAACCGAGCACCATGTCCTGCGTCGGAACCGTAACCGGACGTCCGTCGGAGGGTTTGAGCAGGTTTCCGGCCGCAAGCATCAGGAAGCGGGCTTCCGCCTGTGCTTCTGCGGAAAGCGGCACATGAACTGCCATCTGGTCGCCGTCAAAGTCGGCGTTGTACGCCGTACAGGCCAGCGGATGGAGCTTCAAAGCGCGTCCCTCCACCAGAACAGGCTCAAACGCCTGAATACCCAGACGGTGCAGCGTCGGCGCACGGTTCAGCAAAACGGGATGATTCTTAATCACAATTTCCAGCGCGTCCCAAACCTCAGGCTTTGTGCGTTCCACAGCCTTTCTGGCAGCCTTGATGTTGCCGGCCACACCGGTTTCCACCAGACGCTTCATAACAAACGGCTTGAACAGCTCGAGAGCCATTTCCTTCGGCAGACCGCACTGATACATCTGGAGCTCAGGCCCAACCACGATAACGGAACGGCCCGAATAGTCCACGCGCTTTCCGAGCAGGTTCTGACGGAAACGTCCCTGCTTGCCTTTGAGCATATCAGAGAGAGATTTGAGCGGACGGTTATTCGGCCCCGTGACAGGACGGCCGCGGCGGCCATTGTCGATCAGAGCGTCGACCGCCTCCTGGAGCATACGCTTCTCATTGCGCACAATGATATCCGGGGCGCCAAGCTCCAGCAATCTTTTCAGACGGTTGTTGCGGTTGATCACACGGCGGTACAGATCGTTGAGGTCGGAGGTGGCAAAACGGCCGCCGTCCAGCTGCACCATCGGGCGGATATCCGGCGGAATCACCGGCACCACATCAAGAATCATCCACTCCGGACGGTTGCCGGAAAGACGGAAGGATTCAACCACCTCGAGACGCTTGAGAATACGCACACGCTTCTGACCGGAAGAATTGTGCAGTTCCGCTTTCAGATCGGCGGAAAGCTGCTCCAGATCGATTTCCTCCAGAAGCTTCTTAATCGCCTCTGCGCCCATTGCGGCGTCAAAATCGTCCTCATACTTCTCACGCAGATCGCGGTACTCTTTTTCCGTGAGAATCTGCTTCTTCTGCAGTTCGCGGGTCGTGCCGGGATCGGTCACGATATACATCGCAAAATACAGAACCTTTTCCAGCATACGAGGAGAAATGTCCAGCATCAGGCCGATGCGGGACGGAATCCCCTTGAAATACCAGATGTGGGAAACCGGCGCGGCCAGTTCAATATGGCCCATGCGCTCACGGCGAACCTTTGCGCGGGTTACCTCAACGCCGCAGCGATCGCAGATCTTTCCCTTATAGCGAATCCGCCTGTATTTGCCGCAATGGCACTCCCAGTCCTTCTGAGGCCCGAAAATACGCTCACAGAACAGGCCATCGCGCTCCGGCTTGAGGGTGCGGTAATTGATGGTTTCCGGCTTCTTCACCTCACCGTGCGACCATTCACGGATCTTTTCCGGAGAAGCCAGCCCTATCTTGATCGATTCAAAAACGTTAAATTCCATCCTTGTTCCTCCCTCTTAAAATTCGTCGCCATCGTCGCCCAAATCAAAGGGATCCTCTTCGTCGAGACCGCCCTCGCCGAACATATCGTCATTGTCGTCGCTGGTGTAGTCATCCTCTTCACCCTCGTCGACGGTGTATCCATCCATATCGTCCGCAACGTTCTGCTCATTGAACAGATCATCGGAGGGAGTAAATCCGATATCGTCGTCGTCGTCGAAATTCTGCTTGAGATCGATTTCTTCGTTGTTCTTGTCCAGCACCTTCACGTCAAGGCCAAGAGACTGCAGTTCCTTGATCAGAACCTTAAAGGATTCCGGCACACCAGGCTTCGGAATGTTCTGACCCTTGACAATCGCCTCATACGTCTTAACACGTCCGACCACATCGTCAGACTTGACAGTCAGGATTTCCTGGAGCGTATAGGCTGCGCCATACGCCTCCAGAGCCCAAACCTCCATCTCACCGAAGCGCTGGCCGCCAAACTGGGCTTTACCGCCGAGCGGCTGCTGCGTAACAAGGCTATACGGGCCGGTGGAACGGGCATGAATCTTATCGTCAACCAGATGGTGAAGTTTGAGGTAATACATGTAGCCAACCGTAACAGGATTATCAAAATACTCGCCGGTGCGGCCATCCTTCAGCGTAATCTTGCCATCCTCGGACATTCCCGCCATGCGGAAGCACTCACGGATATCTTCCTCGTGAGCACCGTCAAAGACCGGCGTCATGACCTTCCAGCCAAGCGCCTTGGCGGCCATACCGAGATGTACCTCCAGCACCTGTCCGATGTTCATACGGGACGGCACGCCCAGAGGATTCAGCACGATATCAAGCGGAGTACCGTCCGGCAGGAACGGCATATCCTCCACAGGAAGAATACGGGACACAACACCCTTGTTGCCGTGACGGCCTGCCATCTTGTCGCCCACGGAGATCTTTCTCTTCTGGGCAATATAGCAGCGAACCACCTTGTTTACGCCAGGGCTCAGCTCATTGTTGCTGTTTTCGCGGGTGAATACTTTGACATCCACGACAATGCCATATTCACCATGGGGAACGCGGAGAGAAGTATCGCGCACCTCGCGGGCTTTCTCGCCAAAGATCGCACGCAACAGACGCTCTTCCGCTGTCAGCTCTGTCTCTCCCTTCGGCGTTACCTTACCGACCAAAATATCACCGGTACGAACCTCCGCACCGACGCGGATGATACCCTCCTCGTCAAGATCACGCAGCAGATCCTCGTTGACATTCGGGATATCACGGGTAATTTCCTCCGGCCCAAGCTTGGTATCTCTGGCCTCTAGTTCATATTCCTCGATATGAATGGAGGTGTACACATCATCGCGGACAATCTTCTCACTGATGAGAACGGCGTCCTCGTAGTTGTAGCCTTCCCAGGTCATGAAGCCGATCAGAGCGTTTTTACCCAAGCTGATCTCGCCGTCCTTCGTGGCGGGACCGTCGGCGATCACATCACCGGCCTGAATTTTCTGGTTTACATCCACAACCGGGATCTGATTGATACAGGTTCCCTGGTTGGAACGCATAAACTTTGTAATATGGTATACATCCGTTTCGCCGTTTTCGCGGGTTACACGGACCTCATCAGCACTGACACTGCGAACCACACCGGCATGCTTTGCGATAACGCAGACACCGGAGTCAACACCGGCTTTGTACTCCATACCGGTACCAACGATCGGGGACTCGGTGCGAAGCAGCGGCACAGCCTGCCGCTGCATGTTCGAACCCATCAGTGCGCGGTTTGCGTCGTCATTCTCAAGGAAGGGAATCATCGCCGTTGCAACGGAAACGACCATTCGCGGAGAAACGTCCATGAAATCGGCCTTTTCGCGTTCCACTTCAACAAAACCGTCGCGGTGACGGGCGTTGACCTTGGCATGCATAAAACGACCCTGCTCATCAAGCGGTTCGTTCGCCTGTGCAACGATGTATTCGTCCTCCATGTCAGCCGTCATATAAACGACCTCACGGGTTACGATTCCCGTCTCATGATCCACACGGCGGAACGGCGCTTCCACAAAACCATATTCGTTGATGCGCGCGAAGGTTGCCAAATAGGAAATCAGACCGATGTTCGGACCTTCAGGGGTCTCAATCGGGCACATACGTCCATAATGGCTGTAGTGAACGTCACGCACCTCGAATCCGGCGCGGTCACGGGACAGACCGCCGGGGCCCAGTGCGGACAGACGGCGTTTATGCGTCAGCTCGGCAAGCGGGTTGGTCTGGTCCATGAACTGAGACAGCGGAGAGGAGCCAAAGAACTCCTTGATCGCCGCGACAACAGGACGGATGTTAATCAGCGAATGCGGAGTCAACACGTCCAGATCCTGCGCCTGGAGAGTCATGCGCTCACGGATCACGCGCTCCAGACGGGAGAAACCGATGCGGAACTGGTTCTGCAGCAGCTCACCCACGGAACGAATGCGGCGGTTGCCCAAGTGGTCGATATCATCCAGATTGCCAAGACCAACCGCAAGGCAATTCATGTAGTTGATCGAGGAGAAAATATCATCAATGATAATGTGCTTGGGAACAAGCTCGTCCATACGGGAAACAATGGCTTCCTTCAGTTCGCTGTCGCTGGAGCAGGATTCCAAAATCTCCGCGAGGACGCTGAAACGCACACGCTCGTTCACGCCGCACTCCTTGTGCGCGTCAAAGGACAGGAAGTTGTTGATTTCCACCATGCCGTTGGAAATCACCTTTACCTCACGCTCACCCACCGTGACAAACGCAACGGTAACGCCCGCGTTGTCAATGGCCTCGGCTGTCGCGTGGGATACCATCTCCCCCGCCTCCGCCATCAGCTCGCCGGTCAGCGGGTTGACAATCGGCTGGGCAAGACGCTGGCCGACGATACGGCCCGCCAGATTCAGCTTTTTGTTGTACTTGTAACGTCCCACACGGGAAAGATCATACCGGCGGGCGTCAAAGAACAGACCATTGATGTGCGCCTGCGCGCTCTCGATGGTCGGAGGCTCACTCGGACGCAGCTTGCGGTACACCTCAAAAAGGGCTTCCTCTGTCGTCTTGCAGGGATCCTTTTCGATGGTGGCGCGAATACGATCGTCCTCTCCGAAATACTCATAGATCTCGGAGTCCGAGCCAAGTCCCAGGGCACGGATAAACACCGTTACAGGGATTTTGCGGTTTTTGTCAATACGAACATAGAAAACATCGTTCGCATCGTTTTCATATTCAAGCCAGGCACCGCGGTTCGGAATCACGGTGGAGCTGAACAGCTCCTTGCCTGTCTTGTCGTAATCCATTTTATAGTACACGCCGGGGGAACGAACGAGCTGGGAAACAATGACGCGCTCCGCGCCGTTAATCACAAAGGTACCGCTTTCCGTCATGAGCGGGAAATCGCCCATGAACACTTCGGACTCCTTGATCTCACCGCTTTCCTTATTGAGCAGTCTGGCTGTCACGCGAAGGGCGGCGGCATAGGTGGCGTCGCGTTCCTTGCATTCCTCTACACTGTAGTTCGGTTTGTCGACGTCAAGCTTATAGTCGACAAAGTCGAGCACGAGATTGCCTGTGTAGTCTGTGATACCGGAGACATCCTTGAAGACTTCCTTAAGGCCCTTGTCAAGAAACCAGGCATAGGAATTCTTCTGCACCTCGATCAGATTCGGCATTCCCAGGACTTCGTCAATTCTGGCAAAGCTCATGCGGGTGTTCTTGCCGACCTGCACCGGTTTGACATTCACCATTGGCTCAATCACTCCATTCATATATTTACCGCTGCGGCATGAAAAAAGCACAAAATTTCTCTCGCATCTTCATGGCTTTCCGAGCAGATTACAGAAGCTCTTGCCTTTTCTCTGGAGTTGTGATATGATGGATAAGAGAATTTAGCGTATATCTGTCCATGATGATGCAGTATATAATTGTATAACAATATTCCAAATTTGTCAAGGAAATCTCCCCCTGAAATTTGACAGGAAATTCCTTGTATTGTCACCCGACTTTTGAAGTCTTTTCACAATTTCCAAAACAGGAACTGGTTGTTTAAAATAAAATTCAATGGGAAAAGGGAACCGAAGGAACGGTTCCCTTTTTTGATCTTCGTTATGTAGAGCTGTCACACTTCTGCTGATCGGTACCGCAGGAACAAAGTTCGGCAAAAGTATGGGCATCCAGTTTCTCACGGACAAGCTCGGAAATCTCTGCGTAAATCGCAGAAAACCGGCAGGAATGCATCTGTGGGCAGCAGCCCTCATCCCTCTGGCAGCGGCTGAGAACATACGGCCCTTCCACCGCCTCCAGAACCTGCCTCAGGGTAATTTCCGACGCAGGGCGCGCCAAACAATATCCTCCGCGGGCCCCTTTATAGGAAACCACCAGGCCATCCTGTACCAGTTTACGAAGAATTTTGAGAGAAAAGCGAAGCGGCACCTGCGTCTGTTCCGCCAGGTATGCGGCGTCACAGCGCCTGGCCGCCTGCGTCAAGCATCCGACAATCCGCACGGCGTAGTCGGCCTCCAGCGTCATGTGCACAGCATCTCCCCCTTTCTCGTGGATGTTAATCAAGGAAATCTTTCAGTTTTTTGCTTCTGCTGGGATGGCGAAGCTTGCGCAGCGCTTTTGCTTCAATCTGACGGATTCTTTCCCGGGTCACATTGAACTCCTTGCCCACCTCTTCCAGCGTTCTGGAACGGCCGTCCTCCAGACCAAACCGCAGTCGGAGCACCTTTTCTTCACGCGGAGTCAGCGTATCCAGCACATCGGAAAGCTGTTCCTTCAGCAAAGTGTGTGAGGCAGCATCCTGCGGAGCGGGCGCGTCGTCATCCGGAATAAAATCGCCAAGATGGCTGTCTTCTTCCTCGCCGATCGGCGTTTCCAGCGAAACGGGTTCCTGCGCAACACGCATAATCTCCCGCACCTTATCCACAGGCATGTCCAGCTCATCCGAAATCTCATCCGCCGTCGGCTCATGGCCGTTGGTGTGCAGAAGCTGGCTGGAAACTTTTTTCACTTTATTGATGGTTTCCACCATATGCACCGGGATACGGATGGTTCTGGCCTGATCCGCGATGGCGCGGGTGATTGCCTGCCGGATCCACCAAGTGGCATAGGTGGAAAATTTGAAGCCCTTTGTATAGTCAAACTTCTCCACCGCTTTGATAAGGCCCAGATTTCCCTCCTGAATCAAATCCAGGAACTGCATTCCACGACCCAGATACCGTTTGGCAATGCTGACCACCAGACGGAGGTTTGCTTCCGAAAGCCGCTTTTTAGCCGCCTCATCCCCACTGGAAATGCGGATGGCCAGATCAATCTCCTCTTCCGGCGTCAGCAGCGGAACACGGCCAATCTCCTTCAGATAGACCTTCACCGGATCATCAATCGCAATTCCGTCCGTGTTCAGGGCATTTTCGAGATCTTCTCCATCTTCATCCTGCGTCAGAAACTCAATATCGTCAAGCGGCGTGTCGTCCAGGCTGTTCTCGACAATCTCCACGCCCTGCGCTTCCAGCGTATCATAAAACTTTTCGAGCTGCTCCGGTTCAAAGTCGAGCTCACCGATCGCATCCAGAATTTCGTTGGTGGAAAGCTGACCTTTTGCTTTTCCCTGCTCAATCAATTCCCGGATCACTGTCTTTTTGTCTGGCGCTCCCATAGCGAATTTCCCCCTGCTTCTATTTTTTCTGCTTCCGCAGCGTCTCAAGATATCCCAGCAGCTCCTGCGGCTGTTCTTCCTCCGCTGTCTGCCGGGCCTTAAGAGCCGCTTTTTCTGTTTTCAGTACCTGAATATATTCCTGCACACCACGTTCCGAAACCGGAACGTCATGATATCTGGCCATCATACGAGCAATAGAGGAAAGCTCTTCCTCCGAAAACTCCCCGGATATGGCGGAAAGGGAAAGCTCTGCTCCCGCATCCAGCTTTGCCTTCAAAGCGGCGTATACGCGCCGGTTAAAGGCCGTAATAAAAAGGTCCGCCGAAACGACGTCCGCAATTTTGTCTGCTGTTTCCGGATACCGCAGCATCGCTGAAAGCAGCGACTCCTCCGCTGCCGCCGCGCGAAGGTTGGAAGCTTTATCCGGGTTTACCCGATCGCGCAGTCCCGCTGTCTCCTGCTGATATTCACGAAACTCTCTTTTCTTTTCATCACGGCGTCTTTTCTTCATCAGGCTGTCTACCTGCCGAAGAATCGCGGAACGATCCACGCTCATCTCCTCCGCCAGACGTCCGGCGTATACTTCCTGCTCGATGCGGTTTGTCAATCCCGCAAGGATCTCCGCCGCTCCCGTCAGATACGCCACACGCCCCGCAGGTTCTCCGATTGGATTGGCCTGCCGCAGCTTTTGCAACCGGTACTCCACATCATTTCCCGTTGTATCGAGGAGATTCTTAAACCGGGCATACCCCTGATCGCCGTAGGAACGAATATATTCATCCGGATCCTTTCCGTTCGGAACCGTGAGGACCTTTACCAGCAGACCCGCTTCCCGCAGCATGGGAATGGCCCGCGCCGTTGCGTTTTGTCCGGCCGCATCCACATCATAGCAAAGTACGATCTCTTTCGCGTAGCGGGCCATCAAACGAGCCTGATCGACGGTCAGCGCCGTTCCCAAAGTAGCCACGGCTGTGGGGAAGCCTGCCTGATGAAGCGAAATAACATCCATGTAGCCTTCCGCAAGAATCAGCTGATCGCCTCCCGCGTCCTTGGCAAAGTTCAGCGCAAACAGAGCGCTGCTCTTATGGAAGGCCGGCGTATCGGAGGTGTTGAGATATTTCGGTTTGGCATCCCCCAACACACGCCCGCCAAAGGCAATGACATTGCCGCGCAGGTCAATGATAGGGAACATTACACGATTGGAAAAACGGTCCACAGCGCCGCCGTTCCTTCCTCGAAACGCTACATTGGCCTGAATCGCCTCCTCCCCGGAAAAACCTTTCCGGCGAAGATGGTTAACCAGTGCGAACCGATCCGGCGGCGCATATCCCAAACCAAAATGGCGGATGGTTCTCTGTGTAAGCGCACGCCCCCGCAGATAATCCATACCCGGCTGGCCCTCCTGCGAATTTAAAACAGAATGGAAGAAGCGCGCCGCTTCCCGATTGATTTCCAAAATCCGCATGCGAAGCCTGGCCATCCCGTCGTCCACCTGCGTTTCCGGCACCTGCATCCCTGCACGGTCCGCCAGGAAGCGAATGGCCTCCACATAATCCAGATGCTCTATTTTTCGCACGAAAGTAATTACATCTCCGCCCGCATGGCACCCAAAGCAATAGAAGGACCCGTTATCGGGATAAACATTGAACGACGGCGTTTTTTCTCCATGGAAAGGGCAAAGCCCCACCATATTCCGGCCGGAGCGGCGCAAATTGACATAGGAGGACACCACATCCCCGATGTTGTTGCGGAATTTCAGTTCCTGAATAAAGGAATCCGGAAACGGCAATGCGGCCCCTCCTTTTATAGCATATAATTCATATTCCACGACTTGGGAATAAAGATGGTGCTGAACAGCTGCACGGCAAAGTGATCCGTCATGCCCGCAATATAATCGCAGGCCGCGCGCTCATATCCTTCCTGTTCCGCAATCAGCCGCATGTCCTCCGGCAGATGGTCGGACCGGCATAAATACCGGTACAGCGTTTCTATCAGCCCCGGCACCTTCTTTTCTTCCTTTTTTGCGCGGGGATTCCGATATACTGATTCATACATAAAGTCATGAAGATGATCAAACGCCTGCTGTACCTCCGGATCCAGAAGGATTTCCTGCTGGGTGCTGTGGTTCACCGTTGAAAGCACCAGCGTGTCAATCCGTTTTGACTTGGTCGGCCCCAATATGCGAAGCACGTCAGAAGGAATATCGTTCTCACAGAGCACACCGGCTCTTTCTGCATCCTCGATATCATGGTTGAGATAGGCAATCCGATCAGCCAGACGCACAACGCGGCCTTCCAGCGTTTCCGCCTGCGTGCCTCTGGTATGGCAAAGGATCCCGTTTCTCACCTCCCAGGTGAGGTTAAGACCCCGGCCTCCCTTTTCCAATCTCTCTACCACACGGACACTCTGTTCAAAATGGCGAAAACCGCCCGGATACAGCTCATTGAGCGAGCGTTCCCCGGCATGCCCAAAGGGGGTATGCCCCAGATCATGACCAAGAGCAATCGCTTCCGTCAAATCCTCGTTCAGCATCAGCGCGCGGGCGATTGTCCTTGCAATCTGGGCAACCTCCAGCGTATGCGTCAGCCGTGTACGATAGTGATCTCCTTCCGGAGAAAGAAAAACCTGCGTTTTATGCTTCAGACGGCGAAAGGATTTGCAATGAATAATCCTGTCCCGATCTCTCTGGTAAGGCGTGCGAAGCTCGCTTTCCTCCTCGGGATAATCTCTTCCCCTTGTCTCGGAGGACAAGGCCGCACAAGGAGCAAGATTTTTCTTTTCTGCCTCCTGAATGCGTTCTATCACCGTCATAGCCATCCCCTCCTTCAGGGAAAGGCCGGGTTTACCGGCATGAAAAAAGGTTTACACTATAGTTATACGCAGATTTTTTTCTTTTTCCTTTTTTCATCCTATGTTTTGCGCAAAAAAATGTCAAGGACACGCAAAAAAACGTTCTCCAGACACGGAAACACTGCATTCTCCACATGTCGCGTCCGCCAGCTCACGTTCAAAAGCCGGAAGAGCATCGGGAGCAATATGAAACGAAAGCGTCACAGATTCTCCAAACTGTGAATCGTCCAGAATACCACCGCATTCAGGAATCAAGGCCGCGACACGTCCATATTGGCTGTAGGAACAAGTCAGCTCTGCCAGAGCGCACATCCGCATGACGGCAATCCCGGATTCCTCCAGCGCAAGAGAAACCGCATGGGAATATGCGCGCACCAATCCTCCCGCACCGAGCAGGATTCCTCCAAAATAACGCGTCACAACAGCGATCACATCGGTTACACCGGACTTACGCAGAACGTCAAGCGTTGGGATGCCCGCTGTTCCCTGCGGCTCTCCATCATCAGAATAGCGCTGAATACCGCTTTGCCGCAAAGAATACGCATACACATTATGCGTCGCGTCCCAATGGCGGGTACGCAGCTCCGCCAGAAAAGCCAGCGCTTCCTCTTCCGACTCAACCGGACAGACATGTCCGATGAAACGGGAGCGGCGCTCCACAAATTCCACACTGACGGGCTTTAAAATCGTTTTATATTCTTGCATACGGGGTCCCCCCTTAAAAAACATAGGCGGCGCAAACTGCGCCGCCTATGCAAATCCTGAAAGAGAAGACATTACTTATCCATGCCGTAGCGCTTCTTGAACATATCGACGCGCCCGCTGGTATCGACGAGCTTCTGCTTACCCGTGAAAAACGGATGGCATTTGGAGCAAATTTCCACGTGAATATCCTTCTTCGTGGATCTGGTCTTAATCACATTCCCGCATGCGCAGGTAATTGTCGTCTCCTCATACTGGGGATGAATGCTTTCCTTCACTGTTGTCACCTCTTTCACGATATACTGCGACTTAACATTTGGATTTTATCATACCGTTTGTAAAAAAGCAAGTATAAAAGCAGATTTTTTCAAAAAAGATTTGTTTTCGGCAATTCTTCCCTGTTTTTAAGCTACAGGTCTTCTCGGCTTGTACATCCACGGCAGATTTTTCCAAAGACGAATTCTCTTTTTCAGCTCAAATGGTGTAGCTGGTCCGCATTTAAGGTATTTTCGGTATCCCCCCACCTTAAGCATCCCCTGCACCGCACCATATCCGTTTCCCTCCCGCAGGAGCAGATCCACACACCACATAACCGCCTGCGGAATTCTTCTCTCCCATAGCAGAGCGCTTACTTTTTTATCACCGGGCAAGCGGCTTTCCACATACTCGGCCACACGCAGCAAAGCCTCGACACGCTGAAACGAAGCCGCCCCCACCGTTTTCTGCGGCCCGCGCCGCAGCTCATAGGCCGAATCTCTCCGCAGAGCCACCGGACTGCGCGCCACTGTCTCCGCTGTGCAAAAGCAGCGCAAAAGAAATTCTTCTGAATAACCAAACTCACAATTTTCCGCAAAAGCCAAGCGCCGCTCTTCCACAAAAGATCGTCTCAGCAAAATCGCGGCAATATCCACCGGAAGCTTTTCCTCCAGCAGTCCTTGCAGGCAGACGGAACCCGGCATGACAGTTCCTTCTTTTCCAAAGGGTTCCCCCGCTGTGCCAAACACGATATCCGGATGGAGCGTATCGGCCATTTCACAATACGGAACAAGGAAAGCAGAATACAGGCGGCGGGCAAATACAAAAGAAATATACTGTCCGGTTGCACGAACCATCGCCGTATTCAACGCGCGGGCAACCGTCCCCTCTCCGCTTTGAAGCACCGATCCGGACAGATGCAGCTCCTTGATGGCTCGCAAAGCTTCCCACACGGTTTTATCTGTCGATCCCATATCAGCCACGATAAACTCTGTGTTGATACCCTGTGTCTGTTCCGCCGTCAGGCGCAGAATTGCCCCGATTTCCTGTTCAATATTTCTGACTGGAAAGAGTACAGAAAGAGTACACGAATTCATTGCCGTCCCATTGCTCCTTTCCGGCAGACCCCCAGACTATGTATTTACAGCTGCTCCGTCTTGGGAGCTATGCGTTTGACCGTCAGCTCCGTTGCGTGATGCGCTGTCCCCTTGGTAACGGTAATATGCAGATCTTCAAAATCAAAGCTGTCTCCCACAGCCGGAATCTTCTCCAGCTTTTCCATCACCCAGCCGTTTACCGTCACACAGTCGTAATCGTCATCCGACGCCTTGACATCAAGGAAATCAAACATTTCATCCAAAGCCGCGCGGCAGTCAATCTTATAAGTAGTATCGTTGATTTTCTGAAAATAATTCACCACGACGTCATGCTCATCCCAGATATCGCCCACAAGCTCCTCGATGATATCCTCCATAGTCACAACGCCCTCTGTACCGCCGAATTCATCGACAACCACGGCCATGTGCACCTTATAATGCTGCAGCATCCGCAGCAAATCGGACACCTTGACGGTTCCGCTGATATAAAGCGGCTTTGTCTGGATCGACTCCAAGGAGCGGTTCCCCTGCTGCAAGGCACAGAAATAATCCTTCTCGTGCACCACACCAATAATATTATCAATAGACTCCTCATAGACCGGAAGACGCGAAAACGGATTCTGTTCAAACACCTTTGCAATTTCTTCAAACGGCGTTTCCTTGTCCACACCGACAAGATCCACACGGGGAGTCAGAATTTCACGCGCGTCCACATCGTCAAATTCAATCGCAGAGCGAATCAATTCCCCGTTTTCCTCGTCGATCCCGCCCTCGCTCTGGGCTTCGTCCACGATGGTGATCAATTCTTCCTGCGTCATGCGATTCTCCGGCTTTTTCTTAAAGATTAAACTAAGGAGCTTACGCCACTGCATAAAAACGAAATTGATGGGCGTCAGAATGAACATCAGGAATTTCAGGATGGGAGCCGAAAAGCGGGCAAAGCTTTCCGGATTTTCTTTTGCGAGACATTTGGGCGAAACCTCGCCGAAAATCAGAACCACTATGGTCATAACGGCAGTGGAAACAGATGCACCAAGTCCTGATCCGCCAACAGAGCGGCAAATATCAAAGTTGCCATGGAAGCGGAAGCAATGTTCACGATGTTATTTCCGATCAAGATGGTCGTCAGCATTTTGTCATAATTCTCCGACACCTTGAGCACCAGCTTGGCTCCCGCGTCCCCATCTTCGGCCAATGTTTTCAAACGAATCCGGTTGATGGTGGTAAAAGCGGTTTCAGAAGCGGAAAAGTAGCCGGAAAACACAACGCAAATTAAAATACCAATTAGATAGCCGACGATCGATAGGTCGCCCATAAATCAAACTCCTTTTTCTTTCCCGGGATTTCTCCCTGTTCGGCATGCGCGCCACATGCGCGAGTCATGTCCGGAAGCCCCGCGCTCTGCGCGGAACTGTCTTTTCTATTGTAGCAAAAGACGGGGAGCAATGCAACGTTCTTCCGATTTCGAACGATGCGGCCCGAACGCGTTCCACGGTCTGACAAAGCCGTCAGCCCGAAAAAATGGACTCACACACGCTTTTTTCTGGTAAAACCGGCGTTTGAGCGTTTTTCGCACACTCTTTTTCCCACCTTTCTTGATCAAATTCAAAATTTTTTTCAAAAAAGACTTGATTTTCCTTCATCCGCGTGCTATGATAATGAAGCTGTTTCGACAGGAAGCAATTCGGGGTATTAGCTCAGCTGGGAGAGCGCCACACTGGCAGTGTGGAGGTCAGCGGTTCGATCCCGCTATGCTCCACCACTTCTTCCTTCTAAACAGCAATTTGGGGTATTAGCTCAGCTGGGAGAGCGCCACACTGGCAGTGTGGAGGTCAGCGGTTCGATCCCGCTATGCTCCACCAAATCCGAACCTTCTGCCGAACGGCAAAGGGTTCGGATTTTTTATTTTGCCCTGGGAGGAAAACGCCGTGGAACTGAAATGCGCTGTTTGCGATGACGAAGAAGTACAGATTGACACTTTGAAACGTCTCGTCTGCGAATGGGGAAAAGAAAGGAATCACCTCATCAAAACCCATTCCTTTCCCAGCGCGGAGGCGTTTCTCTTTGATTATACCGAACACAAAGATTACGATATTCTTCTTCTGGATATCGAGATGGGGACAATGGACGGCGTTTCG
>DVGZ01000109.1 GCA_018712435.1 Candidatus Caccousia avicola
CAGAAGAAGGATCGTTGAAGCACCCCCTTTTCGTGCAAGCGGAAAGGGGGTGCTTTTGATCCCGATGAAAAATTTTGATTTTCTTCCTAAAATCTGTAACTTTTCTCAGCTGTGCCGCGTCTATTCTATACAGAATCTATCGGTTGTTTTGAGGGCTGCTTTGCTGTGCGGCGGAGGGCTATCTCGTTCCCATGGGGGAAACGGTGGCACTCCGCGCGCCGTTTGTTTTGGAATAGTGGGAGTAGGAAAAAAATAGAATAGTTACAATTCGTTCATTTGTAAAGCTTTTTTTGTGGGAATGTGCTAGAATCGGGGTGAACCGCAAAGTTGTGCGGGTCTGAGGAAGAGGAAGAAAGGCAGGCGAAAAAATGAGCCTGATCAGTGTGCAGGGCGTGCGCAAGGTATACCGGGTGGACAGGGAGCGTATTGTGGCTCTGGGAGGAGTTTCACTCGCCATCGAGGAAGGGGAAATCTGCTGTATCCTCGGCACCTCCGGTTCCGGAAAATCGACGCTGCTCAACATCATGGCGGGACTGGAAAAGCCCAGCCGGGGCAAAATTGTGATTGCGGGGTCGGACGTCACCGGCTTTTCGGAAAAGCAGTGGGCGCTGTTCCGGCAGAAGAACATCGGCTTTGTGTTTCAGTCGTATAATCTGCTGCCGGCGCTGACGGCGCTCGAAAACGTCGCGATGCCTCTGGTATTCCGCGGCACGGGAAAGGGCAAGCGCATGCAGGAAGCGACGAAGATGCTGAAAGCCGTGGGTCTGGGGACGAGAATGTCCCACAAGCCGACGCAGATGTCCGGCGGCCAGCAGCAGCGTGTGGGTATTGCCCGCGCTTTTGTCTCGCATCCGAAAATTATCTTTGCCGACGAGCCCACGGGAAACCTTGACAGCAAAACAAGCCGCGAGGTAATGGGGATCATGGTGGGGCTGGCCCGCCGCTATCACGAAACGCTCATCGTCGTCACGCATGACCGGGAGATCGCCCGGTTCGGCGATCGGCTGATTGAGATCCATGACGGCCTTGTCCGTTACGACAGCCGTTTGGCGCCGCAGCCCACAGGGGGCGCGGCAAATGAGGAGGAAAGGAAGGCGCAGGCATGAAAAAGAGGAAATTCGCGGGGGGAGCGCTGGCGCTTGCTCTCGCTCTGCTTTTGACGCTGGGACTGTTCCCACAGTTCCCGGTAGAGGCGGCACTCAAAAATGTAGAGGGAATGAAGATCAGTTATCAATTGGACGGCGTTACTTCCGTTCCAAAGGGAATGCCGTTTGGCGCGACCTTTTATTTTACTTTTGATGATAATGTAGAGAATACTCCGAATGCTTCTAACGCTAAGGTCAGTGTTAGTGCATCTGGTGTCGCACTTTCTCAGAAATCATTCACCCTTTCTGATTCCACTTTGCCGGGAACGGAAGAAGATGGGGGATCCGGTAATGGCGGCACAACGTATTCCATTTATATCCCGGAGCAGTACATGACCAATACAGGCCGTTCGCCTGCTACGTTGAAATTTACGATTACATGGGAAGGTAATGACGGTACCAATTACCGCGCCTACGGCCAGAAAACGATCACCGAATGCGTGGTCGAGGAGGGGACTTCCTCCGAATCTCCCGAAGAAAAGTCCGGGCTGATGGTGGAGAATTACTCCGTCAACAAGCAGGATCTGCGCGAGGGCAATACCTTTGATCTCGCCATTACCATCAAGAACAACGGCCAGACAGCGTGCAGCAACGTTGCCGTCATCCTGCCGACGCTCGAACAGATCACGGTCAACGGCAAGCTGAACGCGCAGGTGATAGCGTCGCTTCCGGCGGGCGCGACGGCTACCGTGACGTTCCCGATGATCTGCGCGGCTTCCATGACGACGGGGAACATCAGCATTCCGATCGCCGTTTCCTCCGACGAGGTGGCGGAAAAAACGACGAACGCTTTCGTTTACGTCACCGGAACGGCGGGCACGGAAAGCGAGTCCCCCTCCTCGGAGCAGCCCGTGGAGATGAAGCCGGTTATCATTCTCGAAAGCTACGATTACGGCGGGCAGGCGGTGCTCGGCGGCAAGGAATTTGAGCTGACAATGAATTTCAAGAACACCAGCCGCAACCAGACGATCGAAAACGCCGTGATCAAGGTGTCCTCCGTGACCAACGACGCGGGCGCGGGCGCGGCCTTTACCCCGGCGAATTCTTCCAGCACCTTCTACATAGAGAGCATCGCTCCCGGACAGTCGGTGCAGGAAAAGATCACGCTTCTGCCGAAGGTGGACGCGGAGCCGAACTCCTACAGTATGCAGGTGGCTTTCGACTACGTTTACGGCAAGGACCACACCTCCGCCACGGATACCGTGACCTTCTCCATTCCGATCACGCAGGAGGATCGCTTCACGGTCACGCTCGGAGAAATTTACGGCCCGGTCATGCTCGGGGACAGCGTGTATCTCTCCGCCAACTATGTCAACCAGGGCAAGAGCACCATCTATAACCTTTCCGCTTCGGTGGAGGGGAATTTCACCGCCATGGAAGGCTCCACCTCCTATATTGGAAACGTGGAGTCCGGCACGGGCGATTACATCGACATAACGCTTTCCCCCAATGAAGTGGGCACCATGGAGGGAAAGATCATCTTTACCTATGAGGATTCCACCGGCGTGCAAAAAACGCAGGAGCAGACCTTTACCTGTGAGGTTATGGAAAATATGTATGTGGATCCCGGGATGGATCCGGGGATGGATCCCGGCATGGACCCGGGGATGGATCCCGGAATGGCCGAACAGGGCGGATTCCCCGGCTGGGGGATTGCGCTGATCGCTGTGGCGGGCGCGGGTGTCGTCGCGCTGATCGTCGTGGTGATTCTCAAAAAGCGCCGGGCTAAGCGCATGCATCTGCTGGAGGAGCTGGAGGATGACGGCGACGGTGAGGGTGAGTTTGTTCTTCCCGGGGAGGAGCCCGGAGGTCAGGAGGAATCTCAGCCATGAAAATCAAGGACATGATGGCGATGAGCTTGAAAAACCTGCTCAAGCGAAAGGTGCGCACCTGCCTGACGGTGGCGGGCGTGCTGATTGGCACCTGCGCCATCGTGGTGATGCTTTCCATCGGCCTCGGCCTGACGGAGGGCATGAACCAGTCGCTGCAGCAGATGGGCGATATCACCATGATTCAGATTTACAACTACAACCAGAGCGCGGAGGGCACGAAGCTCGACGACGCGGCGATTGATTCGATCCGCTCGCTGGAGCATGTCACGGCCGTGACTCCGATCTACGACCTGCCCTGGGGCGCCTGCGCCATTTCCAGCGGGAAATACCGCTATGACGGCATGGTGTACGGTCTGGATCTCACGGCTCTGGAAAAGATGGGCTACACGCTCGATGACGGCGCGTTCCCGGATGAATCGCAGGCGGGCAACACCATCCTGTTCAGCCGGGAATCGCTCTATTCCTTCTATAACACGAAAAAGAAGTCCAACAACCGGGTCAACCAGTATCCGGACGCGAACGGAAATATCCCGGATCCCTATGTGGATCCGCTCTCCGACAAGCTGGAGGTTCAGGTCCTCACGAACGAGGGGGAGCTGTACGGCAGGCCGATCCGCCTGCAAAGCACGGCCCTGCTGACCTCCGATTATTCCCGCAACCCGCCCACGAGCTATTCCGCCTTTATTGACATCTCGCTGGCCAAAGAGCTGACGGAGCTGTATAACAAGGCGAACAAGGTCCGCACCGATCCGCAGAACAAGGGGATCAACTATTCGCAGGCGGTGATCAAGGCGGAGAGCGTGGAGTATGTGCAGGAGCTGGAGACCGCCATCCACGATATGGGCTTCACGGATACCTACAGCATGGAGAACGTGCGCGGGCCCGTGGAGGAAATGATGAATATGATTCAGCTGGTGCTCGGCGGCATCGGAGCGGTGTCGCTCATCGTCGCGGCGCTGGGAATCATCAACACCATGATCATGTCCATCTATGAGCGCACGCGCGAGATCGGCGTGATGAAGGTGCTCGGCTGTGTGGTGGGGAACATCCGCGTGATGTTTCTCATGGAGGCCGGCATGATCGGCCTGATGGGCGGTCTGGTGGGGCTGGTGATCAGCTATGCCGCGTCCGCCGTCATCAACTATTTTGCTGCCTCGGGCGACGGAAACGTGCTCAGCGGCATGCTCGGCATGATGTCCACCGGCACGCCGATCTCGGTGATCCCGCCGTGGCTGGCCGCCGGGTCCGTGGTGTTCGCCGTGGGCGTGGGCGTGCTCAGCGGGATTCTGCCCGCGAACCGCGCCGTGAAGATCAGCGCTCTCACCGCAATCAAACAGGAATAACAGAAAACAGGGACCTTTGCGCGGGAAATGCCCGGCGAAGGTCCCTGTTCTTTGTTTGAAATGGTATGGTTAAGCGCGGCCCAACAGCCAGTCCACGGAGACGTTCAGGATGTTGGCGAGCGCGACGAGCTCGAAATCATTGACGCAGCGCACCTGTCCCTCCAGCTTGGAAAGGGCGGAGGCGTTCATGTCGACCCCATTGACCTGAAGCTGGGCCAAAAGCTCTTTCTGCTTCATGCCAAGCTCCTTGCGCGCCTGCTCCACGCGGGCGCCGACCAGATTGCGGTTGCCCAGAGCCTGCTTGCGTAATCTCAAAGTGCATCACTCCCCAGAAGATAACTCATGCCTGTACGGCAAAACAGCCGTTTTCCTCAAACGTGCCCCGCCTTTCCGGCGCGGACCGGGGATGTGCGGACGGGAAACGGTTCTCAGCTTGTTCTGTTACGCTTATTATAAATGCTTTTTCACCAAAATACAAGAAACTGTCCTTGAATATTTTATCAGGTTTCCAAACAAAAGGTTTCCCGTCGGGAAAAGCCTGGGTTTCGAGAGAAAACGGGAAAAAGGATTTGTGATTTGAACGGCGATTTGGTATAATAAAAAGAAATACAGAGCGGCGGCGCCGGGACGCGCGGCTCAATTTTATCGTTTGGAGATGCGACCTATGACAGAAAAGATGCCCACGGGCAAGAACCTGACGATGCTCACCGATTTTTACGAAATGACCATGGCGAACGGCTATCTGGCAAACGGCTATCGGGATACCATCGCTTATTTCGACATGTTCTTCCGTCGTGTGCCGAACAGCGGCGGCTTTGCCATCATGGCCGGTGTGCAGCAGCTTGTCGAATATCTGAACCAGCTTGTGTTTACCCCGGAGGATATTGCATACCTGCGCTCAACCGGAATCTTCAACGAGGAGTTTCTCGCCTATCTTTCCGATTTCAAATTCTGCTGCGATATCTGGGCAATCCCGGAGGGCACCCCGATTTTTCCGGGCGAGCCGATCGTCACGGTGCGCGGGCCTGTCATCCAGGCGCAGCTCATTGAAACCATGCTGCTTTTGACCATCAACCACCAGAGCCTGATCGCGACAAAGGCGAACCGGATCGTCCGCGCCGCGCAGGGCCGTGCTGTGATGGAGTTCGGTTCCCGCCGCGCCCAGGGGCCGGACGGCGCGATCTACGGCACGCGCGCGGCCTTCATCGGCGGCTGCTGCGGCACCGCCTGCACCATCTGTGACCGTGACTTTGCCATCCCGGCGCTCGGCACCATGGCGCATTCCTGGGTGCAGCTGTTCGACAGCGAGCTGGACGCTTTCCGCGCCTACGCGGAGCAGTATCCGTCCTCCTGCACGCTCCTGGTCGACACCTATAACGTGCTCAAGTCGGGCGTTCCCAATGCCATCAAGGTCTTTAACGAGGTGGTCGTGCCGCGCGGGTTCCGTCCCGCCGGGATCCGCATCGACAGCGGAGACATCACCTACCTGTCCCGCAAGGCCAGAAAGATGCTCGACGAGGCCGGGTTCCCCGATTGCAAGATCTGCGCCTCGAATTCCCTTGATGAAACCATTATACGCGATATGCTCGTGCAAGGTGCGTGCGTGGACAGCTTCGGCGTGGGCGAACGGCTGATCACCGCCGCTCCCGAGCCGGTGTTCGGCGGCGTGTATAAGCTCAGCGGCGTGGAGAATCCCGACGGCAGCGTGACCCCGAAGATCAAGGTCAGCGAGAATGTCGCGAAGATCACCACCCCGTGCTTCAAGGGCCTGTGGCGTCTTTTCGACCGCGAGACGGGAAAGGCGCTGGCCGACGTGATTACCCTGCACGAGGAGACGATCGACGACACGAAGCCGTATGAGATTTTCGACCCCGACCATGTCTGGAAGCGCAAGACGCTCACCAACTTCCGCGCTGTCCGGCTCCAGGAAAAGATCTTCGAGGGCGGCCGCTGCCTGGCGCAGGAGCGTGATCTGCGCGAGATCCAGTCCTATTGCGCCGCGCAGGTGGAAACGCTCTGGGACGAGGTCAAGCGTTTTGAGAATCCGCACCAGTATTATGTCGACCTCTCCCCCGAGCTGTGGAAGATCAAGAACCGTCTGCTCGAGGAGCATATCACGAATTGACAAGGCGGAGAAAATCCGGTACAATATTTTTGTGAGCAGCCTGAGCGGCCGCGGGCGAAGCCCGAAAGGGCCCGTCTGAGGAAAGTCCGAGCTCCACAGGGCAAGAATAACGGCTAACGGCCGCCGGGGGCGACCCCAGGGAAAGTGCAACAGAGAGATACCGCCGCGCAAGCGGCAAGGGTGGAAAGGCGAGGTAAGAGCTCACCAGCGCGCGGGAGACCGCGCGGCTCTGCAAACCCTATTCGGAGCAACACCGCGGAGGGACAGTATGCGTCGGCCCGGCGCGTCCCGTGGAGGTGGCAGGAACCGGAGCGGCAACGCACGGTCAAGATAGATGGTCGTTCAAGACAGAACTCGGCTTACAGGGCTGGTCACACCATAAAAAGCCCCCATGGAGCGCCTGGCGTTCCGTGGGGGCTTTTGCTGTCCGGGAAATTTCCCTGTTCAGTTCTGATCCAGTGTGCGCAGGGTGGAGAAATAGGCGGCGATCACACGGTCGCACCAGGCGTCGAACTTCGGATCCTCCGTTTGCAGCTCCGGGTGCGCCTCGATGTAGGACAGGCAGATCCGCACGCCCTGATCGTAGCGGATTTCCGCGTGGAAACCGGGGACAAGGCGTTTCAGCTTGGAATTGTCGAACACGACGGAGCGGGCCTTGTCTCCCAGCAGCGGGCCGAGCAGATCCGGGCGGCAGGCGGAGAGAAAGTCGCTGGAAATGTGCACGAGATTCGGCTTTACGCCCAGAGCGTGCCCGACGATCTCGTAAGCCTGATCCCAGGTCAGGCTCTCGTCGCTGGTGATGTGCACCGCCTGCCCCAGCGCGTGGGGGTTGCCCATCAGGCCGCAGAAGCCCTTGGCGAAGTCGGTGTTGAAGGTGAACGTCCAGAGGGAGGAGCCGTCCCCGTGCACGATGACAGGCTTTCCCTCGCGCATGCGGCGGATGATCTGCCAGCTTCCGCCGTCCCCGTGCACGCCCATGGGGATGGAGCGCTCACAGTAGGTGTGGCTGGGGCGCACGATGGTGACGGGGAACCCGAAGGAGCGGTAAGCTTCCATCAGCACTTCCTCGCAGGCGATTTTATCGCGGGAATACTGCCAGTACGGGTTGGAGAGGGGGGTGCTTTCCGTGATGAGATAATCGGAGAGCGGCTTCTGATACGCCGACGCGGAGCTGATGAAAATATACTGCGAGCAGCGATCGCGGAACAGCTCAATGTCGCGCTGCACGTCCAGCGGACGGAAGGCGATGAAGTCGGCCACAACGTCGAAGGTGCGGTCCCCGAGGGCCGCTTTCATAGCGTCCGGATCGGTGCAGTCTGCGGTGAGCTGCTCCATGCCCGCCGGAGCGGGACGGTTCCCCCGGTTCAGCAGGGTGATTTCCCAGCCCTGCCGCTGTGCCAGCGCGGTGCAGGCGGAGCTGATGGTGCCGGTGCCGCCCAGAAATAAAGCTTTCATTCTCTTGCACGCTCCCTTTTTTTGTATTATAATAAAAATAATAAATGTGACAAAATGGTAAGATTTGTCCGCCGCTTGCATAGATTGATCTTATCACATTTGGATACGATAATCCAGAGAAAGCTTGCAAACGGTTGATTTCGCAGGAAAGGGGGAAGAGCTTCGTGCTGAGAGGCCTGTCCGGTGTTCAGATTTTGGTGTGGAATATGGTGATCGTCGCGATTTGGCATGTGACGGTGTTTATTGCGTGTGTGAAGCTTCCTGTCAGCTACTTTGACGAGACAAAGCCAAGGTTCCGCGCCCGCGATTGGGAGCGCGGCGGCCGGTGGTATAAGGACACGCTGCGCATCAACGCCTGGAAGGATCACATTCCGCAGTATGCGGCGCGAAACGGCTTTTCCAAGGAGCATCTGGAGCGTCCGGATGACTTGACCATTGATTATATCAATGAATTTATCATGGAAACCTGCCGCGGAGAGTGGATGCATCTCTCCGGCGCGCTGTGCGCCGTGCTGCTGCTGGTGATCAATCCCATCGGGTTTGGGCTGCTGTTTGCTTTTCTGGATCTGCTCGGCAACCTCCCGTTTGCCGCCATCCAGCGGTACAACCGTTTCCGCCTGCAAACGCTCCGCAAGCGCCGCCTGCGCACACAGAAAGGGACGGTCGGTTCCGCTGCCGTTACAGCTTCCGCGTCGCCGTGTGCGTAAAACGTCGAAACCATGAAATCCAACGCCCGTTCTCAGGCATCCGCTGTCTGGGAGCGGGCGTTTTTTGCGCCCGGTGTGTTCCGGAGCATCCTGCCCAAAAACTTTCCTCCCGCCGTTCTGTTTTTTTCGCGGGCGGGAGATTTGTCTTTTATATTCGTTAAAAGAATTTTAAACGGGTGTGCTCCGGTATACTGAATCCAGAATCCATCGGGCTTGCGGGATGGTTGAAACGGGCCCGAAAAGGCCATGGAGCGCCGGACCTTTCGGATCAGGCAGGAATAGGAGGAAACCGCATGAAGATACGATTGATTGCAACGGATTTGGACGGCACGCTGCTGGCGGACGATCACCGCACCGTGCCGGAACGCTCCAGGGAGGCTTTGCGCCTGGCGTCGGAGCATGGCGTTCTGACGGCGATTGCCAGCGGGCGCACGACAGGGATCCTTCTGCCGGTGTTCCGGCAGGTGCCGCAGGTGCGCTACGCGGTGATTTCCAACGGAGCCGCCGCCGTGGATCTGCAAACGGGGGAGCGGCTCTTTTCCCGGCCGTTTCCGGAGCAGAAGCTGAATCGGATCCTCGACATCCTCCAGGAATTTCCCCACGCGATGCTGGAAATTTACGCGGACGGGGAAGCCTGGGTGCCGGAAAAGGATCGCCCGGTTTTGGAAGCGCGCGCCAAGGAGAATCCCTTCTGGCTGGACTTTGCTCCCGCCACGCATCTCGCCGTGGATTTGAAGGAAGCGCTCAAGGGGCGCGAGGTGGAAAAGATCACGGTGGGCAACATGCGCCCGGGGGACAAGGAGCAGCTTTTGAAGGCGGTGGACGCGGCTTCCTCGCTGGCGGTGTCCTCCTCGATCGACAGCTATATGGAACTGAACGAAAAGGGCGTAAACAAAGGAGAAGGCCTGTCTCACCTGTGCGAGCGTCTGGGGATTTCCGCGTCCGAGGTTATGGCTCTGGGCGACGGGGACAACGATTTTGAGCTGATGGACTGGGCGGGCGTTTCCGTGGCAATGTGCAACGGACTCCCGCAGACCAAGGCGCGCGCCCGCTATGAATCGAGTCTGTCGAACGAGGAGGGCGGCGCGGGAGAAGCCATCGAACGGTTTGTGCTGCGGCCCGCCGGAATTGTAAAATAACTGTGTGCGGGGCAAATACCCTTGACAAACGGGCGGGGGAACGCCATACTGAGAAAAAAGATCAGGCGGGAGGGCGTTGCATGGGCTGTTTTGGAAACGCGATCTGGTTTCTCTGCGGAGGATTCTGGCAGGGGCTTTGCTGGGGATTGGCGGGCGTGCTGTGGTGCATTACCATCATCGGGATTCCGGTGGGGATGCAGTGCTTCAAGATCGCCGGGCTTTCCTTCTTCCCATTTGGGAAAGAGGTGCGCTACGGCGGCGGAATGGGATCGTTTCTGCTCAACCTGATCTGGCTGCTGGTCAGTGGGATTCCGCTGGCGATTGTCGCGGCGCTGAACGGGATTCTGTTCTGCGCCACCATCATCGGGATTCCGTTTGGCCTGCAATGCTTCAAGCTGGCAAAGCTTGCGCTCATGCCGTTTGGCGCGGAGGTGGAATGACATGGAAAAAACATGGATGAAGGCTCTGGTGCACCGGGAGGACGGATGCTTGAAATGGGCCGTCACGCCGTGGGAGGAGGACTGAGCCGTGCCGCGCGGGAAAAATCAGAAGCTCAAGCTGCTTGTCCTGCTGCGTTTTCTGCGCAGGGAAAGCGACGAGCAGCATCCCGTCACGATGCAGCAGCTTCTCACGGAGCTGGAACGCGCCGGAATCAGCGCCGAGCGCAAAAGCGTGTATGACGATTTGGAGACGCTGCGCGATTTCGGCTATGACATTGTGAAGGTCGGCACGCCCGTGCGCGGGTATTTTCTGGGCGAGCGGGAGTTCGAGCTGGCGGAGCTCAAGCTTCTGGTGGACGCGGTGCAGTCGTCCCGCTTTCTGACCGGCGGGAAATCGCGGACGCTGATCGGAAAGATGGAGTCCATGACAAGCCGCTGGCAGGCGGGAGCGCTCCGCCGCCAGGTGCACGTCGCGGATCGCGTCAAGACGATGAACGAGAGCGTGTATTATAACATCGACACTATCCACGCGGCGATCTCAGAGGAAAAATGCGTTTCCTTTCTCTACTTTGAGTGGGTGGTGGCCTTTGACAAGCAGGAAGCGTGCCGCAAGCAGTACCGCCATGGCGGGGAAC
The DNA here is from genome assembly GCA_018712435.1 of Candidatus Caccousia avicola. Lineage (GTDB taxonomy): Bacteria > Bacillota > Clostridia > Oscillospirales > Acutalibacteraceae > Caccousia > Caccousia avicola. The sequence goes on from DVGZ01000109.1 coordinate 10,822, forward strand.
GCTACTGTGTCAGCCCGTGGGCGCTGATGTGGGATAACCAGAATTATTATCTGGTGGCCTACGACGCGAAAGCGAAAAAGATCAAGCATTACCGTGTGGATAAAATGGAGCGGCTGGAGGTGGAGAACCGCCCGCGCGCCGGGCAGGAATCGTTTGCGGGCGTGGATCTGGCGCGCTATACGCAGTCCGTGTTCGGCATGTATGGCGGCGAGGTGCGCTATGTGGAGCTTCGCTTTGTCAATTCGCTGATCGGCGCTGTCGTCGATCGGTTCGGGAAATCGCTCACGGTATCCCGGGACGGGGAGGACCATTTCCGTGTGACGGTTCCGGCGGCTGTCAGCCCGCAGTTTTTCGGCTGGCTGGCCGGGTTTGGGGAAAAGGCGCAGCTTTTGTCCCCGCAGGATACCGCGCAGGAATACAAAAACTGGCTTTCCGCCGCGCTGGACGCGATGCCATAAAGAAACAGGGAGGACGCCGTCAGGCATCCTCCCTGCTGTTTTTTATGGACGGCCGCGCCGTTTGGGTGTGCTGCTTCCCTGTTGAACAAATTCGGGGAAAAAGGAGTCGGGATTTTCCTTGAACCGTTCCACCAGCGTTTTTTCCTGCTGAGGCTCGGCGGGCGCCGCGCCCCGCAGCCAGCCGGGGACGGGATTTTCTTTCGGGTCCGTGCAGTGGTAGACCTTCATTTCCACGGCGGTATCACCTCCGTTCCCATATTATTCGGAGAGGGGGGCCGCCTGTTCCAGCTCCGCGAGGAAAAATTCCAGCGTGTCGCTGAAGGAGTCATAGGGGCGGGGGTTGCCGCCGTTGGTGCTCTTGCACTGGTTGTCGCTGTATTCCTGCCCGGCAGCGAACAGATCCCCGAGATAGATTTCATAGCCCAGAGACTGGGCCAGGGAGCAGAACGCGTCCATCGGGTCGGACGCGGCGCGCGTATCGAGCAGACGGCGGCGAAGGCTTTCGTCACGCCGGGCGGCTTCGAGAAGGCGATCAAGCTCGCGGAAAAGGGAATTCATCGGGATTCCTCCTTTGCGGTCAGAATTTTGTGATAAGCCAGGCGCTCCGGATCGATTTCCGGTGTGTTTTGCAGAATGATCACTCCGCACAGGGAAAAGCCGCACCGGCGGAGAAGGGCCTGCATGGGGAGGTTTCCCCGGTGTGTGTCGACCCGCAGGTTGCGCACGCCGCGCCGCAGGCAGAACGTTTCCGCTTTTTGCAGCAGAAGCGTGCCGCAGCCCTTGCGCAGAGCGTCCTGCGCGGTGAAAACACGATGAATCGCGGCGTATGGTTCGTTGTTCGGCCATGCGCCGTCAATCTCCCGGTAGCTTTCGTCCTCCCCGAAGCAGATGGAGGCGGACGCGAGAAGCTCTCCCTGCTCCGCAAGAACGAAGGAGCATCCCGCCGCTATGTCGGCGGCGAGCATCTCACCGTTGGGGATGCCGGACTGCCACTGGGTCAGGCCGAGCAGGCGAAGCCGTTCCTTCGCGTTTTCAAGCATTTCGCACAGGCGGGGCAGCTCGTCCGCGCGTGCCGGACGGAATTCCATGGAATATGCCTCCTGTCCGGGACCGTCACATGCGGTCGCTGTAGTGATCCTGAAGCTTGCGGTCGAAGATGGGAAGCGCCGCAAGGTTTTCCACGCCCTCCACAATGATCGAAACGCCGATGAAGCGGGTGAGGATCATGGCGCTGCCAAAGGGCTGGCAGAGCAGGATAATGCCCAGCACCAGCGAAACGCCGCCCATGATCAGAGGGACATACCACAGCGGCATTCCGATCCGCCGCAGATCCGCCGCGGTCTGAAGCTTTTCCGCGCAGCCCGCCACCAGCAGCAGGCCGAACACAAAGGGAAGGAAGGAGACAACCGTATCCGGCCGCAGGATCAGAAAGAGTCCGCCCGCAGCCAGGACCAGTCCAAAGCAGAAATCCTTGCGGATCATACCGTCAAACTGGTCGCGCAGGAAGTAGCGGATGATCCGCAGAATACCGGAGACGGTGAGCACGCCGCCGAAGGCATAGCAGATGATGCGCGAGGAGAGTTCCGGCCAGCCGAGCAGGATTACGCCGAGCGCGACATAGAACAGGGAGATCAGGGTCAGATCCGACACAATACGGTTTTTCTTCACAAAAACACTTCCTATCACTTTGATGGCCCATGCGGGCGGTTTCCTTTTCTGAATCAAATGGTATCACGTTTTATATAAAAAGGAAAGCGTGAATTTCAGGAACGGCCCGGAAAGCTTGTGGAAACTTGACAATTCTTTTGGAAAAGCGTAAGGTTAAAATAATAGTTTTTCCATTGCCGCACGGCGGCTTTTGGGAGGAGTGGGAGGATGGCTCGATGATGTTTTCAAACCGTGCGCTCAAGCGTCTGATCTGGCCGCTTGTAGTGGAACAGCTGCTCGCTGTGACCATCGGCATGGCGGATACCGTGATGGTGGCAAGCTGCGGGGAAGCGGCGGTATCCGGTGTTTCTTTGGTGGATTCCATCAATATCCTGTTGATCAATATTTTCTCGGCGCTTGCCACGGGCGGCGCGATTGTCGTCTCGCAATATCTGGGGCGTGAGGATCAGGAGAATACGAATCTCGCGGCGAAGCAGCTTCTTCTCTCCGTGGGCTTTTTGTCCACGCTGCTGGCTGTGCTGGCGCTGGTGGGCAATCAAACCCTGCTGGATCTTCTTTTCGGCAGCGCGGAAGCGGACGTGATGCAGAACAGCTATACCTATTTTTTCTGGTCCGTGATTTCTTATCCCTTTTTGGGAATTTATAACGGCGGCGCGGCGCTTTTCCGTGCGATGGGAAATTCCAAGGTATCCATGCGCACCTCGATCATCATGAATGTGCTCAATGTCTGCGGCAACGCGCTGCTGATTTATGTCTTTCAGCTCGGCGTGGCGGGCGCGGCGATTTCCACGCTGGTTTCCCGTGCGCTGGGAGCCTTCATCATGGTCTGGCTGCTTCATTCCAAGCCGCACCAGAACGATAAAATCCATCTGGAAACACTGAATATTTTCCGGCCCAACTGGTCCATGATCCGCAAGATTCTTAACATCGGCATTCCGAACGGTCTGGAAAACGGGATGTTCCAGATTGGAAAAATCCTGGTGCAGGGGCTGATTGCCACCTTCGGCACCGCGGCGATTGCGGCCAACGCGGCGGCGAACTCTGTGGCTTCTCTGCCGCAGATCCCATCGACAGCCGTCGGCCTGGCCATGGTCACGGTGGTGGGCCAGTGCGTGGGCGCAGGAGAGTATGAGCAGGCGAAAAAATATACCCGCCGCCTGACCATGCTTTCCTATCTGTGCATCACGGTGCTGTCCCTGCTGGAAATGGCCGGGGCGCAGCTGCTGACCGGCTTGTTTATCCTGTCTCCTGAAGCGACGCAGATGGCGGTGGAGGTCATTCTCTGGAACGGCGTGTTCACCATCCTGATCTGGCCCGCAAGCTTTACGCTCCCGAACGGCCTGCGCGCGGCGGGCGACGTGCGCTTTACCATGGGGATCTCGGTGCTCTCGATGTGGATTTTCCGTATTGGCTTCAGCTATCTGCTGGCGCAGGCGTTCCACATGGGTCTGATGGGCGTGTGGTTTGCCATGTTTATCGACTGGTTTGTGCGGGCGGGTCTCTTTATCTGGCGCTTTGCGAGCAACCGCTGGCGCGGAAAGGCCATCCGCTGAAAAAAGAATATTCCAACGGCGTTTCCCCATGTGCGAAAAGGGGAAGCGCCGTTTTTTTGAAGAAGAATGTAACCCTTGGGCAGGATTGCCCGTGTTAGGATCAGAAAGGGAGGAGGGAGCACCGGGTGGAAGAGGAGAAGGAGCTTGCGGAGCGATACGACCGGTATGGAGCCATGCTGTACCGCCTGTGCTTCGTCATGCTTTGCAGCCGGCAGGATGCGGAGGACGCCGTACAGGAGACGTTTTTTGCCTATCTTCGCCACCGTCCGGAATTCACGGACGCGGAGCATGAAAAGGCGTGGTTTTTGCGGGTGGCGACCAATAAATGCCACGATTTAAGACGGACCCCGTTTTGGAAAAGGCGGGCGGACTGGAGCGGCGTGGACCTGACGGAGGAAACGCCGGAGGAGCTTGGCGTGCTCGAGGAGCTGATGCGGCTTCCCGGAAAGTACCGGGAAGTGATTCATCTGCACTATATTGAAGGTTATCGGATTGCAGAGATTGCGGAGATGCTTGGACGAAAGGAAAGCACGGTGAAGGTGCAGCTTCACCGGGGACGTGAGCTTCTGCGATTGAATCTGGAGGAAAGGGGGATTCAGCCATGAAATCGAGAGAGGATTTGCTGCGCGGCGCGGTGGAAAAGCTGCGTCCGGAAAGCTCTCTGCGGGATAAGGTATTGTCCGGAGCGCAGGGGCGCAGCCGGGGCCGCCCGGCTGTGCGGCGCTTTTCCCTGGTGGGAGCCGCGTGTCTGGCGGTGCTCGCCGTCGCGATCCTTCTGCCAAGCTTGCTGACTGTGTCCGTGGAGCCGGTGACGGGGCCCGGAGCGCAGGCGAACGATACGCCTTCCCTGAGTGTGGAGCAGGGCGATGAGACGGAATCTTCCCTGACGCAATCGGTTCTGATTGGCATTGCGAACGACGGCATGTATCTGGACGCGGTGGCGGTTGTCACAGCCGATCCTTTGGGGGAACGGGTGGCCTGCATGTTTCTGAGCAGCTCCTGTGTGGTGAACACAGACAGCGTGGGCTCTGTCGCGGTTGGGGAGCTGTACCGCATTGGCGGGGCAGAGCTGTTTCAGAAAGAAGTCGAAACCATGCTGGATATTTCGGTGGATGGAGCCGTTATATTTTCCTATGACGCTTTGGCGTCCTACATTGACGCGGAGGGAGGAGCGTCCGTTTATCTGCTGGAGGATGAAGCGGCATATTTGAACGGGTGCAATCTGGATCTGCGCGGCGTGGAGACGAACTATACCGCCGGTTCCTATCGGTTGGACGGGCAGGAAGCCGTCTGGTTCCTGCTGTTCTCCGCAGATGGCGAGAATCAGCTGACCAGCCGCAGCGGCAGACGCGTGGCCCTGGCGGAATCGCTCTGGGAGGAGGCGGACGCCGGCAGAACCCCCGCCGGGATTCAGGAGCTGCTTGCGGGCGCTATCGAATCCACACTGTCGGAGCCTGTGGAGGAAAAAGCAATTGCTTCTTTGCTTTCCTACCGCTTTGACTGCACCGCTTTTCCCGACGACACCATGCAGGCCGACGGAGCATATGACGGCGAAGGGTGGGAAATGATGCTCGATGACCTCCCCTCCCTGCGGGCGAAGGTGAAGGATTTTCTGCTCAGCGACGAGATGAAGGATCGTCTTTCCTCCGTCTACCTGCCGCCCTATGAAAGCGCGGAACGGACGGAGATCCAGCGGGCGGTGGAGGAAGCGTTTCTGGATATGACAGGGATGCGCAGTGAGAGCAGCGTGGAGGTGGCGATTCCCGCCGTTTGGCTTTATTCCGCCACTCCTGTCTCGGACTCCCGGCAGGTCAGCTGTGTTACGTTCGGTCTCTGTGTCCGGTTCCGGCTGGATGGGACGGCGCTGTGCGAGGAGGAAAAAGCATTTCTCGGCGCCCGGCTTCTGCTGGAAGAGAATGCGGACGGTACCTATGAGCTGCAAGCTGTAGAGGAATATTTGGATCCAAGCCTTTCGGAGTTTCCCGATGAAGAAATGTATTTGTCCCTTGCGCAGGGGGATGAGCAGATTGCAGAGCATATGTACCACTGCATGGCGGAGCTTGGCGGCGCGCCGTACTGGAATGATTTGGATCTTGCCATTCAGGAGTACCGCTCGTTTTATGGACTGGATGATACCCTCCTCTCGTATGAGATGGAGGGTCTGCCCATTTTGCTGACAGAGGAATCCCCGCTGGAAAGCGTGCTGGATTCTTCCGAATATGACCAGATTTTCGTGGAGACAAGCGACGGTTTCACCTTTTATCCGGAACGCGGGGAAGAATTACTGGCAATTCTGCGCGAGCAGGACTGGGTGTTCAAGGGGCGGTTCAGCTCTCTGTCGGAGACAGGGCTGCGCATCACGCTGCTGGACGCGGACGGCAGCGCCGCGCATTGGCTCCTTTTTTCCACAGACGGCGCTCTGATTGTGGATTTTGTGTATCGGTACGAAATTCCCCAAAGCCTGTATGACAGTGATTTTACGCAAATTTTGAATGAGGAATGGGAGCGGAGTCAGGGGATGGAAAGTGTGGCCGGATAATCCGGCCTTGACAAGCAGAGTCGAAACGGGGATAATAAGAAAAAGGACACAGAGAGTCCCGCCGGGCGTCCGGCGGGACTTTTTTTACAGGATGAACCGGAAAAAATGGGAAATCCTTAGAAAGGAACCATTCGCCGTGAGGGCGTTTGAACGGAAAGCGGAGGGAACGAGGAATGAAAAAGGTAGCCGTGCTGATTCCGTGCTACAACGAGGAAAAAACGGTGCAGAAGGTGGTGGAGGATTACCGCCGCGTTCTGCCGCAGGCGGAAATTTATGTATACGACAACAATTCCACAGATAAGACGGCGGAGCTGGCCGCACAGGCCGGGGCGATTGTGCGCCGGGAATACCGGCAGGGAAAGGGCAATGTGATCCGCTCCATGTTCCGCCAGATCGATGCGGACTGCTATCTGATGATCGATGGCGACGACACCTACCCGGCGGAATACGCCCCGGAGATGGTGCGGATGATTCTGGACGGCGAAGCCGACATGGTGAACGGCGACCGCCTTTCCTCCACCTATTTCACGGAGAACAAGCGTCTCTTTCATAACACGGGAAACCGTCTGGTGCGGGGGCTGATCAACCATCTGTTTCACACCGATGTGCGCGACATCATGACGGGCTACCGGGCGTTCAGCCGGGGCTTTGTGAAAACCTTCCCCGTCCTCTCGCGCGGCTTTGAAATTGAGACGGAAATGACCATCCATGCGGTGGACAAGAATTTTCTGATCCGCGAGATCCCGGTGGATTACCGCGACCGTCCGCAGGGCAGCGTCTCCAAGCTGAACACCTATTCCGACGGAGCCAAAGTGCTGTGCACGATTTTCCGCTTATATAAGGATTATAAGCCCTTTGCGTTTTTCGGGGCTGCGGCGCTGATCTTCCTGCTCCTGGCTGTGCTGCTTTTCCTTCCCGTGGGGCTGGAATTCCTGCGCACAGGACTGGTGCCGCGCTTCCCGACGCTGATCGTCTCCGTTACGTTCGGACTGTGCGCGCTGCTTTCCTTCGTCGCGGGCATGATTCTCGACGTGGTGGTAAAAAAACACCGGCAGCTGTTTGAGCTGATGCTGACGATGTTTGAGGAGGAGGCACGCCATGAAGCCGGTGAAATGGATCGCTGACCGCCGGGACGCGCTGACGCAGGCGGTGTGCCTGCTGTTCTCTCTCGGCTGCGTTTTTCTGTTCTTCCGCTTTTTTGCGGTGACCTGGAATCCGCTGCTTTACGCGCTCGCTTCCGGTGCTTCGTTCCTGTCTCTGCGCGCTTCCCTGCGCTGCCGGGATAAGCGAAGCTGGGCGGCGCTCTCCGTGTTTGGCGCGCTGTTCTCCGCCGCTGTGGTTGTCGGGCGGCGTGTGGACGAGGTGGCGGTGGAATTCCTCGGGCTGTCCGCGTCCGATCTGGTGTACTGGGTGTGCTTTGCGCTGTTTTTCAGCGCGCTCGGCGTGGCCGTTTCCCAGTGGCTGGGGGCGCATCCTCTGCGGCCGCTGCACGAGGTGCCGGAGGAGCCGGTAGTTTCCCGGATCATGAGCTGGGCGTCGTGGTCAGGTCTGATCGCGCTGTGCTTCCTGTTTTATTACTTTGTCTTTTTCCCCGGCCTGATGACGGGGGATTCCTTCGCCTGCTATGTGCGCGCCGCCGGGATCGCGCCGATCTCCAACCAGCAGCCGGTGGTGTACCAGCTTGTGATGGCGGCTTTTCTCGCGCTGGGCAACCTCTTTGACGATCCCAACGCCGGGATCGCGTTCTTCGTCCTCTTTCAGCTGCTCTGCATGGCGTCCATCTTCGGCTATACACTGTACTGGATGCGCCGCCGGGGCTGCCCGCGCTGGGTTTTGTGGCTGCTGGTGGTGTGGTTCGGCGTGAACCCGCTGCACGGCATGTATGCCGTCACCGTGTGGAAGGACGTCCTTTTCGGCGGCGTGCTGCTCCTGCTGACTCTCTTTCTGGCGGATACGGTGCGCATGGGCGGGCGGAATCTCCTGCGCTGGCAGGGGATGGTTCATCTCTCTCTGCTCTGTCTGGCCACCGCCTTTCTGCGCAACAACGGCCTGTATCTGCTCGTCTGCGTTTTTCTGGTGGCGGGCGTGCAGCTGCGGAAGCATTGGAAACGGTGTGTGCCGCTGTTCCTCGCTCTGCTGGTGGGGATCTGGGCGGTGCAGGGGCCGGGATACCGTGCGCTGGGCTATGCACAGAGCCCCTTTGCGGAGTCGCTCGGCATTCCCTTGCAGCAGATGGCCCGCGTGGTGAACCGGGACGGGGTGATTTCCGACGAGCAGGCGGAATATCTGGATCAGCTTCTGCCGCTGGAAAAAACGAAGGAAGCATACTGGGCCTTCACGGCGGACCGCATCAAGTTCCATACGGAATTTGACAATGCGTTTCTGGAGGCGAATAAAGGCGCGTTCTTCTCCACCTGGTTTGGGATGCTGTTCCCGAATTTCAAGGAATACTGTATTGCCTTCCTGATGGAGACGGCGGGCTATTGGCGGCTGGGGACGACCAACTGGATCGTCGCGGACGGGATCGTCGGCTATGGGGATACCTATGGAATTGAGCCTGCCAATCTCTCCGAGCGCTTCCTGGGAAAGGATTGGCAGCCGGTGATTCAGGAAAAGGTGGAGGATCTGCAAAAGGGAGACTTTACCGGTCCTTTCTATAATATAGCGTCCATGGTGTGGCTGACGCTCTTTGCCTGCGCGCTCCTGTTTGCGCGCAAAGAGGGGAAATCCGTGCTGTTTTTGATCCCTCTGCTTGCGCTGTGGGCAACGACCATGATTGCCGCTCCCACCTACTGTGAACTGCGCTACCTGTATGCCTTTTTCACCGCGATTCCCGCTGTGGTGTGGCTGTCGCTGCCGCGCCGGAAGGAGACGTAAAAGAAGAGTCCCATTTTTTGTATTGTATTACCACTTGTATTTCCGATTTCGACAGAATAGTATAAAGATAGGGAATACTGCCGTGCCCAGAGGGGGCACGCTTCCCGGAAGAGGGAGTACAGGAGTATGAAAGGCGGGAAAAAGGGAAAAGGCATGCGGTTTGCGGCGGCTGTCCTGACGGCGGCGGTCTTGCTTTTTTCGCCCTCCTGCGAGGCGATGCCGCAGGCGGCGGTATCGCAGGCAGCCTCCCCGTCTTCGCCCTCTGCGGCTCCTTCTGCGCCGGAAGCCACCCTCCAGACGGCCGGCGGGGACGCCCCTCCGGCGGGTACAGAACAGGAAGGCACGCAAAACCCGGCGGTCAGCTACCGTATGGAGGAATATCATCTTGCCGGGGAAACGCTGGAAATCACCGTGTCTTATCCGCAGCTTGAGGGGGATGGCCGCGAGGAGCTGAACACCCTTCTGCGGGAACGGGCTCTGCAAACGGCGGAGCTGCTGGAGCAGGAACAAAAGCAGACGGAGCAAGCGTCGGAACCGGTGGAATCTTCCCCGGACGCTTCTTCCGCGGAATCTTCCTCCGCTCCACAGGAGCAGCGGATGGTTCTGCTGATAGGCGGGAGCCAGTGTTATCTGCCCACCGACGATTTTTTCAGTGTGGCCTTTACCATGGATATCAACGACTCCGCGCAGCAAATGCCCTCGAAAGAGTGGTACGCGTTCAACTGCGATCTGCACACCGGCGAGGAAATTACCTGCGCCGACCTGTTTGCGGATCTGGACGGTCTTGCGGCTGCCTTGCGCGCACAGGTGGAGCAGGACGGTGTGGAGAATTCCCTTTTGACGTATCTGACTAAGGATCGCCTGCGGGCCGGGCTTCCGGGTGTGCCGGTGGCCTTCGGCAGCGGCTTTGTGGAGTTCGGCTACCCCGTGCCGCGTTCCGCCGGCGGTACGCTGACGATTACGCTTCCTTTGCATGTGGCCGCGGCATACCGCAGTGACAGCACGCTGTGGGAAGCGATTGGGATTTCCTGAACCGGGCGGCTGGAACCGGGCGGCTGGCCGCCCGGTTTTTTCATGCACGGAGCGTATTATGAGGGCCAAAAGATCCCCTCTATCACTCCATGTCAAAATAGACAAAATAATTTTCAAATATTCTGCCAAAAAAGAGAAAATTTCTCTTGCGTTTTTCTGGGACCTATGGTATCATAATCGAGTCGAGACTGCGACAGATATGCGTTGAAGCGGGAGGTTGCGGCTGAAAACAGCCGGTTTTTCCGTGGAGTATGTCCGATTTTAAACCGGGCGACAGATATTGTGGATTTCAGGGACGGCCGCTGGAAGGGTTGCCGCGCCGTGCCGGGTCCAGACGTTTTTATGCCACCTGCCGGGTTTAGCTTGCAAAAGTCAAATCCGGTTTTTTAATGCCCGGGCGCGAAACACCCGGAGCTGTGTGAAGGAAATAAAAACGCCGCCCGCCAACTACAACAAGGAGGCGATTCTAAGTGGCAGTCAAGGAGAAAATCAGAATCAGAATCAAGGGGTATGACCATCAGCTCGTGGATCAGTCCGCGGAGAAGATCGTGCAGACGGCGAAGCGCACCGGCGCCCGCGTGAGCGGCCCTGTTCCGCTGCCGACCGAGAAGCAGATCATCACCATTCTGCGTGCTGTGCACAAGTATAAGGACAGCCGTGAGCAGTTTGAGATGCGCACCCACAAGAGACTGATTGACATCCTCCGGCCCTCGAACAAGACCGTGGATGCTCTGATGGGTCTGGAGCTCCCCGCAGGCGTTGACGTCGAGATCAAAGCGTAACGTCAACCTACCGGCGGCTGGGGTCATGTTGGCAAAAGCCAACCAATAACCTGCATAGGAGGTAAAACAATGCAAAAAGGTATCATCGGTAAGAAGATCGGCATGACGCAGATCTTCGACGAAAAGGGAAATGTGGTTCCCGTCACCGTCATCGAAGCCGGTCCCTGCGTCGTGACGCAGAAGAAGACCGTCGAGAACGACGGCTACGACGCCGTTCAGCTCGGCTACGGCGACCAGAAGGCCAACCGTGTGACGAAGCCCCTCAAGGGCCACTTCGACAAGGGCGACGTCGCCCCGAAGAAGAAGCTGCAGGAGTTCCGCTTCGCTGACATCAGCGGCATGAACGTGGGCGACCTGGTAAAGGCCGACGTGTTCGCCGCCGGCGACAAGGTGGACGTGCAGGGCACCAGCAAAGGTAAGGGCTACGCCGGCGCCATCAAGCGCTGGAATCAGCACCGTCTCCGTGAGAGCCACGGTACCGGTCCTGTGGCGCGCCATGCCGGTTCCAACGGCCCGGTTTCCGATCCTTCCCGCGTGTTCAAGGGAAAGAGACTTCCCGGACACCTGGGCGCAGAGAAGGTTACCGTCCAGAATCTGACTGTTGTCAAAGTGGATGCCGAAAACAATCTGATTGCGATTAAGGGCGCCGTCCCCGGCCCCAACGGCGGATATGTTGTCATCCATGACAGCGTCAAAGCGTAAGGGAAGGAGGAATTTGAATGCCTAAGGTAGCAGTACTTGATATGGCCGGCAAAGAGGTCGGAAGCATCGACCTGTCCGAGGCCGTATTCGGAATTGAGCCCAACAAGAGCGTCATGCTCCATATGGTAAAGAATTACCTGGCCAACCAGCGCCAGGGCACCCAGTCCGCTCTGACCCGCGCGGAGGTTTCCGGCGGCGGCAAGAAGCCGTGGCGTCAGAAGGGCACGGGCCATGCGCGTCAGGGTTCCACCCGCGCTCCGCAGTGGACGCACGGCGGCATTGTGTTTGCGCCGAAGCCGCGCGACTACAGCTACACCGTGAACAAGAAGGTCAGACGCCTGGCTATGAAGTCCGCGTTCTCCGCCAAGGTGGCCGGAAACGAGATGGTCGTTATCGACGCCATCACGATGGACGAGTACAAGACCAAGACGATCGCCGCGATGCTCAAGGCTGTCGGAGCTGAGAAGAAGGCCCTCATCGTTCTCCCCGAGGTCAACGAGAAGGTCATCGCCTCCGCCGCGAACATCCCCGGCGTCAAGACCGCTCAGGTCAACACCTTAAACGTGTACGACATCCTCAACGCCGACATGTTCATTGTCGCGAAGGACGCCGTCGCCAAGATCGAGGAGGTGTATGCATAATGGCAGCTCAGGATATTATCGTGCGCCCCATTATCACCGAGAAAAGCATGGCCGGCATTGGCATGAAGAAGTACACCTTCGAGGTTGCCAAGAACGCCACCAAGGTTGATGTTGCCAGAGCCGTGGAAGAGCTCTTCGGCGTGAAGGTTGCGAAGGTCAACACCCTGAACGTGCGCGGACATTTCCGCCGCCAGGGCCGCAGCGAGGGTTACACCTCCGCCTGGAAGAAGGCCGTTGTCACCCTGACCGAGGACAGCAAGACCATCGAGTTCTTTGAAGGCATGATGTAAGCCGGGAAATCCCTGGAATACAAAGCTTAGTTTGGCGCGGGCCCTGCCTGTGCCCAAGGCATGGATGGGGGACCGGCATTCCCCCGCAAAGCCATCATGAGGAGTGTGAAACCGAATGCCTATTATCAATTTCAAGCCGAACACGGCAGGCAGACGCAACATGTCGGTTACGGATTATTCCGAACTGAGCAAGGTTGCCCCCGAGAAGAGCCTGCTGGCTCCGCTGAATCATAAATCCGGCCGCAACAGCTACGGCCGCATCACCGTCCGTCATCGCGGCGGCGGAAACCGCAGAAAGTACCGCATCATCGACTTCAAGCGCCAGAAGGACGGCGTGAAGGCGACGGTGCAGACGATCGAGTACGATCCGAACCGCTCCGCTTTCATCGCCCTCGTACAGTATGAGGACGGCGAGAAGCGTTATATCATCGCTCCGAACGGCCTGAAGGTCGGCGACGTCATCGTCTCCGGCGCTGACGCCGACATCAAGCCCGGCAACGCTCTGCCGCTGAGCAACATCCCGGTCGGTACCTTCATCCACAACGTGGAGCTGTATCCCGGCAAGGGCGCCCAGCTGGCCCGTGCCGCCGGCAACATGGCTCAGCTCATGGCGAAGGAGAACGGCCTGGCTCTGCTCAGACTGCCTTCCGGCGAGCTGCGCAACGTCAGCGTCACCTGCATGGCCACCATCGGTCAGGTCAGCAACATCGACCATGAGAACGTGAAGATCGGCAAGGCCGGCCGTAAGCGTCACATGGGCTGGAGACCGACCGTCCGCGGCTCCGTCATGAACCCGAACGACCACCCGCACGGCGGCGGCGAGGGCAAGAGCCCGATCGGCCATCCCGGCCCGCTGACTCCGTGGGGCAAGCCGGCTCTCGGCTACAAGACCCGCGCCCACCACAACCGCTCCGATAAGTTTATCGTGAAGCGCAGAAACGGCAAATAAGGCGTGCAGAAAGGAGCTTACGAATTATGAGCAGAAGCTTGAAAAAGGGTCCTTATGTACAGCCTGTGCTGCTCAAGAGGATTCAGGAAATGAACGCGGCCGGCGAGAAGAAAATCGTCAAGACCTGGAGCAGAGCTTCCATGATCTTCCCGGATTTTGTCGGCCACACCATCGCGGTCCACGACGGCCGCAAGCATGTTCCGGTGTATGTCACGGAGGACATGGTCGGCCACAAGCTCGGCGAGTTTGCCCCCACCAGAACCTTCAAGGGCCATGCCGGCGCCAAAACCACAGGGTCCAAGTAAGGTCTGAAAGGAGTGTATAGCATGGAAGCAAGGGCACAGTTGAGATACGCCCGCATTTCTCCCCGCAAGGTGTCCATCGTTCTGGACTTGATTCGCAACAAGCCTGCGGACGTCGCAATGGCTATCCTCAAGCACACGCCGAAGGCCGCCTGCGAATCCCTGGAGAAGCTTTTGAAGTCGGCTATCGCGAACGCCGAGAATAATCATAACATGGATGTTTCCAAACTCTACGTTGCGGAATGCTCCGTGTCCCAGGGTCCCACCCTCAAGCGCATTCGTCCGAGAGCACAGGGCCGCGCGTATCGCATCGAGAAGAAGACTTCCAACGTAACCCTGGTGCTCAAAGAGAAAGAATAAGCAGAGGAGGTAAACTATGGGCCAGAAAGTGAATCCGCACGGTCTCCGTGTGGGCGTAATTAAAGACTGGGACTCCCGCTGGTTTGCAAAGAAAGCCGATTTCGGCGATACGCTTGTGGAGGATTACAACCTGCGCAAGACGCTGAAGAAGCAGCTCAAGGCGGCCGGCGTCCCGAAGATTGAGATCGAGCGCACCGCTTCCAAGGTTCGCGTTCACATCCACTGCGCGAAGCCGGGCATGGTCATCGGCAAGGGCGGCGCTGAGATTGAGAAGCTGCGCCTGCAGTGCGAGAAGATCCTCGGCAAGGACGTCGCCATCAACATTGTTGAGGTCAAGTCCCCCGACCTGAACGCCCAGCTCGTCGCCGAGAACATCGCCGACCAGCTCGAGCGCAGAATTTCCTTCCGCCGCGCCATGAAGCAGTGCATCGGCCGCTCCATGAAGCTGGGCGCCAAGGGTATCAAGACCCAGGTTTCCGGCCGTCTCGGCGGCGCCGAGATTGCCCGTACCGAGCAGTATCATGACGGCACCATCCCGCTGCAGACGCTGCGCGCCGACATCGACTACGGCTTTGCCGAGGCTGCGACCACCTATGGCCGCATCGGCGTGAAGGTTTGGCTCTACAAGGGCGAGGTTCTCCATCAGGCGAACAAGCAGCCCCGCAGGGAAGGAGGCAATAAATAATGCTTTTGCCCAAGCGCGTTAAATACCGCAGAGTACATCGCGGCCGTCTGACCGGCAAAGCGTACCGCGGAAGCAAGGTTTCCTACGGTGATTTTGGCCTTCAGGCTCTCGAGCCGGCATGGATCACCTCCAACCAGATCGAGGCGGCTCGTGTCGCCATGACCCGTTACTGCAAGAGATTCGGTAAGGTCTGGATTAAGATTTTCCCCGACAAGCCCATCACCGAGAAGCCGGCTGAAACCCGAATGGGTTCCGGTAAAGGTTCCCCGGAGTACTGGGTGGCTGTCGTGAAGCCCGGCAGAGTGATGTTTGAAATCGGAGGCGTTTCCGAGGAGATGGCCCGCGAGGCTCTCCGTCTGGCCTCCCATAAGCTGCCGGTTAAGTGCAAGATCGTAACGAAGGAAGAAACGGGGGTTGAGCAGTAATGAAGGCCTCAGAAGTCAGAGATTTGACCACCGCGGAGCTCGAGACGAAGCTTAAGGACCTCAAGGCCGAGCTTTTCAATCTGCGTTTCCAGCTTGCTATCAATCAGCTCGATAACCCGATGCGCATTTCCGCCGTCAAGAAGGACATCGCCCGCGTGAAGACTGTTCTGCGCGAGAACGAGCTCAGAGACGGCGCGAACGCGTAAACGGAAGGAGGGGTAAGCTGTGAGCGAGAGAAACATGAGAAAGACCAATGTCGGCCGCGTCGTCAGCAACAAGATGGACAAGACGATCGTTGTCGCCATTGAGGACAGCGTCAAGCATCCGCTTTACAAGAAGATTATCAAACGTACCGTTAAGCTGAAGGCACATGACGAGAATAATGAATGCACAATCGGTGACCGCGTGCGTGTGATGGAGACCCGCCCCCTTTCCAAGGAAAAGAGATGGCGTCTCGTCGAAGTGATTGAGAAGGCGAAATAAGATTCGTTATTTCGTAATTCAGCAAGTTAGGAGGAACGCACTGTGATTCAACAGCAGACCTACCTGAAAGTTGCCGACAACACCGGCGCGAAGGAGCTTATGTGCATCCGCGTTCTCGGCGGTACCGGCAGAAGGTATGCCAATATTGGCGACGTGGTGGTTGCTTCCGTGAAGAAAGCGGCACCCGGCGGCCAGGTCAAAAAGGGCGATGTTGTGAAGGCGGTTATTGTCCGCACCGCTTCCGCCATCCGCCGCGACGACGGCACCTACATTCGTTTTGACGAGAATGCAGCCGTCATCATCAAGGAAGATAAGAACCCGAGGGGCACCCGTATCTTTGGGCCTGTCGCCAGAGAGCTGCGCGACAAGGATTACCTGAAGATCCTCAGCCTTGCCCCCGAAGTGCTTTGATGGGAGGTGCTCACTAGATGAATAAGAAGGTTCATGTCAAAACCGGTGACACCGTTATCATTATGAGCGGCCGCGAGCGCGGCAAGCAGGGCAAGGTGCTGGCCGTCAGCCCCGAGGAGGGCAAGGTCATCATCGAAGGCCGCAACATGGTCACGAAGCATGTCAAGCCCCGCCGCATGGGCGAGCAGGGCGGCATCGTGAAGGCCGAGGGCGCCATGTATGCCTGCAAGGTGCAGCTCGTCTGCCCGCACTGCAACAAGCCGACCCGCGCGCAGCACAAGGTGCATTTCGAAGAGGTCGAAGGCAAGCAGAAGCGCGTTTCTGAGCGCATCTGCGCGAAATGCAAAGAAGCGCTTTGAGGAGGGAAAACATGGCCAGACTGAAAGATTATTACAAGGCGGACGTTGCGCCCGCCCTTATGAAGAAATTCTCTTACAAGAGCGTCATGCAGATCCCGAAGCTCGATAAGATCGTCATCAACGTCGGCGCCGGCGAGGCCAAGGAGAATGCCAAGGCCATCGACGCCATCATGGCGGACCTGATGAAGATCACCGGCCAGCGTCCGATGGTCTGCAAGGCGAAGAAGTCCGTCGCGAACTTCAAGCTTCGCGAAGGCATGAACATCGGCGTGAAGGTTACCCTTCGCGGCGACAGAATGTACGAGTTCATGGATCGCCTCTTTAACGTGGCCCTCCCCCGCGTCAGAGACTTCCGCGGAATCAACCCGAACTCCTTCGACGGCCGTGGCAACTACAACATGGGCATCAAGGAACAGTTGATTTTCCCGGAAATCGAGTACGACAAGATCGATAAGGTTCGCGGCATGGACATCTGCTTTGTCACGACCGCCACGACCGACGAGGAGTCCCGCGAGCTGCTGACGCTCATGGGCGCTCCCTTCGCGAAATAAGGAGGGATTATTGTGGCCAAGACTTCTATGAAAATCAAGCAGAAGAGACCTGCGAAGTTCTCGTCCCGCGAGTACAACCGCTGCAAGATCTGCGGCCGGCCGCATGCCTATCTTCGCAAGTTCGGAATCTGCCGCATTTGCTTCCGGGAGCTCGCTTACAAGGGCGAGATTCCGGGCGTGAAAAAGGCCAGCTGGTAAGGAGGTAACGGCATGCAGATTACAGATACCATTGCTGATTTGCTGACCCGCATTCGCAATGCGAGCTCGGCCAAGCATGACTCGGTTGAGATCCCTGCTTCCAACATGAAGAAGGCTATCTGCCAGATTCTGGTGGACGAGGGTTATGTAAAGAACTACACCGTCACCGAGGACGGCAAGCAGGGCGTCATCAAGGTGACGCTGAAGTACGGCGAGGGCAAGACCCCCGTCATCCAGGGCCTGCGCCGTGTGAGCAAGCCCGGCCTGCGCATTTACTCCAATGCCGCAGAGCTGCCGAAGGTCATGAAGGGCCTCGGCATCGCTATCATTTCCACGAGCCGCGGCGTGATGACCGACCGCGAGGCTCGCAAGCAGAACCTCGGCGGCGAGGTCCTGGCTTTCATCTGGTAATCAAGGGGGTGCAGACATGTCGCGAATTGGAAGAAAACCCATAAATATTCCCGCTGGCGTAACCGTTACGATCGACGCCAACGTTGTTACGGTGAAAGGCCCCAAGGGCACGCTGACCCAGGCCTTCCATCCGAACATGAGCATCAAGACGGAGGGCAATGAGATCCTTGTCACCCGTCCGAACGACGAGAAGGAGAACCGTGCGCTGCACGGCCTGACCCGCACGCTGGTCCACAACATGGTGGTCGGCGTGACCGAGGGCTTCAAGAAGGAGCTGGACGTCAACGGCGTCGGCTACCGTGTGCAGATGCAGGGTAAGAACCTTGTGATGAACCTGGGCTACTCCCATCAGGTGATTGTCCCGTCCATCGACGGCATCACCATCGAGTGCCCGACCGCGAACAAGATCGTCATTTCCGGTTCTGACAAGCAGGCCGTCGGCCAGTTTGCCGCGGAAGTCCGCGAGAAGCGTCCGCCCGAGCCGTACAAGGGCAAGGGTATCCGCTATACTGGCGAGGTTGTCCGTCATAAGGAAGGCAAGGCCGGTAAGGGCGCTAAGAAGTAAGAAGGAGTGAAGAGCAAATGGTGAAAAAGGCTGATACCAATAAAGCCAGACTGAACCGCCACCGCCGTGTGCGCGGCAAGGTTTCGGGCACTTCCGAGTGCCCCCGCCTGAACGTATTTCGCTCCAGCAAAAACATCTACGCCCAGATCATTGACGATGTCAAGGGAGTTACTCTCGCAGCAGCTTCCACCCTGGACAAGGATTTTGCTGGCAATGGCGGAAACAAGGACGCCGCGCGCAAGGTCGGCGAGATGATCGCAAAGCGTGCTGCTGAAAAGGGAATCGAAGAGGTCGTTTTTGACCGCGGCGGCTATATTTTCCACGGCCGCGTCAAGGAACTGGCCGATGGCGCCCGTGAGGGCGGCCTCAAGTTCTAAGTAAGGAGGAATTCATTTGGCTAGATTTGATGCGCCCCGTTCTCAGCAGGACGAGATGAAGGAGCATGTAGTTGCAATCAACCGCGTGTCCAAGACGGTGAAGGGCGGCCGTATCTTCAAGTTCGCGGCCCTCGTTGTTGTCGGCGACGGCAACGGCACCGTGGGCTTCGGCATCGGCAAGGCCGGCGAAGTTCCGGACGCTATCCGCAAGGGCATCGAGGATGCGAAGAAGAACCTCATTAAGATTTCCCTGCGCGGCACCACCATCCCGCACGAGATCATCGGCGAGTTCGGCGCCGGCAAGGTGCTCATGAAGCCCGCCGCCCCCGGTACCGGCGTGATCGCCGGCGGCCCGGTTCGTGCTGTTGTCGAGGCAGTCGGCATCCGCGATATCCGTACCAAGGCGCTGCGCTCCAACAACCCCTGCAACGTGGTGCGCGCGACGCTGGCCGGCATGGCTCAGCTGCGCAACGCTGAAGAGGTTGCCGCCATCCGCGGTAAGTCCGTGAAGGACATTCTGTAAGAGGGAGGGCGCAAGATGGAACAGATTACCATTAAGCTGGTAAAGAGCCTGATCGGCTCCAAGAAAGACCAGATTGCAACCGCCCATGCACTTGGCCTGCGCAAGATCGGCGACGTTACCACGCAGCCGGACAACGAGCAGACCAAAGGCAAGGTGGCCAAGATTATCCACCTCATCGAAGTGAACAATGCGTAAACAAGGAGGTGCGAACACCAATGAAGTTGCATGATCTGACTGCGGCTCCCGGCTCTGTCCAGGAGCGCAAGAGAATCGGCAGAGGACAGGGCTCCGGACAGGGCAAGACCGCCGGCAAGGGCCACAAGGGCCAGAAGGCCAGAGCGGGTCACGGCATGCGTCCCGGCTTTGAAGGCGGCCAGATGCCTCTGCAGAGAAGAATCCCCAAGAGAGGCTTTAATAACATTTTTGCCAAGACCATCGTGGCGGTTAACGTTGGTACCCTCAACAAGTTTGAGGACGGCGCTGTCGTTGACACGCAGGCTCTGATTGACGCCGGCATCGTAAAGGTTTGCTGCGACGGGGTGAAAATCCTCGCCAACGGCAAGCTTGACAAGAAGCTGACTGTGAAAGTCAATGCCTATTCTGAAGCTGCAAAGCAGAAGATCGAAGCCGCAGGTGGGAAGGCAGAGGTGATCTGAATTGTTCAAAACAATTAAGAACGCCTGGAGTATTCCCGAACTGCGCAAGAAGATCCTGTTTACCCTTTTGATTATCATTGTGTTCCGCCTCGGCGCCGTGATTCCGGTGCCGTTCCTGAACACGGACGCTCTTCAGCAGGTGATGTCCAAGGTCGCGGAGGGCGGTACCGCCCTGAGCTACCTTGACATGCTGACCGGCGGCGCGTTCTCCAACGCGACGCTGTTCGCCATGGGCGTAAGCCCCTATATCAACAGCTCCATTATCATGCAGCTGCTGACCGTCGCGATTCCTCCTCTGGAGCGGATGGCGAAGGAAGGCGAGGAGGGCCGCAAGAAGATTGCGACCATCACCCGCTATGTGACCGTTCTGCTGGGCCTCATTCAGGGCACAGCATACTATTTCTATCTGCGCAACACCACCGTGGCCATGACGGACGGCACCGTCAAGACGATTGCCATGTACACGGAAGGCTGGGAGCAGGTGTTCACCGCCATCATCATCATCATGGTTTTCACCGCCGGCACGGCGCTGATGATGTGGCTGGGCGAGCAGATCAACGACAAGGGCGTTGGAAACGGTATTTCGATCCTGCTGTTTGCCGGTATCGTCTCCCGTCTTCCCACCACCTTCAACACCCTGTATATCTATTTCAGCCAGGCGATGCAGGCTCCTGCGGAGTATGGACAGTATTTCTTCTTTGCCCCGTTCTTCATCGTCCTGTTCCTTGCGGTGATTTGGGTCATTGTTTTCATGAACAATTCCGAGCGCCGCATTCCCGTACAGTACGCCAAGCGCGTTGTGGGCCGTAAGATGTACGGCGGCCAGAGCACGCATATTCCGATTAAGGTTGCGATGTCCGGCGTCATGCCCATCATCTTCGCGAGCTCCATCCTGTCCATCCCGAGCACCATTGAGATGTTCCTGGGAAGCAGTGCGCAGGAAGGCTTCTGGGGCGCGTTCTTCTCCGCCCTTTCCCCGACAGGCCTGCTCTACGGCGTCCTGTATTTCTTCCTGATTATCATGTTCGCCTATTTCTATCTGACGATTCAGTACAATCCGATAGAGATGGCCAATAACCTCCGTCAGAACAACGGCACGATCCCGGGCATCCGTCCCGGCAAGCCGACTGCGGACTTCATTTCCAAAATTCTTTCCAAGATCACGCTCATTGGAGCGCTGTTCCTTGCAGTGATTGCGCTCCTGCCCATCATCTACTCGAATGCGACGGCCATGCACGGCCTGTCGTTCGGCGGCACCTCCATTCTGATTATGGTTGGCGTTGCCCTGGATACCGCGAAGCAGCTGGAATCCCAGATGATGATGCGTCATTACAAGGGGTTCCTTGATTAATGGAGGAATCGGTATGAATTTGATTCTGCTCGGCGCTCCCGGCGCCGGAAAAGGCACACAGGCAGAGGTTATCTGCGAACATCTTCACATCCCGGCCGTTTCGACCGGTAATATGATCCGCGAAGCGCTGAAGAACGGCACGGAGATGGGTCTGCGCGCCAAGTCCTATATGGAGGAAGGCAAGCTCGTTCCCGATGAGGTCGTCATCGGCATCATCAAGGAGCGGCTCCAGCAGGATGACTGCAAGAACGGCTTCATCCTCGACGGCTTCCCGCGTACCATCCCCCAGGCCGAGGCTCTGGACAACATGGGCATCGTCATTGACAAGGTCATTGACATCGAGGTCCCCGACGAGAAGATCGTCGAGCGTATGTCCGGACGCCGTGTCTGCGAAGCCTGCGGCGCCTCCTATCACCTGCTTTACAAGAAGCCGGAGAAGGAGGGCGTCTGCAAGTGCGGCGGCACCCTCGTTCAGCGCAAGGATGACCACCCGGATACAGTCAAGGAGCGCCTGAAGGTCTACCATGAGCAGACCGAGCCCCTCAAGGCTTACTATGAGAAGCAGGGCAAGCTCTCCATCGTGACCGGGCAGGAGGATGTGGCGGATACGTCCCGTCTCACGCTGGAAGCGTTGAAGGCGTAAGGCGATGATTGTTCTCAAAACGAGCCGTGAGCTCTCCGCGATGAGAGCGGCCGGCAAAATTTCCTCCCGCGCGCTCCGCTTGGCAGGGGAGGCGGTTGAGCCCGGTGTTTCCACCTGGGAGATTGACCGCATCGTTCGCCGGTACATCGAGGAACAGGGTGCTATCCCCACCTTCCTCGGGTACGGCGGGTTCCCCGCAAGCAGCTGTATTTCCGTGAACAACGTGGTGATCCATGGCATACCGGGAAAGAAAATCATTCTCAAGCAGGGCGACATTGTCAGCATTGACATTGGCGCCACGTTTGAGGGATTTGTGGGCGACAATGCCTGGACGTTCCCCTGCGGAGACGTTTCCAAGGAGGCGCAGTCGCTGATGGACGCAACGCGCGAAGCCCTGTTTGAGGGAATCGCCGCCGCCAAAGCGGGAAACCGCATCGGCGATATCGGCAGCGCGGTGCAGCGGTATGTCGAAGCTCGCGGTTACTCTGTGGTACGAAGCTTTGTCGGCCACGGGGTAGGCGCGAAGATGCATGAGGACCCTGCGGTCCCGAATTACGGCACCCCCGGAAGGGGCGTGCGCCTGTTGCCGGGCATGACCATCGCCATCGAGCCGATGATCAACGAGGGCGTCAAAGAGGTGGAAACCCTGAAAGACGGGTGGACCACCGTAACGGCGGACGGCAAGCTCTCCGCTCACTTTGAACACACCGTCGCAGTCACCCCGGACGGCCCCGTCATTCTGACGCTGCCGGATTGAGAGGGCTGCGCATGGAATTTGTGAGAGGACTTGTGGTCCGTGCGGCGGCAGGGCGCGACGAGGGCGGCTTTTTCACCGTCCTTTCGGCTGAGAACGGCTACGCCGTCATCTGCGACGGCAAGCGCCGCAGCCTTTCGCACCCGAAGCGGAAAAACCAGAAACACCTTTTTCCCACCGCCGTCGTGCTGGGCGAAGGTTCATTGCAGACAAACCGAGAGATAAGGAAAGCCCTTTCCGCCGTTTCCGGCGAGGCTTCTCCGACTTAAGGAGGCTTTTGAATGTCAAAACAGGACGTAATTGAGACTGAGGGGACCGTCGTGGAGGCCCTGCCGAACGCCATGTTTATGGTGGAGCTTCCGAACAAGCACCAGATTCTGGCCCACATTTCCGGCAAGCTGCGTATGAACTTCATCCGCATCCTGCCCGGAGACAAGGTAACGATTGAGCTTTCTCCTTATGATCTTACCCGCGGGCGCATTACCTGGCGTTCCAAATAAACATGTTGGAGCCGGTTTTCCGGCTTTCAGGCTGACAATATTGTTCCTAAGGAGGGCGCACAAATGAAAGTAAGACCTTCTGTGAAGAAGATTTGCGAAAAGTGCAAGATTATTAAGCGCAAGGGAAAAGTCATGGTCATCTGTGAGAATCCCAAGCACAAGCAGCGCCAGGGTTAAGGCGCATAGACACGATTTGGAGGTGCAACCAGAATGGCGCGTATATCCGGTATCGACCTGCCCAGAGACAAGCGTATCGAAATCGCTCTTACCTATATTTACGGCATTGGCCGTAAGACCGCCACTGACATCTGCGCCGCGACCGGCGTGAATCCGGACGTCAGAGTGCGCGACCTGAGCGAAGACGACGCTGCCAAGCTCAGAGAATATATCGACCACAACTGCCGCGTGGAAGGCGACCTGCGCCGCGACGTGGCGTTCGATATCAAGAGACTGATTGAAATCGGTTCCTACCGCGGCCTGCGTCACCGCAAGGGGCTGCCGGTCAGAGGACAGCGTTCCAAGACCAATGCCCGCACCCGTAAGGGTCCCCGCAAGACCATGGCCAACAAGAAGAAGTAAGTAGGGAGGGAATAAGATGGCACAGCAGAAAGGTGCGAAGAAAGCGGCTACCGTCCGCCGCCGCCGCGAGCGCAAGAATATCGACCGTGGTGCTGCTCATATTCAGTCCACGTTCAACAATACGATTGTTACCATCACCGACACCCAGGGCAACGCTGTTTCCTGGGCGAGCTCCGGTGAGCTTGGGTTCAGAGGCTCCAGAAAGTCCACCCCCTTCGCCGCTCAGACCGCAGCCGAAACCGCTGCCAAGGTGGCGATGGAGCACGGCATGAAGTCGGTTGAGGTTTATGTCAAGGGCCCCGGCGCCGGCCGTGAAGCCGCGATCCGCGCTCTGCAGACCACGGGTCTGGACGTAACCATGATCAAGGACGTCACGCCGATTCCGCACAATGGATGCCGTCCTCCGAAGAGAAGAAGAGTATAATTGAAGGAGGAAACAAATTATGGCTAAGAATATGCAGCCTGTCCTGAAGCGTTGCAAGACGCTGGGCCTTTCCCCGGCCGTGCTCGGCTATTCCAAGGAGACCCGCCGCAACCCGAAGCAGCAGTTCCGCCGCAAGCAGTCTGAGTACGCGATGCAGCTCAACGAGAAGCAGAAGGTGAAGTTCATCTACGGCGTTCTCGAGAAGCAGTTCCGCGCCTACTACGAGGAAGCTGCCCGCCGTCAGGGCGTGACCGGTGAGAACCTCCTGCAGCAGCTGGAGCGCCGCCTCGACAACGTGGTGTACCGTCTCGGCTTTGCCAGCACCCGCCGCGAGGCCAGACAGCTTGTCAACCACGGCCATTTCACCGTGAACGGCAAGCGCGTCAACATCCCCTCCTTCCAGGTGAAGCTGGGCGACGTCATCGCGATCTGCGAGAAGTCCCGCAGCAGCGTGAGAATTAAGACCATCCTCGAGGAGCAGGCCAAGAAGGCTTGCCCGAAGTGGATTGAGAAGGCCAACGACGGTTTCGAGGGCAAGATTATCGCTCTGCCGGCCCGTGACGACATCGACTACGAGGTCGCTGAGCACCTGATCGTTGAGTTGTACTCCAAGTAATGCTGATCCTTATGGCGGCAGGGGCGGTTTCGCCCTTTCTGCCTGCCCTGAGGCCGCATGATGACATCATGGCAAGAAATTTGCTCATGTATGAGAAGGAGGTTCGCTAATGATCGAGATAGAGAAGCCCAAGATTGAGACGGAAGAGCTTTCCAGCGATGGAAGGTATGGCAGGTTTGTGGTAGAACCCCTTGAGCGCGGATTCGGCAATACGCTTGGCAACAGCCTGCGCCGTGTGCTGCTTTCCTCTCTGCCGGGCGTCGCTGTCACCAGCATCAAGATTGACGGCGTCCTGCACGAGTTTTCGACCATCCCCGGTGTCAAGGAGGACGTGACCGAGATCGTCCTGAACATCAAGGGATTGACGGCAAAGCTGCACTGCGACGGTCCCAAGACCGTGGAAATCTGCGCGGAAGGTCCCTGCATTGTGACTGCGGACGCCATTAAGTGCGACAGCGAGGTCGAAATCCTCAACCCCGAGATGCACATTGCGACTCTGGGCGAAGGCGCGAAGCTGTACATGGAGCTGACGCTCGACAAGGGCCGCGGCTATGTGCCCGCCGAGCGGAACAAGCAGAACATGAACAATAACAACGCCGTCATCGGCGAGCTTCCGGTAGATTCCATCTACACCCCTGTTTACAAGGTGAATTATAACGTGGAGCCCACCCGCGTCGGGCAGAGCCTGAACTTTGACAAGCTCACCCTCGAGGTGTGGACGAACGGTGTGATCGGCGCTCAGGAGGCCGTTTCCCTGGCCGCGAAGGTCCTGACCGAGCACCTGAATCTCTTTGTGGATCTGTCTGATAAGGGCAGCAGCACGGAGATCATGGTGGAGAAGGACGACAAGGGCAAGGAAAAGGTGCTGGAGATGACGATTGAGGAGCTGGATCTTTCCGTGCGCTCCTTCAACTGTCTCAAGCGCGCCGGCATCAATACCGTGGAGGATTTGCTCAACAAGTCTGAGGAGGACATGATGAAGGTCCGCAACCTCGGCCGCAAATCCCTCGAGGAGGTCATTTGGAAGCTGGCCTCCCTCGGCTTCAGTCTCCGCAAAGAAGACGAATAACGCAAAAACGAGGTAAAGGAGTGATATTCGATGCCAGGAACCAGAAAACTGGGAAGAACCACCAGCCACAGAACGGCTATGCTCCGCGCGCTGGTTACTTTCCTGCTTGAGAACGGCAAAATCGAAACCACAGATACTCGCGCCAAGGAAGTCCGCTCCCTGACCGAGAAAATGATCACCATTGCGAAGGTTGACAACCTCCACAACCGCCGCCTTGTGCTGGCCTTTGTGACGAAAGAGGATGTCGTGAGCAAGCTCTTCAACGAGATTGCCCCGAAGTATGCCGATCGCAACGGCGGTTACTGCCGCATCACGAAGATTGGCCCTCGCCGCGGCGACGCTGCCGAGATGTCCATCATCGAGCTGATCTGAGTTTCCTTTCGATCGGAAACGTCCCCTGGACCTGAAAAGGCCTTTGTTTGAGGGGGACTGTAAAAAGCAGTGATATAGAGCATCCCATTTGTTAGACAGTATGGACGTACTGCATAATGAGTGGGGTGCTTTTTGCTATGCAGGAGGCTTTTTCAAGTGACAATAAAACCAAAGAGGAAAAGGGGGACGCTGCGCCGGACAGCGCTTCTCATGACGGCACTCGTTTTGCTTTTGCAGCTGACAGGGTGCGCATCCATTATCCACCGTCTGGCATTTCCCCGTTCCGCGATTGTGCCCGAGACGGTGGAAGTGGAGGGAGAGACGTACTATCGCCTACGGCTAACTCTGCTTTCGGTGGTCGAAAACAGGAAGCTGTCGAAAAGGGTTGAGTGTGCGAAATGACAGGCGTGTGCCACTGGCGCACGAGCGCCCTTTAAAAAGGCGGGCGAAATTTTAGGGCCTGATGCAAACGCATCAGGCCCTTTGCCATGGAAAAAAGGAAAGAGTATTACAAATGGTATTACTTGTTTTCTGTTTTACTGGATGAATGGCAATGGCAGGCTCCCGCGCATCCGGAGCATCCTCCGCCGCAGCTGCATCCGCCTTTTTTGCGATTGCGTACCAAGTGGACCACCACAACCGCAAAGAGGAGGAAAATCAGCAGGGCCAGAACGATAGTCGGGCCGTTCCATGCGGAGAGGAAAAACAGAGTGGATAAAGCAGCCGTCATCAGGCTTCCTCCTTTCAGACGCTGGTGTTCCGGTTCAGGCGAACGGAAACCGAAGCGTCCTTTTCATAATCAGAATGGTATGGATTCGGGCGAACCACCAGGAAGATCAGCACAGCCAGCAGAAGCAGGGCTGCCACCGTGCCGACTCCAAACACGCCGGTGAGGAACAGGCTTCCCAGCTGGTACACAATAAGGGAAATCGCATAGGCAAACACACACATATAGCCGATTGCGGCGAGCGTCCATTTGGCGTTGTTCATCTCACGCTTGATGGCTCCCATCGCGGCAAAGCACGGCGCGCAGAGCAGGTTGAAAATCATGAAGCTGTATGCCGTCAGGCGGGAGAAATCGGCCGCAATGTTGCCCCAGATTTCCTGGCCGTCCTCGGAGACCTCCGCAAAGCCGTACAGCACGCCAATGCTCACCTGATGTCACTCCTTCTGTCTTTGTTCATGAGCTGCCGCTCCTCATTCCCGCAAAGCTCTATAGTTAGATTCAGCTAACTTTTGAAGAAAAAAATTATTCCACTTCGATCATGGCCGCGTCTGCCTTGCGCACGCTCAATTCATAATTGCGCACGTTCAGCTCCATCGGATCGCCCAGCGGGGCGACCTTGCGGACAAGAAGTACGGTTCCCTTGGTGATTCCCATATCCATGATGCGGCGTTTGACGGGCCCTTCCCCGTGCAGCTTTTTCACCACCGCGCTTTCTCCGACCTTCACATCTTTCAATGTTTTCATGCTTCACGCCTCCTCCTGCTTCGAAACTGTCCGCGGCCTTCCTCTCAAAACAGCACCCTGTTTGCCAGAGAGCGGTCCAGAGCGATCCGGCTGTCCTTGACCTGAAGGATGAGATTTCCGCCGATCTCGCTTACCACGGTGACGGATTCCTCCACAACAAAGCCAAGCTCCGCGAGATGCTGGCGCACCTCGTCCTTCCCGGTGATTTTGCGGATGGTAACGGTTTCGCCCGGGCGGGCCATGCTCAGTGGTATCATCGTGATCCCTTCCTTTTGGTGATGCGGATTGAAGTTAGAACAAGCTAACCTCTTGGAACATAGTTAGTTTACTGCAACTAACTGCTTCTGTCAAGAGGGGGACACGGTTTTTTTACAAAAAATTCCGGCGCCGCCTTCTTTATTCCTTTCCGGCCCGCGACGCGGTTCTCTCCGTCTGGTTCCGCTCCGCATTGTCCGTGGAAGCCAGATACGTTCCCAGAATCATGATGGCCAGCGCGATCAGGAAGGAAGCGGAGGGAAAAAAGAGTTTCCAAATGAGGGGAATCATACTATAATAGAAAGAAAAGCTTTTTGATCCTGTCTGAGAGACAGAGGAACGGGGGGACCGTAGTGATTTACAATACCATTCTGGACGCGATTGGCCATACGCCGGTGATCCGCTTGCAGCATCTGCCGGATCCGCAGGGAGCGCAGGTGCTGGTGAAGTTTGAGGGGCTCAATGTCGGCGGATCGATCAAAACGCGCACGGCTTATCAGATGATTGAGAACGCGGAGCGGGAAGGGAAAATTGGTCCGGACACCGTGATAGTCGAGCCGACCAGCGGCAACCAGGGGATCGGGCTGGCGCTGATCGGCGCGGTGAAAGGGTACCGAACGATCATCATCATGCCGGATTCCGTCAGCGAGGAACGCCGCAAGCTGGTGCGGCATTACGGGGCGGAGGTCATCCTGATCCACGACGCGGGAAACATCGGAGACTGCATTGAGGAATGTCTGCAAACGGCTCTGCGGATGCAGCGGGAAGATCCGAAGGTTTTTGTGCCGCAGCAATTTTCCAACCCCGGCAATCTGGAAGCGCACCATTACCACACTGCCGTGGAAATTCTCGAACAGGTGGCGGGGCCGATCCACGGCTTCTGCTCCGGTGTGGGTACGGGCGGCACAATCAGCGGGATCGGAGAAGTCTTGCGGTCGCAGAACCCCGGGATGCTGATCTGGGCCGTGGAGCCGGAGAACGCGGCCATTCTCTCCGGCGGCAGCGTCGGCACACATCTGCAAATGGGGATCGGCGACGGCGTGATCCCGGAGAATCTCAACCAGGAGATTTACGATGACATCTGTATCGTGACGGATGAGGAAGTCATCCGCACCGCGAAGGAGCTGGCGCGCCGCGAAGGACTGATGTGCGGCATTTCCAGCGGGACGAACGTAGCCGCCGCGCTCAAACTGGCAAAGAAGCTTGGCAAGGGCAAAACCGTGCTGACCATCCTGCCGGACACGGCGGAACGGTATTTCAGCACGCCGCTGTTCAGCGGGGAATGATCAAAAGGAGGAAATGCCGATGGAAGAACGGCTGGTGATTCGGATTTACCGCTGGGGTGAGGAGGAGCCCGTGTTCGCCTTTTTCCCGGAGGAGAACGGGGACGACGACGGCGGGCGCGACTATGTGCTTCCCGTGGGGTACACGGTGGATTCCGAGGATGGTTCCCCGTTTATTCGCGGAGAAAAGCCGTGCGCTCTGCAAAACCACAATGGGATGCCGGTGCTCGTCGACGAGGCGAAAAAGCGCGCGTTCCTGCTGGAGCGTGACCGCAAGATTGAGCGGATGCGGGAGCGGGCTGGCCTTTCGCGGGCGGAGCTGGCGGAAGCGCTCGGCGCGTCTCAGATGGAGGTTTACCGCTGGGAGCGATACGAGGTGGAGCCGGGAACCGCTCTGCTGGGCCGGATCGCCCATGCGCTGGGCTGTGACACAGAGGATTTGATCTGACAGAAAAATACCGTGTGTTTTGGCGGAAAACCGAAACACACGGTATTTTTTGTTATATTTATTTCTATTTGGATATTTTATGGATGAGCAACGGCGGCGGCTTCCCGAGCCAGCCGGGTGATTTCTCCGAATTCGCCCGCGTCGATTCGCTTCTCAGGAGCGATCCAGCTTCCGCCGCAGCACAGGACGTTCGGAAGGGCGAGATAATCCGGCAGGTTTTTCAGGCTGATTCCGCCCGTCGGCATGAAGCGCAGGTAGCTGTAAGGGCCCGCAAGGGCTTTGAGCATCCCCACGCCGCCGACCGTCTCGGCGGGGAACAGTTTGAGCACGTCCAGCCCCATGCGGATGCAGGCCTCGGCCTCGGTGGGCGTCGCCACGCCGGGGATGACCGGAATGCCGCGATGCAGGCACCAGCGCACGACTTCCTCGTTGGTGCCGGGGCTGACGATGGCCTGCGCGCCCGCGTCGACAGCTTGCTGTGCCTGTTCGGGGGTGAGTACCGTTCCGGCACAGACCGTCAGCTCCGGAACCTCCCGGCAGACGGCGCGGATGGCATCGGCGGCGGCGGCGGAGCGGAACGTCAGCTCGATGACGGACAGGCCGCCCGCCAGCAGGGCGCGCGCCAGATCCGGCGCTTTGGATGCGTCGTTGATCTTAACGACAGGGACTATTTTTTCGAAATTTAACTTATCGTAAAAGTTCATGTCGATTCCTCCTGCGGCGTGGTGTCCATAAAGCGCTGTAACTGTTCCCGATCCGGCAAGCCGGTGTTGTCGCCCACGCTCATGATTTGCAGGGTGCCGATCGCGTTGCCGCGCCGCACACATTCGCGCAGGGGAAGCCCCTCGGCCATCGCGGAGAGAACGC
Organism: Candidatus Caccousia avicola; assembly: GCA_018712435.1. Classification (GTDB taxonomy): domain Bacteria; phylum Bacillota; class Clostridia; order Oscillospirales; family Acutalibacteraceae; genus Caccousia; species Caccousia avicola. Next base: position 41,251 of record DVGZ01000109.1, read on the forward strand.
CGGCCGCGAAGCCGTCGCCCGCGCCGACGGTGTCCACAATGGTTTCCGCGCGGAAGGTGGGCTCCTGAAAGCGTTCCTCGTGCGTCGCGCCGTAAGCGCCCTGCGCGCCAGTCTTGACGACCACGGCCTTCACGCCGCGATCCAAATAGTAGGAGGCAATGCCCTCGGGCGTGTCCTCCCCGCACAGCAGCTTTCCTTCCTTCACGCCGGGCAGAAACACGTCCGCGTATCCGGCAAGGCGGTTGAGCGTGCGCGTCATGGTTTCCGCATCCGGCCAGAGCTGGGGGCGCAGGTTCGGATCAAAGGTGACGGTCATTCCCTTTTCCCGGGCGCGGCGCATGAGATCTTCCGAAGCTGCCAGCGTTTGTTCCGAGAGGGCGGGAAAAATGCCCGTCATGTGCAGGAAGCCGCCCTCTTTGCCGTCCAGACAGGAAGCGGTCTCCGTTTCTCCGAGTGCCGAAGCCGCCGAACCCTTGCGGAAGTATTGGATCGGCGGATCGCCGCGGCTGACCTTGCCTTTGAGCATGAACCCCGTCTGCCGCTTGGGATCGGTGAAGGCCAGTTCCCCGCCGATTCCGTTCTTTTTCAGAAACGCGCGGATCATCCGTCCAAACGAATCGTCTCCCAGGGCGGTCAGGTAGGAGACCGAATGGCCCAGGCGCGCCAGGCCGATCGCCACGTTCAGCTCGGCTCCGGCCACGGCGGATTCCCAGTGCACGACCTCCTCGAGGGGGGCTTCCTCCTGGGCGATAAAGAGCGCCATCGCCTCTCCGGCCAGTACAAAATTCCCTGTTTTCATATACTCTCCTTTACGGCTGCTTGCCGATGTAGGCCAGAATGCCGCCGTCCACATAGAGAATGTGGCCGTTGACAAAGTTGGAAGCGTCGGACGCGAGGAACACCGCGGGACCCATCAGATCCTCCGTCGTGCCCCAGCGGGCGGGAGCGGCGCTGTCCTCGCTGCGGAACAGAACCTCCTTTGTGCCCATCGTGATGTACAGGCAGTCCTTATAGCCCATCGGGTATTCCTTGCCGTCGCAGATTACCACGCCATTGCCGCCGAGGTTGAAAAGGCCAAGCTCGCGGCGTTCGAGGAAATAGTGTGTGCCGAAATTTGCCCACACGTCGATCCCCTTATCGATCGAAACCGTCTCGTGAACCGGCATGCAGCCCAGCGTCACCATGCGGTCCACATGGCTGTACACCGCCTTGACCTGATCGGCCTCATACAGGCCGGTGATGTGAAATTCCTCGCGCAGTTCCTCGGTGGTGTAGCGCTTGACGTCGCGCGGATTGGTGCTGTAACGAATGTCCATCAGTTGTACGTCTCCTTTGTGATAAAATATTCCCGAAATACAGCTCGAACTCCCCTTGGATCAGAGCCATCTGCTTGCGGATCTGATACCGGATTTTTTCTTCGAGCAGCGGCGTGCACACCGGCAGAAAATCGAGGATCACCTGCGATTCCACGGCGGTGCGCACCGGCGTGCGGGAAACGCCGAAGCGTTCACACAGCTCATGCTCGCTCATGCTCTGCCCCGGCTTCAGGGTGAGATCCAGAATGCGATGCTTGAGCGTGGTGTAAATCGTTTCGCTGTTCATGTTTTTCCCTCCGATCCCCTTTGATTTAACCATACCATTTTGGATCGTATTTGTAAATTTGGATACAAGCTAAAAAAGAACAAGAAAAATTTGTGTAATTTGTTGGTCTGCCGCTTTTTTCCAGATGTGGGGCGGGCTTGGCTTCCAAATGGGAGGGCGGAAAGGGGGGCGGGGACGGAAAAAGGAATTTGTTGTCTTGCCAGAGCGGCGGAAATGCGCTAAGATACCGCAAGACGGGAAACAAGCAGTCGAGAAACCGGGGACTGCTTGCGGCGGGTCAGCTGGCGGGCCGCTACAACTGCGCGGCGCTGCTTTGTTCGGGGCGACGGCTCGGTGCGGCATATCGTGGAGTTTGATCCGGATACCGGGGAGATGGTGCGGGACTATGGCGGCCAGGGTTATGAGGAGGGCTCCTCCTGGACGCGCGGCCAGACCTGCGGCCTGATCGAGCTGGCAAAGCTGCATGAGGGCCGCCAGCAAAAGCTGTATCTGGACGCCGCGCTCAAGCTGCTCCGTGCATTGGCGGATCATCGTCTCAACTGGGACGAAAACGAGGACAATCTCCTCACGAAATGTACGGGTGCGTATCACGACAAGGAGCATGAGTTCTCCATCATCTATGGCGACTATTACTTCCTGGAAGCGCTGATGAAACTGACGGGACAGGAGCTTTTCATCTGGTAAAAAAGGACGCGAAACCGAAAAACCGGTTTCGCGTCCTTTGGCTTGTCGAAAAAGTCTTTTGCTCCGGCGATACAGTCCGGAAAAAGTCGCTTCGCTGTTTTTCCTGCCTTTTCTCCAGCTTCGCACTTTTTAAAGGGGGTTCCACCCCCTTCACCCCCGCAGCCTTTTGAAAAAGGCTGGCGAAAACTTCACGTTTGTGTTTTTTGCTTGGTATCTTTACAGATTCGTGTACCCCATCAGAGATTCGTCGATCGCTTTCGCGGCGGCCTCGCCCTCTGCAATGGCCCAGACCACAAGCGACTGACCGCGCCGCATGTCGCCTGCCGCGAACACGCGCGGAACGCTGGTGGCGCAGGAATCGGGGGCGGCGTCCACGTTGCCGCGAGGGTTCAGCGCCACGCCGAAGGTATCGGCGGAGTAGGTCTCGCAGCCGGTGAAGCCCGCCGCGATGAGCACGAGATCGGCGGGGATTTCCTCCTCGCTTCCCTCCACGGGAACCATGCGCAGACGGCCCGTCGCTTCGTCCTTTTCGGGGCGCAGGGAGATGAGCACGGCGGCGCGGACCGAACCGTTCTCGTCCGCGAGGAATTCCTTCACCGTTGTCTGGTAGCGGCGTGGATCGCTGCCGAACACGGCCGCGGCCTCCTCCTGGCCATAGTCGGTTTTGCCGACGCGCGGCCATTCCGGCCATGGATTCGAGGGCAGACGCTCCGCCGGAGGCTGCGGCATCATTTCCAGCTGTACAACGCCTGCCGCGCCAAGGCGCACTGCCGTTCCGACGCAGTCGTTTCCGGTGTCGCCGCCGCCGATGACGAGCACCTGTTTTCCTCTCACGTCCTCGTAGGGAAGCTTGGAAAAGTCGCTGTCGAGCAGCGTTTTCGTCACATGGCCGAGGAATTCCACCGCGAAGCGGATCCCCTTGGCTTCCCGTCCGGGGACGTCGAGATCGCGAGGCTGGGACGCGCCGCAGGCGAGCAGGACACGGTCATAGCGGCTCAAAAGCTCCTCGCCGGTGAGATCCTTTCCGATGTCCGTCCCGCAGACAAAGCGCACGCCCGCCTGCTCCATCAGATGAATCCGGCGGTCGATGACGCTCTTTTCCAGCTTCATGTTCGGGATACCGTAGCGCAGAAGGCCGCCGGGGCGGTCGCTGCGCTCGTAGACCGTGACGCTGTGGCCGCGCCGGTTGAGCAGCAGGGCGGCGGCCAGTCCGGCCGGGCCGCTGCCAACGACGGCGACGCTCTTGCCGGTGCGCACGCGGGGCGGATCTCCGGAAACCAAACCGTTTGCAAAGGCGTATTCGATCACGCGGCGCTCGTTTTCCTTGGTGGAGACGGGAGCGTCGGAAAGGCCGCAGGTGCACGCCGCTTCGCACAGCGCGGGACAGACGCGGGAGGTGAACTCCGGCAGGCAGTGCGTCGCGCTCAGACGCACATAGGCCTGCGCCCAGTTGCCGTGGTAGACGAGGTCATTCATCTCGGGGATGAGATTGTGCAGCGGACAGCCGGAGGCCATGCCCGCGATCATGACGCCCGCCTGGCAGAACGGCACGCCGCAGTCCATGCAGCGCGCGCCCTGCTTCTGCTGCTTCTCCATCGGGAGGAGGGCGTGAAACTCATGAAAGTTCTGAATTCTTTCGAGAGGAGGAGTGACGCGCCCTTCCTCGCGCTCGTATTCCAAAAAACCGGTTGCTTTTCCCATGGGCTTTCTTCCTCCTTCTCACGCATGGATGCTGGCGTAGAACGCTTCGATCTGTGCCTGCTCGCGGCTCATGCCCTGGTCCTCAAACTGGGCGGAGAGCTGTGTCAGGCGCTTGTAGTCGTCCGGGATGATTTTTTTGAACTTCGGCAGATATTCGTCGAAGGATTCCAAGATTCGTTTGCCCTTGGCGGAGCCGGTGTGGCTGACATGGGCTTCGATCAGGCGGCGCAGCTCGTCGCGGTCAAATTTGGACTCGACCTTTTCCATGCTCACCATGCTCTTGTTCAGGTTGCGGTACAGGGCGTTGTGCTCGTCGAGGACATATGCCACGCCGCCGCTCATACCGGCGGCAAAGTTTTTGCCCGTGGGCCCGAGGATGACGGCCCGGCCGCCGGTCATGTACTCACAGCCATGCTCGCCCACGCCCTCCACGACAGCCACAGCGCCGGAGTTGCGCACACAGAAGCGCTCGCCCGCCACACCGTTGATGTACGCTTCGCCCGAGGTTGCGCCGTACAGTGCGACGTTGCCGACGATGATGTTTTCTTCCGGAACAAACCGGGCGGCGGGAGAGGGATGCACCACCAGTTTGCCGCCGGACAGCCCCTTGCCGAAATAGTCGTTGCTGTCGCCGCAGAGATCGAGCGTCAGGCCCTTCGGCAGGAACGCGCCGAAGCTCTGGCCGCCCGCTCCGGTGCAGGCGATGGTGAGGGTGTCGTCCGCCATGCCCTCGGGATGGCGCCGTGTGATTTCCGCGCCGAGCAGCGTGCCGAAGGCGCGGTCGATGTTGGTCAGCGCCATGCGGAAGGTGCGCTTTTTCCCGGTCGCGAGGGCATCGAGAAGATCCTTGTCGCGCAGAAGGATGGATTCCTCCTTGGTGCGCTCCAGATGGAAGTCGTAGGCGTGGTCGGGCTGGAAGGTGGCATTTTGCGCGCAGTTCGGGCAAAGAATGCGGCTCAGGTCCAGCCGCTGTGCCGTCCCTCTGCGATCCGCGCGCGGACGGAGCAGGTCGGTGCGTCCGACCATCTCGTCGATGGTGCGCACGCCGAGCTTTGCCATGTACTCACGCAGCTCCTGCGCAATGAAGCGCATAAAGTTTTCCACATATTCCGGTTTGCCGCAGAAACGCTTGCGCAGTTCGGGATTCTGCGTCGCAATCCCCATCGGGCAGGTGTCGAGGTTGCACACGCGCATCATCACGCAGCCGAGCGTCACCAGCGGGGCGGTGGCAAAGCCGAATTCCTCCGCGCCGAGCAGCGCGGCGATCGCCACGTCGCGGCCGCTCATCAGCTTGCCGTCCGTCTCAATGACCACACGGTCGCGCAGACCGTTTTGCAGCAGCGTCTGGTGGGTTTCCGCCAGCCCCAGCTCCCACGGAAGCCCTGCGTCGTGGATGGAGCTGAGCGGAGCCGCGCCTGTGCCGCCGTCGTAGCCGGAGATCAGGATGACCTGCGCCCCCGCCTTTGCCACACCCGCCGCGACGGTGCCCACGCCCGCCTCGGAGACAAGCTTGACGGAAATGCGCGCGTTTTTGTTGGCGCTCTTGAGGTCGTAGATCAGCTGGGCCAGATCCTCAATGGAGTAAATGTCATGGTGCGGCGGCGGGGAAATCAGGCTCACGCCCGGGGTGGAGTGGCGCGTTTTCGCAATCCACGGGTACACCTTGCGGGCGGGCAGGTGGCCGCCCTCGCCCGGCTTTGCGCCCTGCGCCATCTTGATTTGGATTTCCTTCGCACTGACGAGATAACGGCTGGTCACGCCGAAGCGTCCGCTGGCCACCTGCTTGATCGCGGAGCTGCGATCGTGATCCGTTCCGGCGGAGGCCAGACGGTCGTCGCTCTCGCCGCCCTCGCCGCTGTTGGACTTGCCGTGCAGATGGTTCATGGCGATCGCCAGGGCCTCGTGCGCTTCCTGTGAGATGGAGCCGTAGGACATTGCGCCCGTCTTGAAGCGGCGCACGATCGATTCGACGCTTTCGACCTCGTCGAGCGGCACGCCCTCCTCGGGGTAAGCAAATTCCATCAGGCTGCGCAGGTAGCCCGTCTGCTCCGCGTCCACCAGTTTTGTATATTCGCAGAACAGATCATAGCTGCCCTCCCGCGTCGCCTTTTGCAGCAGATGAATGGTCTGCGGGTTGTAGCGGTGCTTCTCGCCGCCGCTGCGCAGCTTGTGACGGCCGGGGGAGGCGAGCGTGAGATCCGTTTCCAGTCCCAGCGGGTCAAAGGCACGGGAGTGCTGCGCGTCGGTGCAGGACGCGATATCCTCCAGCGTGATGCCGCCGATGCGGCTCACCGTTCCGGTGAAGTAAGCGTCAATCACGTCTTTGGAAATGCCGAGCGCCTCGAAAATCTGACTGCCCTGGTAGGATTGGATGGTGGAAATACCCATCTTTGACGCAATCTTGACGATGCCCTGCAAAATCGCGTTGTCGTAATCGTCGACAGCGGCGTAGTAATCCTTGTCGAGCAGACCGTCCTCGACCAGCGCGGCGATCGCCGCGTGAGCCAGATACGGGTTGACGGCGCACGCGCCGTAGCCGAGCAGGGCGGCAAAGTGGTGCACGTCGCGCGGCTCACCGGATTCCAAAACGATCGAAAGGGCGGTGCATTTTTTCGTTTTGACCAGATGCTTGTGCACCGCGCTGACGGCCAGCAGGGAGGGGATGGCCACATGGTTTTCGTCCACCCCGCGATCGGAGAGAATCAGGATGTTCGCGCCCTGGCGGTACGCTTTGTCCACCTCGACAAACAGGTGCTCCAGCACGCGATCCATCGGCGTGCTCTTGTAGAACAGGATCGAGACGGTCGCCACATGGAAGCCGGGCTTGTTCATCCCCTGGATCTTGAGCAGATCCAGGTCGGAGAGGATCGGGTTTTCGATTTTGAGCACATGGCAGTTTTCCGGAGACTCCTGCAAGAGGTTGCCGTTTTTGCCCGCGTAGACGGTGGTGGAGGTGACGATCTTCTCGCGGATCGCGTCGATCGGCGGGTTTGTCACCTGAGCAAACATCTGCTTGAAATAGTGGAACAGCGGCTGGTATTCCTTGGAGAGCGCGGCGATCGGGGTGTCGACTCCCATCGCGCCGATCGGTTCGCTGCCGCCCAGCGCCATCGCGCACACGCCATTGCGGTATTCCTCGTAGGTGTAGCCGAAGGCCTTTTGCAGCCGGGCGGACTCCTCACGGGAGAGCGGCGGGACCTTGCGGTTCGGGATTTTCAGATCGCGCAGGGAGACCAGATTGCTGTCAAGCCATTCGCCGTAGGGCTCGCGGCGCGCATACCGTTCCTTGACCTCCTCGTCGCTGAGCACCACGCCGCGCACCGTGTCCACGAGGAGAAGCTTGCCGGGATGCAGGCGCTCCTTGCGCAGCACCTGATCCTCCGGCAGATCCAGCACGCCGACCTCCGAGGACAGGATGAGCCGCCCGTCCGCCATGATGTAGTAGCGGGAGGGGCGCAGGCCGTTGCGGTCGAGCACGGCGCCCATGAGGTCGCCGTCGGAGAAGAGAATGGACGCGGGGCCGTCCCACGGCTCCATCATGGTCGCGTAATATTGGTAAAAATCGCGCAGATCCTGCGAGATGGTGTCGTTGTGGTTCCACGGCTCCGGGATGGCGATCATCACCGCCAGCGGCAGCTCCATGCCGCTCATCACGAGAAATTCCAGCGTGTTGTCGAGCATCGCGGAGTCCGAACCGGAGGTGTTGACGACGGGAAGCACCTTTGTGATATCGTCCGCGCTGAAGGCCGGGGCGCGCATGGTTTCCTCGCGCGCGAGCATTTTGTCGGCGTTGCCGCGGATGGTGTTGATCTCGCCGTTGTGTACGATGAAACGGTTCGGGTGGGCGCGCTCCCAGCTCGGATTGGTGTTGGTGGAGAAGCGGGAGTGGACGATCGCGATCGCGGAGTCGTAGTCCTCGTCCTGCAAATCGGAAAAGAAGGTGCGCAGCTGGCCGACGAGGAACATGCCCTTGTACACGATGGTGCGGCTCGAGAGCGAGGGGACATAGGTGTTGTCGTTGCTCTGCTCAAACACACGACGCGCGATGTACAGGCGGCGGTCGAAGGGAAGACCCTTTTCCACGCCCTCCGGCTTTTTGACAAAGCCCTGGCAGATCACGGGCATGCAGGCGAGAGCGCGGCTTCCGAGTACCTCCGGGCAGGTGAGCACGTCGCGCCAGCCGAGGAATTCCAGCCCTTCCTTTTCCAAAATGATTTCAAACATTTTCTTGGCCTGGCTGCGGCGCAGTTCATCCTGCGGGAAGAAGAACATGCCCACGCCGTATTCCCGTTCCCCGCCGATTTGGATGCCCTGCTCAGCGCACACGCGGGAAAAGAAGCGGTGTGAAATCTGCGTGAGGATTCCCACGCCGTCGCCGGTTTCGCCTTTGGCGTCCTTTCCGGCGCGGTGCTCCAGGTGCTCCACAATTTTCAGCGCGTCCGCCACCACCTGATGGCTTTTGACGCCTCTGATATTCACAACGGCTCCGATGCCGCAGTTGTCGTGCTCCAGCTCGGGGCAGTAAAGGTTCTGCGGGTGATTCGTGCTCATCGCTCCATCCTCCTCCTGTGTGTTCAGATGAAAAAAGGCGCCAAAGCAACCCCTGCCGCGGAAACGGCGGGAACGCTTTGACGCCTTTGTCAAATCCATCGTTCTTTTTGATTTCCTCTTTACTATACGCCATTTGACGGCCTTTTGCAAAGCTTTTTTTCGCATTTTCCGACGAATCGGCGTTGTGGGAAAAAACGGAGAGGTTTTTCGTGTGCTTTCCGGCAAAATGCAATAAGAAACAAAGGGGACATGCATTTTAAATTTGAAAGATATCCTGCGAATGGAAAAGGATTCCCGTAAATTCTGGAATATTGCAAAGATTGCTTGATTTTCGACTTTTGTTTTTGAAGGATAGCGATAAGATTCCTTCATTTTTGAAATCTTGCGGAGTTTGCATTTTGCATCTGTTTGGTATATGATAGAAGCAATCTATCCAACCAGGAACCGGTTCCCGCGTGCGGGGACGGCGTGAAAGATAAAAAGATACGAAAAACAAAGGAGAGATAGCAGGTGATAATGTTTCAGTAAAATCTTTTGAAAGCAGCAGTACATCAGGAGATATTGAAATCGATGCATTTACAGTGGAAAAAGAAATATCCGGTGACAGTATATCCGGATCATTTGATTTAAAATTAACTGACAGTCAGCAAAATTATGACATTGAAGTAGATACAATTTCAGGCTCTGTTAATATTCCAATGAATAGTAAGGGAAACGGTGGCAAAGAACTTGAGTTTTCAACAAAAAGCGGAAATGTTAATGTAGAATTTGCAGAGTAATAATATAAGGACTTTCATCTGTTATCACGATGAAAGTCCTTAATTTTTAGAATCCCAACTCAGCAATAAGCTCAGGGACAGTAGTCATTTTTGTAATTCTTCCAACATTAGCACCAGCAAAAATAAGACCGTTTTCAACATCTCCGCGAACTGCCTTAATCAGTCGGTCTGTAATGCAGTAAGGAATCTCGGCAGGATTACATCTTGCAAGACAGCCGAAACATTTAAATGGGTCTCTTTCTCCACCGAGGCTTTCAAGGAATTTGTTGTTAATTGCACGTCCAGGCATTCCTACAGGACTCTTAATAATTTTTACATCATCCTCAGTTGCCTTAATATAAGCCTGCTTGTAGGCATCAGAAGCATCACATTCTTCAGTGACAACAAAACGGCTTGCAATCTGAACACCGTCAGCTCCGAGCTTTTCAACTCTTTCTAGTTGAATGACCCGCCAAAAATGG
>DVGZ01000110.1 GCA_018712435.1 Candidatus Caccousia avicola
ATCGTGCCCGTGTCCGCGTCCGCAAAGACGTTCTCCGGAGGCTGGACCGCCGTGAATACAAAAATGAGGCAGACGGCAAGCACGTATTGCAGCGTTTTCTTCATCCGATCTCTCTCCTTTCCCGCAGGCGGAACGCGCCGCCGCGCGGAGGCGGGCCGTGCTCCCGAGAGAGCGCGGCCCGCCCGTGACAGAAAAGGAGGATGCTTCCCGCAGCCGGGAGCATCCTCCTGTAAAGGCCAAAGCAGAGTGCAATTATCTCTTGGAGAACTGCGGTGCGCGGCGGGCAGCCTTCAGACCGTACTTCTTGCGCTCCTTCATTCTCGGATCGCGGGTGAGGAATCCGGCCTTCTTGAGGGTGGGGCGCAGATTCTCGGAATCGTACTGCAGCAGAGCGCGGGCAATGCCGTGACGGATGGCGCCGGCCTGGCCGGTAACGCCGCCGCCTGCCACGCGGCAGACGATGTCGAACTTCTCGTTGTTATTGGTCAGCACCAGCGGCTGGCGGACGATGAGCTTCAGGGTCTCAAGTCCGAAATAGTCGTCGATGTCTCTGTCGTTGATCGTGATCTTACCGGTGCCCTGGTACACGCGCACGCGGGCCACAGAGCTCTTTCTTCTGCCGGTACCGTAAAAGTAAGGCGCTTTCTCGTACATGATTTAATCCTCCCTTATCTCTCCCAGGCTTCGGGCTTCTGAGCGGCGTGCTTGTGCTCGCTGCCGGCGAACAGGCGCAGACGGCCGAGGGCGCCGCGGCCCAGCGTGTTGTCCGGGATCATACCCTTGACGGCAAGCTCCATCGCCTTGGTCGGGTTCTGGGCCATCAGGGTATCGTAACGGACGGATTTGAGATGTCCGATATAGCCGGTGTGGTGATGATAGTACTTCTTCTCCAGCTTCTTGCCGGTGAGAACCGCCTTCTCGCAGTTCACGATGATGACGTGGTCGCCGCAGTCAACATGCGGCGCAAAGGTGGGCTTGTGCTTGCCGCGGAGCAGAGCGGCAGCCTGCGCGGCGACGCGGCCCAGCGGCTTGCCGGCGGCGTCAAGTACATACCACTTGCGGTCGATCTCGCCGCTCTTGGGCATATAAGTAGACATGGCTGTTACCTCCTGAACTCTCGTTCCTTCTTCTTAATTCACAAATCGTGCTCCATGATAGTACCACACTCGGAACGGGCTGTCAAGAGGAAAATCCGATCTTTTTGATTTACAGGGAGGTATGCTCCGTTTTTCTCCTGTTTTTGGCCTTATCCTCTCTGTCGCTCGCGCGTCATTTTTATTTTTCAGATGCAGTAGCGCTTCATGTAGTCCTCCATGAGCGGCAGCAGATGGGCATAATCGGCGCGGCTCTGGAGATATTCATAGATATCGCGGACGGTGACGAGGGCATGCACACGGATGCCGAACTCCTCCTCGACCTCCATGACGGCGGTCTTTTCCGGGTTCTGGCCGAACTCGCAGCGGTTGACGGAAATGAACATGTCCGTTACCTTCACGTCCGCGCAGGCGGAGAGCACGGGCATCGTCTCGCGCACGGCGGTACCGGCGGTGATAACGTCCTCGATGATGATCACGCGGTCGCCGTCCTTCGGCTTGTAGCCGACGATGCTGCCGCCCTCGCCATGATCCTTGGCCTCCTTGCGGTTGAAGAAAAAGGGCTTGTCGATCCCGTAGCTGCGGGCCAGCGCTCCCGCCGCCGTCGTCACAAGCGGGATTCCCTTGTAGGCCGGGCCGAACATCGCGTCAAATCCGTCCCCGACCGTCTCCTTCACGAGCGCGGCGTAGAACTCGCCGAGCCGCGAGCTTTGCAGGCCGGTGCGGTAGTTGCCCGTGTTGACGAAATACGGCGTGTTGCGGCCGCTCTTGGTCACAAACTCCCCGAAGCGGAGCACGTCCGCTCCCATCATGAACTCGATAAATTCCTTCTTTGCCTGTGTCAGCATAAAAAACCTTCCCTTCCCGTTTTCAGTTGCTTACATTATACTGTCCGGGGGAGAAAAACGCAACCGCCGCGCGGCTTCGGCAGGCTCTAAAAAAACGCGCTGCCAAAGCGGATTTTTTGGTTGGCTCTCCCGCTTGCGCGCGCGGGAGCGGGTATGCTATATTATATGGTATAGAAAAGCAAATTCAGACGCAAATCAGGACCGCTCCGCGCGGATCACCCCACCCCCTTTCGGAGGCTGGGGCGTTTGTGCGTGCGGCGCCGCGCGCCCGGAGAACAGGAGGAATTTTGAGCATGTTGTTTTTTTCGAGAAAACCCGCCCCCACGGGACCGGTAGAATATATGGTGGTTGGTCTGGGAAACCCCGGATCCAAATATGAGAACACGCGCCACAACGCCGGTTTTCTGGCGATTGACCGGCTCGCGGAGAAAGCGGGCGTTTCGATCGACCGGCTCAAATTCAAAGGGCTGACCGCGCAGGCCGAGGTCGGCGGAAAACGCGTGCTCCTGCTCAAACCCTCCACCTTCATGAATCTCTCCGGCCAGAGCGTGCAGGAGGCGCTCGCGTTCTACAAGCTCCCGCCGAACCGCTGCATCGTCCTCTTTGACGACATCTCCCTCGATCCGGGACGCATGCGCATCCGCGCCAAGGGCACGGACGGCGGGCACAACGGCATGAAGAACATCATCTATCTCACGGGACACGACGATATCCCGCGCATCAAGATCGGCGTGGGCAAGAAGCCGAACCCCGGCTGGGATCTGGCGGACTGGGTGCTCTCGCGCTTCTCCCCCGCCGACTGCAAGGCGCTCGACCCGGTGCTGGACCATGCCGCCGAGGCCGTCTCGCTCATCGTCAACGGCAAGCTTCAGGAAGCCCAGAACCGCTTCAACTCCTGAACGGGGGCGCGCTTTACCATGGAAAATTTCCTGTTCAGCGTCAACGCCACGTTTCCGATCTTCCTCGTCATGCTGGCCGGGTGGCTCCTGCGGCATTTCGGGATGCTCACCCAGCCCTTTGTGGACGTGGCGAACAAATTCAATTTCTATGTCACGCTTCCGATCCTGCTCTTCACCGAGATCTCGACCATGAGCCTGTCCGAGAGCTTCGACCCCGCGTTCTTCTTCTACTGCATGGGCGCGACGTTCGTGGGCATCGTGCTGATCTGGGTGCTGGCGGTCATATTGGTAAAGGACAAGAAGATGCTCGGCGCGTTTGTGCAGGGCTGTTACCGCGGCAGCCCCGCCGTGATGGGCGTTGCCTTTGTGATGAACATGTATGGGAACGCGGGGGCTTCGCCGCTGATGATCGTCGCGTCCGTGCCGCTGTTCAACATCTTCGCCGTGCTGATCCTGACGATCCACGGCGACGGCGGCGGCTTCCACCCCGCCCAGCTCAAAAAGGCCTTGCTCGGCGTGTGCAAAAACCCGATTCTGCTCGGGATCCTCGCGGGGCTTCTGTTCTCCGTGACGGGATGGAAATTCCCCACGCTGATCGACAAGACGCTCGGCTACTTCGCGGACATGTCCACCCCCATCGCGCTCATTGCCATCGGCGCGGGAGTGCGGATCGGGGAGGCCTTCGCCCGCTGGAAGCCCACGCTGATCGCCGCGTTTGTGAAGCTGATCGCGCTGCCCGGCGTGTTTCTGACGCTGGCCGTGGTCCTCGGCTTCCACGGCGACCAGCTCGTCGCGCTGCTGGCCATGCTGGGCCTTGCCACCACGCCGAGCGCCTATATTATGGCGAAAAATATGAAGAACGACGACGTGCTCACCTCGGGGATCATCGTCGTCACGACGCTGCTTTCGAGCGTCACCGTCACCGGCTGGATCTTCCTGCTGCGCTCGCTGGGGAAGATTTGACCATGTCCGATCGAATTTCAGGGGAGGGAAACGCATGAAATTCCTGCATACGATACTGGGAAAGCTTCCGGAGTTCCAGGAGCTGGAGCGCGCCGTCGGAGCCGGGACGCTTCCGGCCGCGGTGACGGGGCTTTCCACGGTGCACAAGGCGCATTTTATCGCCTCACTGTGTGTGCGCCGGAAGAAAAAAGCCTTCGTCGTCACGGGAGAGGAGGCCGAGGCGCAGCGTCTGTGCGAGGATCTGCGCGCCATGGGCCTGCGTCCCCTGTTCTACCCTTACCGCGACTTTGCCCTGCGCGACACGGAGGGCGCGTCGCACGAATACGAGCGGCAGCGGCTTCAGGTGCTCGCGCTGATGGCGGCGGGCGACTACGACGCGGTGCTGTGCTGCCCGGACGCGGCCCTGCAATACACGCTTCCGCCCGCTGAGCTGCGCCGCCGCACCGTCTCGCTGCATCCCGGCCAGTCCATCACCATGGAGCAGGTGGAATCCGCCCTGCTGGCCTGCGGCTATGAGCGCGCCGTGCAGGTTGACGGCAGCGGCCAGTTCTCCCGGCGCGGCGGCATTCTTGACGTGTTCACGCCGGACGCGGAGCAGCCCGCCCGTCTCGAATTCTGGGGCGACGAGATCGACACCATTTCCCTCTTTGATGTGGAGACGCAGCGCCGCACGGATTCCGTGGAGGAGCTGATCCTCGCCCCCGCCGTGGAAGCCCTCGCGGACGACCCCGCCGCGCTGGCGGAGAAGATCCGCCGCCTGGCGTCCTCCCTGCGCGGCAAAACCGCGCCGAAGGCGAAAGAAATCCTGACCGCCCAGGCCGACAAGCTGGCTCAGGGGCTGCACCTCGGCTGTCTCGACAAATTCATCACCCTGCTCTACGACAAGACCTCCACGCTTTTTGACTACGCCGGGGACGATACGCTCTTTTTCCTCAGCGAGTCCACAAAATGCCGTGAACGCATGCGCTCCACGCTCTGGCAATGGGGCGAGGATGTGAAGGAGTATCTGGAGGAGGGCGTGCTGTGCCGCAGCCTGTCCCAGTTCAGCGAGGACTGGCCGTATCTGCTCCACTGCTTTGACCGCGCGGGGATTTACCTGGACGTGTTCGCGCGGGGCGGCTACGACACGCCGGTACGCGCGCAGATTGCCGTCACCACCCGGCAGCTCTCCGTGTGGGGCGGCAGCACGCAGCTGCTTGCGGAGGATTTGCAGGGGATGCTGCACAACAAGTGGGCGTGCGTCGTGCTCGCGGGCAACGAGCGCAGCGGCCAGACCGTCGCCGCCGACCTGCGGGCGCAGGGATTGCCCGCCGCCTATCTGGAAAACCCGGAAACCATCCAGCGCGGCACCGTGGCGGTCACGTCCGGCGCGCTCTCCGCGGGCATGGAGTACCCCGGCGCGTTCTTCGGGCTGATCACCCACGGGCGCATGGCGCAGACGGCCGTCAAAAAGAAAAAGCGTCCGAAAAACAGCCAGGAGATCTACAGCCTGGCCGACCTCACCCCCGGCGATTACGTCGTGCACGTCTCGCACGGTGTGGGCGTGTTCGAGGGCATCCACAAGATCGATATGCACGGCGTGGTGAAGGATTACATCAAGGTGCGCTACGCGAAGGGCGACACGCTCTATGTGCCGGTGACACAGCTTGACCTGGTGAGCAAGTACATCGGGCCGCGCGAGGACGCAAGCGTCAAGCTCAACAAGCTTGGCGGCACGGAATGGCAGAAGGCCAAAACGCGCGTGCGCCACGCCGTGCGCGACATGGCGAAGGAGCTGATCCAGCTCTACGCCAAACGGATGCAGGTCAAGGGGCACGCGTTCTCGGAGGACACGGAGTGGCAGCGCGACTTTGAAGCGCACTTCGAATTTGAGGAGACGGAGGATCAGCTGCGCTGCATCGACGAGATCAAGACCGACATGGAGCGCGAGGCGCCGATGGATCGCCTGCTGTGCGGCGATGTGGGCTTCGGCAAGACGGAGGTCGCGCTGCGCGCCGCCTTCAAGTGCGTCTCCGACAGCAAGCAGTGCGCCATCCTGGTTCCGACGACCATCCTTGCCTGGCAGCACTTCCAGACCATCGCGCGGCGCATGGACGGCTTCCCCGTCAAGCTGGAAATCCTGTCCCGCTTCCGCACGCCGAAGCAGCAGGAGGAAATTCTGCGCCGCCTGCGCCGTGGGGAAATTGACATCATCGTCGGCACGCACCGGCTTGTCAGCAAGGATGTGGAATTCCGTGACCTGGGCCTTGTCATCATCGACGAGGAGCAGCGCTTCGGTGTGGCGCAGAAGGAACGGCTCAAATCCGCTTACGCGAACATCGACCAGCTCACTCTCTCCGCAACGCCGATCCCCCGCACGCTGAATATGGCCCTCTCCGGCATCCGCGACATGAGCGTCATCGAGGAAGCCCCGCACGACCGCCACCCCGTGCAGACCTACGTCTTGGAGCACGACGACGGCATTCTCTATGAAGCGATCCGGCGTGAAATCCGGCGCGGCGGGCAGGTGTACTACCTGCACAACGACGTTGCGACGATCGAGCGCGTCGCCGCGCGGATCCAGGCCGCCGTCCCGGAATCGCGCGTCGGCTTCGGCCACGGCAAGATGAACGAGCAGGAGCTCTCCGAAATCTGGCGCAAGATGATTGACCACGAGATCGACGTGCTCGTCTGCACCACGATCATCGAGACGGGTGTGGACGTGCCGAACGCCAACACGCTCATCATCGACAACGCGGACCGTCTCGGCCTGTCACAGCTGCACCAGATCCGCGGGCGCGTGGGCCGTTCCAGCCGCCGCGCTTACGCATACCTGACCTTCACACGGAACAAGGTGCTCTCGGACGTGGCTCAGAAGCGTCTGTCCGCGATCCGCGAGTTCACGGAGTTCGGCTCCGGCTTCAAGATCGCCATGCGCGACCTGGAAATCCGAGGGGCGGGCAACATTCTCGGCGGCGAACAGCACGGCCACATGGAAGCCGTCGGCTACGATCTCTACCTCAAACTGCTCGGGGAAGCCATCAAGCGCGAGAAGGGCGAGGAGGTGCGCGAGCTGGACGAGGAATGCCTGGTGGACGTGCAGATCCAGGCGCATATCCCGGAAAGCTACATCGCCGACCTCACCCAGCGGCTCGAAATTTACCGCCGCATCGCGGACGTGCGCACGCGCGACGACGCGCTGGATGTGACGGACGAACTGATCGACCGCTTCGGCGAGCCGCCGGAGAGCGTCAACGGCCTTTTGGAGATCGCCCTCCTGCGCAATCAGGCGTCCACGCTCGGCGTGACCGAGGTCAAGCAGCAGGGCGAAGCGCTCCTGTTCTATCAGAAGAAGATCGATATGAAGCAGGTTGCCGCGCTTGTCTCCTCGCTCAAAAAGCGCGTGATGGTCAATGCGGGCGCAAAGCCGTACATCAGCGTCAAAATCGCGGGAACCCCGCTGGAGACGCTGGCCGAGACACTGCGGATTCTCAGCGCGTCCTGATAAAACCATGATTTCTTTACCGGAAGGCGCGGTTCGGTCCGTCCTTCCGGCAATTTTATTTTACAGTTATGAAAATTTTTCTTGACATTAGAGCAAAAAGGGAGTATAGTCAAATCAAGATAATAATAATTCTTATTATTGAATTATTCCGTACATATCAAACGACTTAAGGGAGGAAACAAAATGGATCTGAAAGGAACCCGCACCGAACAAAACCTGCTGGCCGCATTCCAGGGCGAGTCCATGGCACGCAATAAATATCTGTTTTTTGCCGAGAAGGCGAGAGCCGAAAATCACCCCGAAATTGCCGAGATTTTTGAGCGTCTCGCAAAGAACGAGGGCATGCACGGAAAGCTTCTGTACCAGAACCTGTTCGGCATCAAAGGCACTCTGGACAACTTGCAGAACGCCGCGCAGGGCGAGTATGGTGAGTGGAGCAGCATGTACCCCGAGTTCGCCAAGATCGCCGAGGAGGAGGGCTTCCCGGAGCTGGCGAAGCTTTTCCGCGGGATCGCCAAGGTCGAGCAGGATCACGAGTTTGAATTCATGGATGCTCTGATGAAGGTGGCCGCAGGCGGCGCCCCTGCCCCGGCTGCCGCTCCCACTCCGGCTCCTGCCGCGGCTCCGGCGCCGGCTGCCGCTCCCGCCGAAAAGCCCGCCGCTTCCCAGGCTCCCCAGACCGTGACGGCCACCGGCTACCGCTGCATGTTCTGCGGCACCATTTACGACGAGCAGCCGGATGTGTGCGGACTGTGCCACGCGATCGGCTCCTTTGAAAAGGTAACCTACAAGAAAAAGGTGTAACCTCCCGAACAACGTATCCATAGAAAAAACAAGGCTCCCTCTCCCGGCAGGGAAAGGAAGCCTTGCTTTTTTGTATCGTCTGTGCGGATGGTTCAGTGTTTCTCCGCCGAAATATCTTCGGCGTACTGCTCCCGCAGGATGGCATGGAACCGGTCCAGCTCCATTGGCTTGTAGAAATAATAGCCCTGAATGAAATCCGCCTCCATCTTGCGGGCCGCGGAAAGCTCTTCCTCGTTCTCCACACCCTCCATGCACACTTTTTTGCCAAAGCGGTGGCAGGCATACACGATACTCATAATGAAATCGCGGCGTTTCTGGCTGGAAACGGCCTTCTGCATCAACGTGCGATCCAGCTTGACGAGGTCGGCCGGATATTTGAGCAGAAGCTGCAAGCTGGAATAGGCGTTTCCGAAATCGTCCAGCGCAAAGGAAAGCCCAATCTCCCGGCAGCGCTCGATGAACTGCTCCAGATGGCCGGGCATGGAATCAAAGTGCGTTTCCGTCAGCTCCAGCATCACATTCCATCCCGGAACATGATGACGCGCCAGCGTCTTATGCAGGAAGGAGAACAGTGTATCGTCCGCAAGCTGGAAATAGCTCACATTGAAGGAAAGCTTGAAATCCGGGCGAACCGGCAGCGTCTCCTGGCACAAAAGGGCAATCTGCTCGATTACCCACTTGCCCACGGGAATAATCAGCCCTGTTTCCTCCAGAATCGGGATAAACTGAACCGGAGGAACATTCACGCCCTCATCCTCCCAGCGCAGCAGCACCTCTCCGCCGAACATGCGGCCGGTTTCCGCGATCACCTGCGGCTGGATGACGATACGGAATCCACGGAAGTTCTGGGTCACGCTGGCCATGAGAGCCATGCTCAGATCCGCCCGCTCCCTTTCCTTTTTCCCAAACACAGGGGAGAATTCCAGGTATTCGCATTCCAGGCAATCCTTCGCCGTGCGCAGCAGCGTCATGGCGTTCTCCGTCAGCTCCTGCGCCGTCACACCGTCGCGCGGACTGCGCAGCATGCCCACCACGCACGGATACATCTCATGCGCCCCGTTGCGGCGGTATACATCGCTGATCACCTGGCGGATCTCCTGGATCGGCTTGTGCGGATCACGTTCTGTGCGCGAAAAAGCCAGAAAACGCATTCCGTCCATACGGATCAGCTCAAAATTACTGCCCAGACCCAGCCGCAGCAAGCGGCCAACCTCCCAAAGAATCGTGTCGCCTGTCCGGCGTCCCAGCGTCTGGTTGATCTTCGAAAAGCTCCGCAGCGAGAAGCAGATGAGCATCAGCTCCTCTTTCGCCGCGCACAGCTTGGAAAGGCGGCTGAGACCGAAGGGGAACGTCATCATACCGGTGGCTGTGTCGATCTCCGACTTGTCGTTGAGCGCGATCATCGCTCCGGAGAAGAACAGCGGCTCGGTCTTATCCTCGTTCCATTTCATAATGCCGCGGCAATGAAGCCAGACGGGATCGCCCTGCTTGTTATACACCCGGTACCGGATGTTGTGCAGAGTTCTCTTTTCCTCCAGCATCTGATGCATTTCCTCCGCGTGCAGAGAACGGTCCTCCTCCACAATCCGCTGATCCAGCAGCGTCACGAAATCATAGACGAGATTGCTGGAAAAGTTGAAGTCCCGCCGCAGGTTCTCGGAAATATAGTACACATTTTTCCGCATATCGCCGCAGTACAGATACAGCGACGTACCGTCCATCGCCACAGAGCGGAAAAAGGACTCCGCGTCAAAATAGTAGGTGGAGGCAAACATCTGGAACGCGTTCTTTTCCTTGTTCTCCTCCTGTCTGTCGGAATAAAGCTGCCGGCGCCGTTTTCCCGTGATGGGATCCGTCTCATTGTAGAAATTATTTTTTTCCTGATACATCCGGTCGTCCGCCAGACTCAGCAGCTCACGGAAATTCTTTTCCTTCTCCTCCGACCAGATGCAGCCGATCGAAAGCTCACAGTTGCGGGAAATGATCTCGCGCCGGAGACGTTCCACCCGCCGGCCAAACTCCGTTTCATTTCCGCTTGCGAACAGGATAACAAATTCATCTCCGCCAATCCGGTACACTTCTTCCTCGGAGAAGGCACTGACAATGGCCTCATAGCAGCGCAGGATCGTCTCGTCTCCGCTGTCATGGCCCAGCAGATCGTTGATGCTTTTCAGACCCACAATGTCGCAGTACACCATACCGATCGGCCCCTGGAACGCTTCGCTGCGAATGAATTCATCGAGCGCGTGCCGGTTCAGCGCGCCGGTGAGTTGATCGTGATGGCTCATGCGCCGCAGATGCGAAAACAGCTCGCGTCTCTGCCAAATTGCCACAATAAAATGCGACAGGATTTTGCAGACCTCCGCCGCTTCGCTGATGCGCTCCGTCCCCGGATTGTCCAGGCGAAGGAAGCCGGCCACCCGATCCTTGTGCAGCAGAGGAACCAGCAGGATCGTCTCCGCCGCGCCGGGCTTCAGATAGGCGTACAGCTCAGGGGAATCCTTTTTGAATTGCTCCATATTGGTGAGAACGATCGGCTCATTGTGCAAAAACGTCTCATACCAGGTATACAGGTAAGAAAGATGCTTCGCCTCCAGGGAATCCTTGGAGAATGATTCTTTGGAGCAGGAAAGATCCTCGCTGCTCCAATGGTAAGTATGCAGCAGCGCGCCGTCATAGCCGTTCTCATAAATATCCGCCCGATCACACAGCAGCTTCTGGCCCAAAAAACGCAGAAGGATATTCATGGACTTGTTGGGATCCACTGTGGAATGCGTCTGGATCAGGCAGTCGTTCACCATGGCCTCATAGTTGGAGTTACGGCCGGCCGCATTGGGACACTCTATATTCAGAGCCATCTCCATCCGGCAGCGCCGCCCCTCCCAGTAGATCAGCGTATCCTTCAGCATCAGTGTCTGCTTCAGGATGGGATGGCGGTAACTCCATTCGTAAAATTCATTTTCCTTGAGGCTTTCGTTTGTGCAGAAGGGGCAGACCTGAGAAATCCTTTGCAGGACCTCGTAACACTTTTTACCGCGGTACCCATCCTCCTTTTCCACCTCGAATTGCTCCCGTGCAAAACGGTTCATATAAAGCAGCTCATAGGTATCGCAGTCGGCCACATATACAGACTCGTGAAGATCCTCAAAATACTCCCATGGCGCCTTCATTTCTCCTACCCCTTTCCACCCATGCCGTCCCTGTTGCCAGAGTCTGCACAGGCTTTAAATCCCAAAAGGCAGGCCGGCATCCCACACCGTCTGCCTTTCCGGGATCTGCACGCCCGCATGCCGGGCGGCGCTTGTATGTCTCAGCTGTTGTGCCTGACATGGGCTGCCAAGCGCTTATCCTCCATACGGATATGGCTCACCAGGATCGCGACAACACCGTTGAACTTACCCAGTGTTGCGATGGTCGGCCCCTTTTGCTTGATCTCCTCCACAGCCGCTGAAAGCTTCTGCTTGTAGCCCTCATGAAACTGTTTATGAGTGGAATAGGCAGGATATTTGCTGGTAATTTGCAGACGCTCCTCATCCGAAAAATGCTTCGCCACATAGCTCACCAGAAAATCAGCCGTTTTTTCCAGAGAATCGCGGCCCTTGCCCTTTTCACAATCCTCTGTAAGCTGGTTGATTGCCTGGAAAAGCTGGCGATGTTCCGTATCGATCAGCGCGTTTCCTGTCAAAAGGTCAGGGGTCAGTTCATATTTCATCCGAATCCTCCTTGATTTACATCTCCGCAAAACAAATGTACCAAAAAAGGCGGCTGTCCGGCTTCGAAAATCGCGACGCCGCCTTCCTCCTATTCTATACCTTCTCCTATCATACCACTCTTTTCGCTTTTATGCCAGAGCTAATTCCGAAACTTCCTGTGTGGCGCGATCCAAGCTGTAAACACGTTCGCCGTCCGAGGAAATGAGATAGGTCCCCGCAAAGCGGCTGGAAACCTTTTCATAGATATTCACCCGGAAGCCCGGAGTTTCATCCACCAGGATGTACCCCTCCTCGGGCACAACGGTGTAATCCGACATTTTATCTCCGGCAAGCCCCAGCTGCTCGGGAGTGTACGACTCAAAGCGGTCGATCACCTCGTTGAGCGTCATTTCCTGCGTCTCCGGCTCCGATGCGGACTGAATCTGAATCTCCTCATCGTAAGCAGGGGAAATGGTGCAGGAATCCTCGTCCCAGGTAATTTTCAGCAGCATCGCGCCGCCCTCGGAGGCTTCACGCCCCACCATGACATTTCCGCTGTCCGCAGAAAGATCCATCTCCTCCTGCACCATGCCGTTTTCATCCACCACGGAGCAGGACTCGTCCTCCTCCAGAGCGGAGACATACTGCGAAACGGTTTCGCTGCCGCTTTCCAGACCGGAATAGGTATACGACATTTCTTCCGTGTCGGGATCGGTCGATTCACTGAAGCTCATATCCTCCTCAGGAAGGGAGACGGCTTCCTGCAAAGCCGGGAACGATTCCCCGTCCTCCTCCCCGATCGCATAGGACGCGGGAGGCTCGGGAGCCTGCCCCTGCGAGCAGCCTCCTGTAAAAAGTACCATCGAAAGCAAAAGACAAAACCATGTCACATGGCGCATTTATAATTCTCCTTCCTTTGGACTTGCTTGTGTGATCTCCACTTCATCGCCAGGGGCAATCACCTGCTGGAACAGGCCTTCCACTCCGTTCACCAGAAGGCTGACCGGACCGGACAGATGATCAAAATCAAGGCCCGAGTGCTCAAGCAGATCCATCAGATAATACGGCGCGCCGTCCTGCTTCGGAGGCAGGATCAGCTCGCGGCCGTTCAGGCGCAGGCAAAGGGATTGCGGTCCGGACAGCGGCGCGGCCTGCGGCGTCTCTGTCTCTTCCACCGGCTCCGCCGGTTCCGCCGGTTTCTCCGGTACAAGCCCGGCCGAAACGGGTTCAGCCACCATAGGCTCAGCCGCAGCAGGCGCGGCGGGCTCCATCGGTGTGCGGTTTTCTTCCTCGCCGCTCAGGGCCGGACGGCGGGAAACCATGCGCGGCGCGGGCGGCGACGTGGTGAGCCTGTCCCCGGAGCGAAGCGCGCGGTCAGGAGGAAGCGGCTCCCCATGCGAATACAGGACCTCCACGGAGAGCAGGCCAGCCAGCTCTCCGGCGGTCATCGCGCGGTCTTCGCCGTCCACAGCCGGAACAAATTCGATGTTATCCCCGGCGTAAATAATCCGGGAGGGCTGCACCTCCACCCCGTTGACGGCGAGATGCGCCGCCGTGGGAGGCGAGCCGTGGTAAGCAATTCGTTTGCCGTCCACATACAGGGAAAGGCTCTTTCCCGTGCGGCCAATCAGGTTCGCGTAGCTGTAGCCGTTCATCATGAGAAGCTCCAAAAGCGTCAGCTGCCCGCTGCGGAACAGCCTGGCCGGAGCGTCGTTGAGAAAAACGCGGCTGCTGTCGCTGATCAGGCCCAGGCAGGACGAAACGGCAATGCCCAGAGGAGTCGCGTACTCCGGATCGTCGAGCGGAATCCCATCCGCGAAGCAGGTGGTTTTGAAATGGCCGCCCGCCAGCGCCACACGTCTGGTATCCATTTCCAGGGCTTCCGCCACGCGGGTGCACAGCCCGGCCAGCTTGCTTCCTCCTCCCGCCAGGAAAAGGGCCGACGGAGGACCGCCGTTGAGCTCCAGCACGCGGCGGGCAATCTCTCCCACCAGCGCGCTGATGGCGGGATCGGCTTTTTCCAGGATTTCCGCAGCCGGAACCGCCTGATCAAAGCCCACCACATCCTGAAACTCCACCATAGTGTCGCCGGACAGCTCCGTTTTGATACGCTCCGCCGTGTCATAATCGATCAGATACGCGCGCATCAGCGCCTCGGAGATCTCGTCTCCCGCCACGGTCGCCATGGTATACCCCACGACGCTTCCATCACGGCAGGCCGCGATATCCGACGTGCCCGCTCCAATGTCCACCAAAACCAGGTTGAGCAGGCGAAGCTGCGGAGGAATGGCGGCGTTGAGCGCCGCGATCGGTTCCAGCGTGAGACTGGCCGTCTCCAGCCCGGCGCGGCGTACCACCGCGTTCAGGCTGTCCACCACCTCGCTGGGCAGGAAGGTGGCCACCACCTCCGCTTCCAGCAAGGAGCCGGTGTGCCCCTGCAATTTGGAAAGCGGGTACTGATCCAGACGCAGCTGTGTGGCGGTGTAGCCCACCAGCAGCATCCGCTGGGCGCTCTCTTCCCCGTCCTCCAGAACGCTGGCCGCATTCGCAACGGCCTCGGCCGTCAGTCTCTGCACATGTTCATCCCCGATCACTTCCGGGGCGGAAAGCTCGATTCGGCTGGAGCCGTGTTCTGTACGCAGGGAACGTCCGGCCGCCGCCACACACACCTGCGTCAGCCTCCGTCCCACATCCGCTTCCAGACGTCTGGTAATCTGCGTTACCGTCGCGGCCACCTGATCAATGTCCTCGATCTGACCATCCAGCATGGAGCGCCGCTCATGCGGCTGCTTTTCCACCGCCAGGATATGCACCCGGCCGTTTTCCTGTCTGCCGAGCATGCCGATGACGCTGCGCGTCCCGATGTCGAGCGCATAGATCAGATCCTTTTCCTGCATGGGATATTCCTCTTCCTTTTGCTGCAATGCAACGGACATGGGCCCCTCCTCTCCTCAGACGCCCCGCCTGGACGGATAAGTCCGCCGGACGGGGCGCCTGAAATTGTTCAGCACCAATCCGGTGCCTGATTTTTAATATTTGTCGCCGTAGCTTCTGGGAGCCGTGTAGGAGGAAGCCGGTGCTTCCGATACCGGCGCCGGCGCCGGCGTCTGTACCGGCACCGGCATGTCGTCGTCCTCCTGTCCGCGCAGCTTGAATCTTTGCAGCTCCTGCTTCATCATCACAGCCTGAGAGGACAGCTCTTCGCTGGCCGCCGCGGACTCCTCGCTTGTGGCGGAGTTGGTCTGCACCACAGCGGAAATCTGATCGATACCGGTGGTGAGCTGCTCGATCACGGAAGCCTGGTTGATGGAGTTCTCCGCCACCTGCTGCATGGAGGAAATCGCATGGGAAGCAAGCTCCACGGTCTTTTCCATGCTGGCGTTGACGTTCCCCACCAGCTCGCGGCCGCGGCGCACCGACGTCATGGAGTCCTCAATGCGCTGCTTGGTCTGCTTCGCGGCCTGGTCCGACTTGGCAGCCAGGTTGCGCACCTCATCGGCCACCACGGCAAAGCCCTTGCCGGCCATACCCGCGCGCGCTGCCTCAACGGCGGCGTTCAGGGCAAGGATATTCGTCTGGAACGCAATGTTCTCAATGGTCTCGATGATCTT
>DVGZ01000111.1 GCA_018712435.1 Candidatus Caccousia avicola
AAAGATTCGCGAGGGGCTTTGCCCCTTCGAACCCCACGCTTTGTTTTCTACGTTGGTTTGCCGCCCCCTCTCCCCCGTCACGGCCGGCCAAATTTGCGCTGACGCGCAAGACTGGCCGGCTGGTGGGGGAATCTCCCAAAATTAGCGTGGGAAATAATTTTGGGAGATTCCGTGGGTGGAGGTACGGCTCTACGGGAGTTTGCGGCGAAGCCACAGCGCGTCAATCAGAACCCAGCTGAAAATTACAGCCAACCTTCCGTGCTTTTCCGTGAGAACAACGCGGGCCGTACAGCAGGACCCCTCTGCGACGTGAGATCGCAGAGGGGTCGACGTGTTTCACCATGGTTCGCCGCGGGACGCGGTGTGCGCGACTTGCGTGCAGGCTCAGCCTGCCGGCTTGCGCGTCGTGCGTCAAGGCTCAGCCTTGGCCTTGGTTGTTTTTGAGGGCTTCGGCGACGACGCGGGACTGCTTTTTGACCTTTTCGGGCTTGACCTTCTTGCCGCGCATTTTCAGACCGGCCTTGTAGCCCTTCTGCATGTCGTCGGAGAAATGCGGCACAAGCTTTTCCTTCACGGCAGTCTCGTCCAGGCCGTTGAGCAGCACCATCGTGAGGATGGCGCGCACGTCGAAATCGCCGTTTTCATAGAGATCGTTGCACAGCTCCGCGAGTCTCTGTACCGGCTGGCTTTCAGGCGCGCTGGAGGAGAGCGTCCCCTGCACGCGCGGCAGGATGTGGGCGCGCGTGAACGCGATCGGGCGCACCGTCGCATACTTCGAACGCTCGTCAATCAGATCCATGCGCAGCTCGGGATAAATATTCGCGAAGCGGTTGAACATAAACACCGGGTCGGCGTTGTTCTCCTCGTTCTTCGAACGCTTTTTCTTCGCCGTCTGCAAGGCCGCAACGCGCTTCGGGCCTTCCACCGTCTCGCAGAAATCATTGACAATGCTTTCCACGTCGGCATCCTCGCCCTCCTGCGGGTCGTAGAGCCAGCTTGAAATGCCCTTCCAGTTCTTGTCCGGGCCGTCGTCCGTCATTGCGCATGTTTTCAGCTCGATGCGCTTCGTTTTCAGGGTGTACATGACGGCATAGGCGAGATTTTCGCCCGCGAAAACCTGCATCCGCACGCCGTCCTCAGGCTCGGCATCCACACGCTTGAATTCCTGTTTTTCCAGCGCCTCGCCCAGCTTGTCTACAATCAAATCAAATGCCTTCTGCTCCAATGGTATCATCACTCCGTGTCGTGTTATTCCGCATATCCAGCGCCCGGTTCGGGCGGCCGCCGCACGTCGCGGCGCATCATTTTACCTATTATACTATAGCTTTCCCCGTTTGTCACGCAGATTCTGCGCAATGCCCTGCTTTCTTTCCGCCCGAAGCATTGCGCGCCCGCACCGTTTGTGGTAAGATAGAATTTCAGACGGAACCGCCCCGCCGCGCATCTTCGCCCGGGGGGATTCATAAAGATAAAACGGGACGCGCACCGCGTCCAAATAACGAAATGTGAGGCTTTTCGACATGAAAAAGACCATTGCCGTCCTGTTCGGCGGCTGCTCGTCCGAACACGAGATCTCGCGGCTTTCCGCCGCTACCGTCCTGCGAAACCTGTCCCGCGAAGCCTATGAGCCTGTGGCCGTCGGCATCACCAAAGAGGGCGCCTGGTTTCTGACCGAGGCTTCCCCCGAGGAGATCGAAAAGGGCACCTGGGAAAAGCACCCCTCCAACCGGCAGGCGTTCCTCACCCCGGACCGCACCGTTCACGGCCTGTTCCTGCCCGCTTCCGGCGACACCCTGCGCCTGGACGCGGTGATCCCCGCGCTGCACGGCAAGAACGGCGAGGACGGCACGGTACAGGGGCTTTTGCAGCTCTCCGGCATCCCGTTTGTGGGCTGCGCCGCGCTGGCCTCCGCCGTGTGCATGGATAAAGCTGTCTCCCACACGCTGCTGGCTTCCGCCGGAATCGGGCAGGCGCGCTATCTGTGGTTCTACGCTTCGGACTACGCGGAACAGCAGGCTTCCGTGCGTGAGCGCATTGCCGCCGACCTGGGCGGCTACCCCGTCTTTGTCAAGCCCGCCAACGCCGGATCCTCCGTGGGCGTGAGCCGTGTGGATCGCGGCGACGATCTCGACGCTGCCGTCGCGAAGGCCGCGCACGAGGACTGGCGTGTGGTGATCGAGGAATGCATCACCGGGCGCGAGGTGGAATGCGCCGTGCTCGGCAACGAAAAGCCCGAAGCCGCGCTGGTCGGCGAGATCGCCGCTTCCGCAACCTTCTACGATTACGATGATAAATATGTAAACGGCACCTCTCAGCTCTACATCCCCGCGCGCCTGTCGCCGCAGGTTATCGACGAGATCCGCCGCACCGCCTGCCGCGCTTACCGCCTGCTTGGCTGCGAGGGTCTGGCCCGCGTCGACTTCTTCGTGCGCAACGAAACGGAAGTCATCCTCAACGAGCTGAACACGCTGCCGGGCTTTACTTCCATCAGCATGTACCCGAAGCTGTGGGAGGCCTGCGGCCTTTCCTGCTCCGCTCTGCTTGACCGCCTGATTGCGCTCGCTTTTGAGCGGTGAAGGGAGGCGGGCGCATGGATCCCAGGCCCATCGGCGTGTTCGACTCCGGCCTCGGCGGTCTGACCGCCGTGCGCCAGCTCACCGCCGGGATGCCGAATGAAACAATCGTCTACTTCGGCGACACCGGCCGCGTGCCCTACGGCTCGCGCAGCCGCGACACCATCCGCCGCTACGCCCGGCAGGACGCGGCCTTCCTGCTCTCGCAGAACGTAAAAATGATCATTGCGGCGTGCGGTACGGTCAGTTCCGTGGCCGCCGACCTCGGGGAAACGCTTCCCGTTCCCTTCCTCGGCGTGCTCGATCCCACGGCGCGCGCGGCAGCCGCCGCCACCCGATCCGGGAAAATCGGCGTGATCGGCACCACGGCCACCATCCGAAGCGGCTCCTACCGCCGCGCCCTTGCCGTTCTCAACCCTACCCTCCGGGTATTTGACACGGACTGCCCGCTTTTTGTGCCGCTGGTGGAAAACGGCTTCCTCGCAGAGGATGATCCCATCCCGCGACTGACGGCGGAGCGTTATCTGGCCCCGCTGATTGAAGCGGGAGTTGACACGCTGATTCTCGGCTGCACGCACTACCCGCTGCTGGAACCCGTCATCCGCCGGGTAATGGGGGAAAACGTCGCTCTCATTGACTCCGGCCGCGAAACGGCGCTGGCCTGCCGGGAGTTTCTTCTCGAAAACGATCTCGCGGCCTCACAGGAACAGCAAGGCTCCCGGAGGTTCTACGTCAGCGACCGCACGGAGGGCTTCGCGGGGATTGCGACACTGCTGCTGGGCGGGAGTCTGGATGGAACTGTGGAGCATATTGACATTGAAAGCTACTAGCTGAAAAAGAGCAAAACTGGAAGTTTTCGCCCGCCTTTTTCAAAAGGCGGCGGGGGTGAAGGGGGTGGAACCCCCTTCAAACAACCGTGCGAAGCCACAGAAAAGCCAGGAAAAAGAGCGAAGCGATTTTTTCCGGACCTCCAGCACGAAATCCAAAACGACACTTGTTCGCTAATATAAAGACAAGTCGAGCCTTCGAGTTCAATTCTGTGCTGGAAAGGATATTCCTTCAAAAAAATCATCCCAATTTGCTTTATAAATTTCTTTTAGCACAAAAAGTACACTCACCCGAATACTATAGCGTCCCTGTTCCATCTGAGAAAGCATCTCTCTGCTGACAGAAAGTCCTTTTAATTCCAGCATGGCAGCCACTTCTTCTTGCGATAAATGAGCCTTTTTCCTTAATTTTTTTAAATTTTCTCCAATGGAGATGTCCTGTTTTATTTTCATAAGATTTTCCATCCTTTATAAAAATATTGGAATGTATTCATTCCAATATTGATTCTACCCTTCGCCGTATGCTAATATTGGAATGTATTCATTCCAAAAATCGGGGAGGATCAAAAAATGGAAGGACGGAAGAATAAAATCACCAAGCTGCAATCCTTAATACAGGAACTTTCTCCGAAAGAACAGAGCGCCGTCATCTGGCTCATTCGTCATTTCCATGTGGCAACGGAGCTGGTGAAAACAGAGCGCATGGAACCCGATGAATGGGAAGCCGCTCTGCATCGCGCCATCGAGTGGGATGACGCTCTTATGAAAGTACTGCTTCTTTACCATAAAATCTATTGGGAAGAACAAGATAAAATAAAACCTTAGATTACGCAAAGCGCGCGGGCGCGGAGGTATCAAATGGAGGAAAATTATCTGATCTCCATCCTTGGGAGACAGGTCGTGAACGGGGAGCCGGAGGAAATCGAGGTGACGACCTTCGGCCAATACTCCGAAAAGAACGGAAAGCGGTACATCATGTACCGGGAATATGAGGATTCCGTGCCATCCTCAAAGGCGCGCACTTCCATTCTCAAAGTGGAGAACGGACGTGTGACGCTCCTGCGATCGGGCGGGGACGAGACGCGGCTGGTGCTGGAGCACGGCAGGCGGCATCTGTGCCGCTACGACACGGGCTTCGGCGCGATGACGGTGGGCGTATACACCCACGAGATGAAAAACGAGCTCGGAGACGAGGGCGGCCGCCTGTCGGTGCGCTACACGCTTGACGTGAACTCGGCGCTCGCCAGCGTCAACGAGATTCTCGTCACCGTCCGGCCGGCTGGTGAAAAACAGGAGCCCGCGTCCACTCCGGAAGCCCCGGAAGCCGCCGCGGATCCGGATACAAAAGAAAATCAGGAAAACTAACAGAAAGGCGTGAACCACAACCATGTCAAAGCTGGTACAACAAGCCACCCAGGAACTCAGAACCGCGATCGAGGCCGCCATGCGCGCCGCCATCGAGGACGGCTCTCTGCCGCAGGCCGATCTGCCTGCCTTTACGCTGGAGGTCCCGGCCGACCGAAGCCACGGCGACTGGGCCTGCAACGCAGCCATGGCGGGCGCTCGCGCCTTCCGTCAGGCTCCGCGCAAAATCGCGGAGTCCATTGCCTCCCACCTCGATCTGGCCCCCACCTATTTTGACCGCTGCGAGATTGCGGGACCGGGCTTCCTCAACTTTTTCCTGAACCCGCGCTTTTACGCCGACGTTCTGCGCGACGTGGAAGCTTTGGGCAAGGACTACGGCCGCAGCGATTACGGCAAGGGCGAAAAGGTGATGGTGGAATTCGTCTCCGCGAACCCGACCGGCCCGATGCACATGGGCAACGCGCGCGGCGGCGCGCTGGGCGACTGCCTGGCCGCCGTGCTGGACGCGGCGGGCTACGACGTGTGGCGTGAATTCTACGTCAACGACGCGGGCAATCAGATTGAGAAGTTCGGCATTTCTCTGGAAGCGCGCTACCTGCAAATCCTCCAGGGCGAGGACGCGGTGGAATTCCCGGAGGACGGCTACCATGGCGACGATATCCGCGAGCATGCGCAGAATTATGTCAACGAGCACGGCGACGGCCTGCTCTCCGTCTCCCCGGAGGAGCGCCGCGCGGCTCTGGTGCAGTACGCGCTGCCGAAGAACATCGCCCGGATGCAGCGCGATCTCGAAAAATACCGGATCCAGTATGACAAATGGTTCCTGGAAAGCACGCTGCACGAGGACGGCGAGGTCATGGAGATCGTCGATATCCTCACCAAAAAGGGCCTGACGTATGAGAAAGAGGGCGCGGTCTGGTACCGCGCGACCGATTTCGGGGCGGAGAAGGACGAGGTGCTGATCCGTCAGAACGGCAACCCGACGTACTTCACCGCCGACATTGCCTACCACCGCAACAAGTTCAACCGCGGCTTCACCCGCTGCATCGACGTGTGGGGCGCGGATCACCACGGCCATGTGGCGCGTATGAAGGGCGCGATGGACGCGGTGGGCCTGGACGGCTCGAAGCTTGACGTGGTGCTGATCCAGCTGGTGCGCCTGGTGCGCGCCGGGGAAGTGGTGCGCATGAGCAAGCGCAGCGGCAAGGCGATCCAGCTCGCGGATCTGCTCGACGAGGTGCCGATCGACGCGGCGCGCTTCCTGTTCAATATGCGCGAGGCCAACACGCAGATGGACTTTGACCTCGATTTGGCCGTGCAGGAGGATTCCCAGAACCCGGTGTACTATGTGCAGTACGCCCATGCGCGTATTTGCAGCCTGTTCCAGAAGCTGGCGGGCGAGGGCCTGACGCTGCGCCCGTGCACCGACGAGGAGCTGGCGCTGCTCAGCACGCCGGAGGAGATCGAGCTGCTGCGGCATATCGCGTCGTACACCGACGAGATCGCGGCGGCGGCGCGCGGCTATGACCCGGCGCGCATCACGCGGTACGTCATCACGCTGGCGAACCTCTTCCACAGCTTCTACAATGCCTGCCGCATCGGCGGTGAGGAGGATTCCCTGGCGCATGCGCGGCTTCAGCTGTGCTCCGCGGTGCTCACCGTGATCCGCAACGTGCTCGGCATGTTCAAGATCACCGCGCCCGAGCGCATGTAAACCGCGCGGGGGAGAAAAAGCCATGAGAAAGCCGCCGTTTTCCCTGCCGTTCCTGCCGGACGGCGTTTCCGCCGCCCAGATGCACGACGCGGGCATGGAGAAAGGGGACTGTCCCGCGCTCTGGGCGCTGGAACATCCCGACTTCATCCGCGCGCAGACGGAGCGTTTCCGCCGCGCGGGGGCGATGGCCCTTCTGGCCCCAACGCTCACGGCGAACCGGGAAATCCTTTCGCGCTTCGGACTGGCCGAGCGGGTGCGGGAGCTCAACGAAAGCGTCCTGCGCCTGACGGCGGAAAACGCGGGAGATCTGCCGGTGGGCGCGCGGATCGGGCCGTCCGGGATTGCGTTTTCGTATGAGGAAGCCGATCGCTTCGACGACATTTTCACCCTCTACCGTGAGCAGGTGCGCGCGCTGGAGGATGCGGGAGCGTCGTTCCTGCTGGTGGAGCGGCAGACCTCGCTGGCGGACATGCGGGCAGCCATGCTGGCGGCGCGGCTGACGGATCTTCCCGTCATCGTGACCATGACGCCGGATCCCTTCGGGGAAACGGTGGAGTTTCTGACCGCCCTGATCGTTTTGCAATCCATGGGCGCGGACGCGTTCGGCGTGGACAACATCCCCGCCGCCGATATGGAGGAGCTTCTGCGCGAGGCTCTGGCGCACACGGAAATCCCGCTGGCGGCGCGGCTCTCCGTCCCGCACGCGATGTCCCCGCTGGACTTTGCGCGGGACGCGGCACGGCTGGCACAGGCGGGCGCGTGTGTGCTCGGCGCGGGTTCCGGCGCGCGGCCCGAATACACGGCGGCGCTTGCGTCAAGCGCCCTGTGCTTCCCCCTGCCGGATGAAAGAGAGCCGGACAGCCATGCGGCCGCGTCCCCGGACGGCGTGTTTTTCCTCGGGGACGACATGGAGCTGAGCGAACCGCTGCTGTGCACCTCGCACCTCGACGACGATCTGATCGAGCTGGAGCACGGCTCCGCCAACGTGGCGCTGGTGCGGGTGGAATCCATCGACGACGCGCTTCTGCTGGCCGAGCACGGCCCGATGGCACGTCTGCCGCTGGCGGTGTGGGCGGATTCCCTGCCCGTGCTGGAAGCGGCCCTGCGGTATTTTCAGGGCAGGCTGATCATGGATTCCAGTTCCCCGCTTGAAGAAAATGTGCTGGCTTCCCTGGCCGCGAAATACGGCGCGCTTCTGTACTGAACCTTTAAAAAATAAGCCCTCCGGCTTTCAGCATCAACCGCTGAAGCCGGAGGGCTTTTTCTGTCTGATTCAAGCATCTTTGCAAGCGGAGCCGTCTTTTTTCTCATCCGCAAGCAAACTGTAAAGCGCGGCAATTTCCAAAGGATAATAATGGTAATACCCCTGGATCATATCACAGCCGGACTCCCGGATCAAAGCATCCTGTTCCGCTGTTTCCACGCCCTCCATGCACACCTTTTTTCCGAACCGGTGGCAGGCATACACAATACTGCAAATAAAATTCATCTTATCGACAGACTCGGTCATCTCACCGAGCAGCGAGCGATCCAGCTTCACGATGCTCGTCGGATATTGAAGCAGCATGCGTATGGACGAATAGCCGCTGCCGAAATCGTCGAGGGCGATCCGGATCCCCAGACGGCTGCACGTCTCCACAAAATGAATGAGCTTTTCGGGCTGCTCGTCGATGCAGCTTTCCGTCATCTCCGCCGCCAGACGGGAACCGTCGACCTTATATTTGGAAAGCACCTCTTCCATGTAATCGGGAAAGGTTTCGTCCGTCATCTGCTGAAGGCTGACGTTAAACGTGAGATAAAAATCCGGGGAATACGAGACCAGACGCATGCAGGTGCACACAGCCTGTTCAAAGACCCATCTTCCGACTATGTTGATCATATTGTCCTTTTCCAGCATGGTGACAAACACGTCGGGAGACACGTCCCTGTCGCGGAACCTCCACCGAAGCAGCATTTCGCCGCCCACGATCTTCCCGGTCTGCGTGGAGACGACGGGCTGCACCACCACGCGGAAATTTTTCATCCCGTGCAGCACGTCATGGCTGAGCGCAAGCGCCATATTGGACATATACCGCACCTTGGAAATGTTCTCCTCCGAGTATTCCACCGTTTCGCCGCTCGGGTCGTGCTTGGCGATGCGCAGAAGCGAGACAAGCTGCTCCATAAAATCGGCGGGCATCAGATTGGCAAGCGGATATTCCATTGCCGCAAACGAGCACGGCTGTGCGACGATGCTCCCCATCAGACGGTACCATTCCCCGACGATCTCCCGGATCTGCTGCACGAGCTTTTCGCGCTGTCCCTCATAGGGGAACTCCACAAGCACCGCGCAGCGCATGCCTTCCAGCCGGTAGAACGACATGCGGTCCGCCAGCCGGTCCGTCAGGTTCTCGGTGATGGTGCGCACCAGGTGGTCGCTGAACACACGGCCCCGGGTGCTGTTGATCTCGGAAATATTGTTGAAACTGAAGGCAATGACCTGCGCCTTTTTGCCCTCCCCCTTCATCTCCTCCAAACGGCTGAACAACGCGGCTTCGCGCGGGAAATTCGTGACGGAATCCACCACAAACTCGTCGTCCTGGTGCGTGATCCGCCCGGAAAAGAAGAGCGGCGCGCTCTGCTCCTCATTCCATTTCACAATGCCATAGCTGCGGATCCACATATTTTTCCCGTGGACGTTGCGCACCTGGTACCGGAGATCGTGAACGCCGCGCTTTTCGCTGAGGATGGCCCTCATTTCCTTCCAATACAGATTTCTCGCCTTTTCCTGGGAAATTCTCTGCGCCCAGGCCTGAATCAGACCCGGTACGACATTGCTCTCAAATCCAAACTCGTCGCGCATATTGTCGGAGATATAATACAGATCCTTCTGCATATCTCCAAAGAAGAAATAACCCGTGCTGTTCTGCTGCGTCATGGATTTGAACAGCTGCTCCATGTCATGGTAGGTGGTGCCGAGGAACTGATAGAAAACGCTTCCCGTTTCCGCCATATTTTTGAACTCGCCGCACGGCGATATGTGGCGGTCCAGCGCTTGAACCCTGTAGTTTGCGGTATAGTATTCCCGCTTATCCTCATACATCATCTTGTCGGCTTCTATGATCAGCGCTTCCAGATCATACGGCGGCTGGTTCGACCATACTTCTCCAATCGCAATATGGTGCTTGTCGTCCCGCACACGCTGATGCAGGCTTTTCACCTGCCTGCGGAATTTTTCCTCATCGCAGTCCCGGAACACGGCGACAAATTCATCCCCGCCGATGCGGTACACCCATGGCGTATCCAGCGTGGTGTGAATCATTTCAAAGCAATACTGGATCAGCTGATCGCCCGCGCTGTGTCCCAGCGCGTCGTTGGTCTGCTTGAGGCCCGTGATATCACAGTATACAATGCCCACCGAGCGAAGCTTTTGAAGCTCGTCGCTGTGTTCAAACATAGCATTGCGGTTGTAAGCGCCGGTGAGCGGATCATGAAAGCTCAGCGTATTCAAATGGCGAAGCAGATCCCGGCGGCGCAGCAGCGCCACGATGAAATAGCCGATCACCTTGATCAGCGGGCCGACCAGCATCATCATATCCTCATCCGGGTTATCCACGCCGAGGCAGCCCACCACGCTGTTTTCAATGAAAATCGGCCCCGCCACCAGCCGGGAAATATCCTGCGGCTTTAAAATGGCATAGGTCGTCGGATACTGATCGCGGATATCCTCGAGCGAATAGATCGTGACAAGCTCGTTTTTCTCAAACCGCTCATACCACCAGTCCACGCTTTCCATCGGAAGCTTTTGCAGGATCTCCTTCTGCTGCGACACATCGTCCGCACACCATTCATAGGTATTGTCCACATAGCCGTTCTGCGATTCAAAGATATACACACGGTCGCATCGGAAGGTCTGCCCTATGTATTCCAGCATCATATGCAGAGAGGCCTCCGGATCCGTGGTGGAAACGATCCGCTGCAAACACTCGTTCAATATGCTCTCGCTGCGCGCGTAATAATACGGCACATTGCACACCACTTCGGAATCTATGTCAATGGCCAGTTCCAGACGGCAGCTCTTGCTTCCGCAATCAACCAGGCTGTCTTTGATCAGAAAGCGTTTTCCCAGAACGGGGTTACTGTGCACCCAGGAAGTAACCCTTCCCTTTTCCAGCACCGAATTGGTACAGAAGGAACATGGCTCGTCACATCCATGCAGCACTTTGTAGCATTTTTTTCCCACATATGTCGCGCGGTTCTGATAGCCCAGCGATTCCCTGAGCTTGCGGTTCATATAGACAATTTCATACGTTTCGGGATCAGAAACGTAAACCAGTTCATCAAATTCCTCAAAAAAATCCCAAAGGCAAGTCATTGATTTCCTCCTCCTCCTGCGGCTGTTTTCACTCGCCTTATTTTGTCTATTCAAAGCGGAATTCTATTGGTTCCGCGATAAAATTCCATCTGTTTCCATCTATCCTATACAAATTCAGTGTACTATTTACAACGTTAAATTGCAAGCCTTTTTTGTATAAAAAAGTAAAATAACTTCTCGAAATAATTGGAAAAATATTTAAAAGCACCATTAACGCATGGGTACGCGTTCCTCCTCGCCCATCAGGCCGCCATCTTGAAAACAGCGCCCTTTTGTGCTATAATCCTCCCCGTTGTCAAACGAGGAAAGAGGAGAATGCCGCATGTTGAAAGGCTACCTGGAAAAAGGAATCAAATTTTTTAAAGCAGACCTCGTTTTTACCATTTCCCTATTGCTTGCGCTGGGGTCCATGCTTATTGTCCCGCCGAACCCGGACTATCTCGGCTACCTGGATTACAGCGTGCTGGCCACGCTTTTCTGCCTGATGTGCGTGGTGGCGGGTTTTCGGAAAAGCGGGCTGCTCTCCTGGATCTCCCGCCATGTCCTGCGCCTGGCACGGCATGCCCGCAGCGTCTCGCTGCTGTTTGTCCTGCTCTGCTTCTTCTGCGCGATGCTTTTGACGAACGACGTGTGCCTGATGGCCTTCGTCCCTCTCACGCTGGTGGTGCTGCACGGCTCGTCTCCCCTTCGGATCGCCTGGGTCGTGGCGCTGGAGACGACGGCCGCCAACCTGGGAAGTATGCTGACCCCCATCGGCAATCCGCAGAATCTTTACTTATACGCTCACTACCAGATGGAGCCCGCCGCCTTTTTCTCCGCGGTAGCCCCCGTCTGCGCCGTCAGCTTTGTGATTCTCTTCGGCTGTGTGTTCCTCTCCGGGCGCGGGAAACCGCTGGAAGCGCCGGGGGAAAGCATGCCCCTGCAAAAGCGCCGCCTCGGCCTGCACCTGGCGCTGTTTGCCCTGTGCCTGCTCACCGTCCTGCGTGTGCTCGATTACCGGGTGAGCTTTCTTCTGGTGCTCGCGGCGCTGCTGCTTCTGGATCGGGAGATCCTGCCCGCCGTCGACTACCGTCTGCTGGGCACCTTCGCGGCCTTTTTTATCCTTGTGGGAAACCTCGGCTCGATCGGCGCGGTGCGCTCCTTCCTGGCGGAGCTGATGCAGGGCCGCGAGCTTCTCGTCTCCGTGCTGGTCAGCCAGGTGACAAGCAACGTTCCGGCGGCCATCATGCTCTCCGGCTTCACGGAAAACGGGCGCGCGCTTCTGCTCGGCACGAACATCGGCGGGCTCGGCACGCTGGTGGCTTCGCTGGCCAGCCTGATCTCGTACCGGCTGTATCTGGGCGGGGAAAAGGCGCGGCCCGGCCTGTATCTGGGCATTTTTACCGCGCTGAACGTCTGCCTGCTCCTGATCCTCACGCCTTTCGCTTCCGCCGTGTGCCTTTGAGCGCGCGGCGATATCGTGGCCCGCGCCGCCATCCTTGCGGAGGGAGACGCTGCCAAGCGCGACGATATTCTCTTTCTGGAACCTCTCCCTCTCTTTCCCCTGGATTAACCCGCCTTTTCGCAGGCCGGTTCGGGAGCGCTCCGTCTCCTGATCGGGACGGAGACAGCCCCTCTTGTGTTGTTTCAATCACAAGAGGGGCACTTTTTTGCGGTTTCCACCGGAAAAAGACTTCCCCTTTTTCCAGCCATTCCCAATTTATTATACATGATTTTTTTCTAAAAACAAGAACGCATCTCTTACAAAAATTTTATCTTTTTTCCTGCAAATAATATACCCCCTGACACAGATTTTTTCTGCATCAGGGGGTACGCTTTTTTACTCTTTCTTTACTCGACCTCGCCGGCAGCCTTCGCGTCCTCAATGACCTTCTGCGCCACCATGGCGGGAGCCTCCTCGTAGCGCACGAAATCAAACTGGTAGCTTCCGCGTCCCTGCGTCACCTGGCGCATGTAGGTGGAGAAGTCCGCCATCTCCGCCATCGGGACCTCGGCGTCGATCGTCTGATAGCCTTCCTTGGCGGGATTCATGCCGAGCACACGACCGCGGCGCTTGTTGATCTCGCCCATGATGTCGCCCATGTTCGCGTCCGGCACCGTCGCGCTCAGCGCGCCGATGGGTTCGAGCAGCACGGGAGACGCCTGCGGCATACCGGCCTTGTAAGCCAGGGAAGCCGCCGTCTTGAACGCCATTTCGGAGGAATCGACCGGATGATACGAGCCGTCATACAGCGTGGCGCGCAGGCCGACGACCGGGTATCCGGCCAGAGGGCCCTTCACGATGCACTCGCGCAGTCCCTTCTCAACCGCCGGGAAGAAGTTCTTCGGCACGGAGCCGCCGACCACGCGCTCGCCGAACTCCAGACCCTCGCTGTCGCAGGGCTCGAACTCGATCCACACGTCTCCGAACTGGCCGTGGCCGCCCGTCTGCTTCTTGTGACGGCCCTGCACCTGCACCTTCTTGCGGATCGTCTCACGGTACGGCACACGCGGCTTTTGCAGCGTCACGTCCACGCCGAACTTGCTTTTGAGCTTGGAGACAATCACGTCCAGATGCTGCTCGCCCAGGCCGGAAATGACCATCTGATGCGTCTCGGCGTTCGTGGCGAACTTGATGGTCGGATCCTCTTCCACCAGACGGAAGATACCCTGCGCCACCTTGTCCTCCTCGCCCTTGGTCTTGGGCGCAATCGCCATGGACAGCGTCGGGGACGGATAGCTCACGCCCTCGAGCGTCACCTTGCGCGTGGGAGCGCACAGCGTGTCGCCCGTATTCGCACCGGAGAGCTTGAGCACCGCGCCGATGTCACCCGCGCCGATGAAGCCCGCGTCCTCCTGCTTCTTGCCGCGCATCACGACCACCTTGCCGATGCGCTCCGTGTTGCCCGTGCGCATGTTGACAAGCTGGGAATCCGGCGCAACCTTGCCGGAAATGACCTTGATATAGGAAACCTTGCCCACGAAGGGGTCGGCAACCGTCTTGAATACGAGGGCGGCGGTCGCGCCGTCCGGGTTCACGGAAATCTCCACGGGATCGCCGTTGATGTCCGCGCCGATCTCGCCCGCCTTCTCCTCGGCGGAGGGCGCGAGCCACGTCAGGCCGTCCAGGAACTGCTCCATGCCGCGCATGAGGATCGCGTCGCCGCAGAACACGGGAGTGATCGCGCCGCTCTTGACGCCCTTGCTCACGCCGACGATGACTTCCTCGGGCGTAAACGGCTCGCCGGAGAAGTATTTCTCAAACATCTCGTCGCTTGTCTCGGCCACAGCCTCATAGATGGCCGTGCGCAGTCCTTCGAGACGATCGCCCATGTCGGGCATCTTGACCTCGACGGGCTTGCCGCCGGAATAGTCATAAGCCTTGTATTCCAGGATGTTCACATAGATATCCGCCTTGCCGTCCACGATGTACGGAACGACCACAGGGCAGGTGGAGGGGCCGAAATGGCTTTTGAGATCCTCGAATACGCGATAGAAACGGGCGTCCTCGTCCGCCAGGCCGTTGACGAAGAAGATCTTCGACAGGCCGCGCGCGGAAGCCGCGTCATACGCCTTCTCGGTGCCCACGGCCACGCCGTCCTTGCCGGAAACCGCGATCAGAACGGAGTCGGCGGCGCGGATGGACTCGCACAGGCCGCCTTCAAAGTCGAACAGGCCCGGTGCGTCGAGCAGGTTGATCTTGCTGTTTCTCCACTCCAGCGGAGCCACGGCAGCGGAAACGGAAGCCTTGCGGCGGATCTCCTCGGGATCGCTGTCACAGACGGTGTTGCCCTCGCTCACCTTGCCGCGGCGATCGGTCGCTCCGGAGAGATAGAGCATCGCTTCCGCGATGGATGTCTTTCCGGAGCCGCTATGGCCTGCCAGCGCTATGTTGAAAATATTCTTGGCCGGATATTGTTTCATCTCGAAGTTCCCCTTTCAGCTTTTAGTGCTCGGACTCAGGAGCACGCCTTTCCCACAGGCGGCGCTTTGGCCGGACCGTTCCAAAACGGAAGGCCCAAAAAGTAAAGGGCGTCCAAGCACGGGGAACCCACGGTTCTCTGCAAGCAACGGTATCTGCTGCGCCGGAGCCGCCGGGAATCCTCCCTTCCGCGCTCCGTCTTGCGGCTCCTCGCTGTTTGCGAAAAATCCGTCAATGTCTCCGTTTTCAGATACGCCCTGTACAATCTATCCAATATGTAATCCGAATTTATCCCTATTATAGCGCAGAGAGACGAGAAAGGCAAGCGGCAAAGAAGAATTTTTCACAACACCCCTCCAATTCCTTCCGTCAA
The DNA here is from genome assembly GCA_018712435.1 of Candidatus Caccousia avicola. Taxonomy (GTDB): domain Bacteria; phylum Bacillota; class Clostridia; order Oscillospirales; family Acutalibacteraceae; genus Caccousia; species Caccousia avicola. The sequence goes on from DVGZ01000111.1 coordinate 15,108, forward strand.
TTTTTAGCAGTTTCCGACAAGAAGCGCTGCTTTTTGACCCAGCGCACCAGCCCCATTCCCTTTCTTGCCGCCATGCCGGAAAGAAGGTATAATAAGGAAAAAGATCCGGACGGGGAGGAATCGGACATGAACGAGCGCGCGGGTATCTGGGCGCGGTTTACGGAAAGCAGGGCGTTTCTGCCCTGCGCGGGATTTGCGGCGGGAATTTTCGCGGGGGGCGTTTCGGCGCTGTACCGCCTGAGCCTTCAATTTGCCTCGGACACGCTGGGCCACGCGCTGACATTCATCCGGAAAAGCGCGGGATGGACGGCGCTCTGGTTTCTTATTCTGATCGGGCTGGCTTGGCTGACCTCTCTGCTGGTACGCCGTCAGCCGCTCATCGGAAGAAGCGGAATCCCACAGCTGGAATGTGAGCTGCACGGCAAAATCAAAAGCCCCTGGCTCTCCGTGCTGCTGTGCAAGTTTGCGGGCGGCTTTCTGTGTCTGCTGGGCGGGCTGTCGCTTGGCCGGGAAGGGCCCTCGATCCAGCTGGGAGCCATGGCGGGAAAGAGGCTGTCCCGTTTTCTGCGGCGGGACGGCGAGGACGAGCGCGTCCTGATCAGCTGCGGAGCCAGCGCCGGTCTGGCGGCGGCGTTCCATGCCCCCGCGGCGGGCGTGCTGTTCTGCCTGGAAGAGCTCCACCACACCTTCACGCCCCGGCTCCTTCTGCCGCTCATGACGGCGGTGCTCTCCGCCGATCTCATCTCCGTGCAGGTGTTTGGCGTGGGGCCGGTGTTCCAGTTCGCCCCCCAGACGGATTTCACGCCGGTGCTTTATCTTCTGGTGGTACCGCTGGGCCTGCTGCTCGGCGTTCTGGGCGCGTTCTACAACACCGCCACGATGGCCGTGGTCCGCTTTTTGCAGGACAAGAGCGGCCTTCCGGTCTTTGTCCGCCTGCTGATCCCCTTTCTCACGGCGGGCGTTTTGGCGCTGTGCGCGCCCTCTCTGCTCGGCTCCGGTCACAACCTGGTGGAACAGGCGGCGGCGGGGGATTATTTGCTGGAAATTCTGCTGCTCCTGCTGGTGTGCAAATTCCTCTTTTCGCTTCTCAGCTTCGGCTCCGGCGCACCGGGCGGGATCTTTTTCCCGCTGCTCGTCCTCGGCGCTCTGATCGGCTGCTCTTACGGCGTCTGTGCGGTACAGCTTTTCGGGATGGAAACGGAACTGATCGCGGCGTTTCTTCTGCTGGGCATGGCGGGCAATTTTGCCGCCATTGTCCGCGCACCCTTCACTGGAGCGATTCTTCTTTTTGAGATGACAGGCTCCGTCCACACGCTGCTCCCGCTCCTCGCCGTTTCGCTGATCGCCTGCGCCACAGCCGACGCCCTGCGCAGCGCGCCGATTTATGATTCCCTCGCCGCCCGGCTTTGCCGTGCGGCGGACTGAAAAAGACAAGCCCCCACACCTTCCTTGCGGAAGATGCGGGGGCTGCCTTTGGGGGAATGAGTTTTTTCAGCGCTCTACAACCGACAAAACTTATTCACCGATATGTGCCACGGCGACCGTAAACGGCGCACCGTTGACATAGAATCCACAGCCGTCGCCGGCATTGCCAACGGCGTATACCTTGAAGAACCAGTCATTGCCGCTGTTTCCGACATACTCCACGCGGAAGGAGGAGGAACCGGCCGCCATGACAGGCTTGCTGGAAGCCGTCAGCTTGAACTGGTAGCTGCCGCCCTTCTTCACGGTGAAAGGCGCGGTGGTATCGCAGGATACGCCGCCGTACACTTCGGAAGCGGTCACAGTGGACACCTTCGTGCCGTTCACGAGAACGTCGCACGTCTGGCCCACAGCGCCAACGGCGTATACCTTAAAGAAGTAATCCTTTCCGTTCTGCGAGGCAAGCACCACGCGGAAGTTGGAATTGCTGACCGTCACAGCAGGCGCCTGGCCGTTGGTGGAGGTAAGCTTATACTGATAGGAACCTTTCACAGAGAAATTACCCACCGTATCGCTCACGCAGCCCTGCGGCTGAGCATTTCCGCTTGTGCCCGTGCCGGGAGTCGTTGTGCCAGTGCCGGGCGTGGTCGTCGTGCCGGAGCCGGTGCTCGGCATGGAGGAACCATGGCTGCCGTCATCCCACGAACCGCCGCCGCCGGAGGAAGAACCGCCGCCGGAGCCGCCGCCATGGTACACTCTGACCAGGATCTGGCAAGTTGCCGTCTTGCCGCCAACCGTGGCCGTCACCGTCGTGTCGCCCGCTTTCAGGCCCTTCACAGTAGCGGTGTTGTCTTTGTTGTCGGTCAGCAGAATCAAACCGTTATCTTCGGTGGTAAATACAGCCTTTTCCTTTGTACCCGTCACTGTTGCTGTGAGAGTAACCGGTGCTCTGCCTATATAGACGAATCTAACCGTTGGATCCAGTTTAATGGTAATCTCAGGTCCGTCCTCTGTCACCGTGATCTCCGCCGTATCCGTGCAAAGCTTTCCATCTGTAGGAGTATACGTCGCGGTGATGGTCGCTGTACCCTTGGCCACCGCTGTCACGGTGCCGTTGTTCACAGTTGCAACCTTCGGATCACTGGTTGTCCATGTGACCGCTGCGTCAGACAGCGTCTTGCCGTCCTCCGTCACAACGGCTTTCAGAGTAGTGGTTTCCCCAACCTTGATGGTTGCCTTGTCCGGTGTGATCGTGATTGCATAAGCCGGATCCGGCTCGGTACCCTTCTCTGTAACGGTAACAGTAACACTGGCTGCTACAGTGCCTTCCACTGTTTCACCGTCCACCGAAACAAGCGTTGCGGTGACAGTGGCATCGCCAGCCTGTTCGCCTATGACAGAAACGATATTGGAATCAACCGTTTTGTGAATGGTTACTTTGCCTTCCCCGCTTGTCTGTGCCCACTGGATTTCATAGTTTTCAGTAGTAATCGGATTTCCGCTGTCCTTAACAGTTGCAGTAAACGTTGCCGTTTTTTCTACCTCAACCGTTGCGCTTGTCGGAGCGATCTCTACCGTGTACTCATGTTCCGTGGCAGGAGTGTCTTCGCCATTCATGTCTTTCAGCATAACACTGGAATCCACAATGGCATAGCTCGTCATGCCGGAAACAACCTTGAAGGTTACTGTTCCATCTTCCGTAACGGAAAGGCCGTTGTTTTCCGCAATTTCATTCCATTTGCCATCATGAGCCATGTAGTATACATTCACAGAACCTTCCATCGCGGTGCCAACTTTCAGTCGAGCCGTTTTGTCCTCGGGAACATTAGCCGATTGAAGAGTAACAGCAGTACCGGAAATTTTGCCATTCTTCCCTAAATCGTCTTTCTCTTCCACCACAACACCGAGATTGACAGTGTTTCCATCCGTATTATTCATCCGGGAAACTGCCTTTTGAGCAGACGCACTGGTGAAGATCCAAGTGTAGACTTTGCCGTTATCTGTTACCTGAATGTTCAGTGCAAAGCCATTCTGGAATCTTTCATTCTCAAAAACATCTGCATCCAGAAGCAGGCTTCCCGCATTTTCATCCTTCGTAACTGTGACAGTAGCAGAGGTTGCTTCTTGTCCAAGAGCCTCTAGAACCGCATTCACAGTCGCTGCCGGGATAGTGCTTGCTCCCGTTCCGTCAATAACGGGTGGAATTTCAACCGGTTTATCACCAGTAATTTTCATTGCGTCTACAGTGTACTGAATCTTCCATCCCGGTTCTGTGTATTCACCGCGATAAACTTCCAAGCTGGTACCAGCAGCTATAATAGCCGGAGATACATGGAACGTGATCTCCCATTTGTCCGAGCTTTGCTCGTCTCCCAGATTTGTTTCACGGTTTACCACGTCAGAAGTATAAATTGGGCTTTCAGTCTCATCACAGACCTTTAGAGTGTAG
>DVGZ01000112.1 GCA_018712435.1 Candidatus Caccousia avicola
AAAAATTTACCTCTGTATGCTTCTGAGTCTCTTTGTTCTCAGTGTGGCAATGGCTCCCATCACCCTTTTGATGAATCTGTTTTTCAGCTTGTTTTCCAACTCCAGAACACTGTTTTTCATGATTTACGGAGAATTACAGAATATCTCCTCTCCCTTTTCCAGCTTCCCCTTTTTGATGCAGGGCGTGCTGCTGGAAATCGCTCTTTCCCTTGCCTGTGCCTATGCGGGTCTTTTCCTTGGCTGCCTGTTTTATGTGATTTCAAAATGGCTGCGCGTCACATTGGCTATTCTGATTCCCGTTTCCCTGTTTGCCGGACTTCCCTCCCTCTTGATGCTGATTCCCGTTGAGACGCTGAAACCGTTTGGGGATTTTGTGGCAAGCATTTTCTTTGTCCCCTGGAAGCTGACTTTGCTTTTGTTGGTGTTCGCTATACTGTTCGCTCTGCTCACATGGATTCCGGCCCACCGTGCCTCCCTCATGCGCAATCCGCAGCCTTCCAGCGCCAACAGCTTTTAAAAATGTGAATGAAAAAGGACGGACGCTCTTCCACCTGCAATGGAAGGGCATCCGTCCTTTCTTTCTCCGAAGAAAAAATCCTGGAGACGCGAAAGAGCGCCGCAGAAAACTCTGCGGCGCTCTTTTCTGCCGTCTGCGCCGACGGCCAGACTCAGCTGGTCGAGGTGACTGGATTCGAACCAGCGGCCTCTACGTCCCGAACGTAGCGCTCTACCAAGCTGAGCCACACCTCGAAATGGCTGCGGAAGAAGGATTCGAACCCTCACAAACAGAGTCAGAGTCTGCCGTGCTACCATTACACAATTCCGCAATATTTTTCAGAAGTTTTTGTCTTTCGCTTTTCGCTCCGGACAACGATATTTATTATATCAAAAACTTTCCATTTGTCAACACCTTTTTTCAAATTTTTTAAAGAAATTTCTTTTGAACCAAATTTCCCTCTCCACACATAGAATAGAGCAGGCAAAAGAGCGCTGCAAAGGCGCTTTCCGGAAGGAGGATACGAATGATTACCATCAGCCTTTGCATGATCGTCAAAAACGAGGAGGACGTTCTGGAACGATGCCTGCGCAGCGCCGAGGGCGTCGCGGATGAAATCATCATCGCGGACACCGGCTCCACCGATCAAACAAAAGAAATCGCGCGGCGATGCGGAGCCAAGGTCTATGATTTTGTTTGGAAGGACGACTTTGCAGCCGCGCGGAATTTTGCGTTCTCCAAGGCAACCTGCGACTATCTGTTCTGGCTGGACGCGGACGATGTGGTTCCGGAGCAAACGCGCCGGGGACTTTTGCTGCTGCGGGAAAAACTGGATCCCACCGTGGATATGGTCATGCTGCCGTATCACACCGCTTTTGACGCGGCGGGCCGCCCCACCCTGATCTTTTACCGGGAACGATTGCTGCGCCGCGCCAAGGGCTTTCGCTGGGAAGGGGAAGTGCATGAGGTGATCCCTCCCTCCGGCCGCCGAATCAGCCTGCCGCTTCCGATCGAGCACCGAAAGCTCAAAGCGCCGGAGACGGGACGGAATCTGCGTATTTTCGAGGGGCTTCTGAAAAAAGGGAAATCACTTACCCCCCGCCAGCAGCTGTATTACGCCCGTGAGCTTGTGGGAGCCGGACGCGACCCGGAAGCCGCTGTGTGGCTGAAACGCTTTCTGGACGAGCGCGGCGGCTGGCTGGAGGACAACATCCGCGCCTGCCTGGATCTCGCCGCCTGCCGGGAGCGTCTGGGTGACTGGGAGGGCGCGCTGAACGCCGTATTTACCAGCTTTGTATTTGATTCGCCGCGTGCCGAAGCCTGCTGTGCGGCGGGCGGCCTTCTCCAAAGCCGCGGCGACTACCGGCGGGCGGCCTACTGGTACCGGCTGGCCGTCGACTGCCCTCCCCCCGACAACCGTTTCGGCTTTTACAATCCGGATTTCGCGGGCTTCTTCCCTCTGATGCAGCTCTGCGTCTGCTTCGACCGCCTGGGCGAGACGGAAACGGCATACGATTACCACAAGCGCGCACAGGCGCTCAAACCGGAGGAGGAAGCCGTTTTATACAATGAGCGGTATTTTGAAGGCCTTGGCTTTCCCAAAGCGCAACAGCCTTCTTGCCAGGAGACAGAGAAACCGGTATAATAAAGCAAACAGCCCGGAGCGTCGAAACACACCGGGCAAAAAGGGAGGAACACGCGGATGCAGCTTACGGATCTTCGCACAAGCTTTCATGGATACAACAAAGAGGACGTCGCACGGCTGATCGGAGAACGCGATCAGCGATGCGCTTCCCTGGAAAAGGAACTGGAGGAGCTGCGCGCACGTCTCGCGCAGAAGGAAAAGGACGCCGGACAGCAGCCGGAGGAAGCCATCGCGGAGGCTCTGATCAGCGCTCAGAAGTTCGCGGCGCACACCCGCGCACAGGCTTCCGAGGAAACCGCCCGGATGCAGGAGCGCGCCAAGGCGGACGCGGATCGGCTTCTGGCTGAAGCGCGGGCGGAGGCGGAGCGCGCCCACCGGCAGCTGGAGGAGGAACTCCTGGAGAAAAAACAGGAAGCTGTGCAGGTGCTTGCCGCCGCTTCCCAGCAGGCCGAACAAGAAGCCCGCAACCTCGCGCAGGCCCGCGCCCACGTCGCAAAGGTGCGCGGCTGCATCCGGGAAGCGCTGTTCCAGATCGACGCGCTTTTGTCGACCGTCGGCGAGGACGAAACGCAGGATTTCTCCACATTAGAAGAAACCTCCTCCGCGAACAACGCGGAGGAGGCACAGCAGGAGACGGACGAGAACGCCGGTCTCTGGTAACCGTTACAGCGTCAAAGTAAGAAGCAGCGCATCCTCGCGCGGCTCAGAGTAGAAGCCCCTGCGGCGGCCCGCCTCGGAAAAGCCAAGCTTTCCGTAAAGGCCGCGCGCGGGGGCATTGCTTTCCCGCACTTCCAGAGTGAGAAACACGCCGTCCTGCTCCCGGACCAAGCGAATCAGCTCCGTCAGCAGGGCCAGAGCAATTCCATGGCCCCGCTGGTCCGGATGGACTGCCACATTATCAATATAACATTCGCCGCAGACGACGTGCGAGCCGACATAGCCCACCGCCCGTCCCTCCTCCTCGGCAACGAGAAAGAGAGCCGTCGGACTTTCAAGCTCCGCTGCCAGCCCCTCCCGCGTCCACGGGTGAACAAAGCAGAGACGCTCAATCTCCGCGAGATCGTCCACATGGCACGCCTGCATCGGAACGATACACATTTCAGGCCGCCTCCCTTCCCCACAGGCGCTCCGCAAGATGGCGCGCCATCACACAGATGACAAACAGCAGAATCACGCCCAAAAGCTCCACCGGGAAGAAATCAGTGCCGAACAGGTTATGGCACACGGCATACGCCGACGCGATGCAGACAGTGAAAGCGATTCCCCATTTTTTCGGGAACCAGAAGGCAAACACCACGCTGGTCAGGTCCGCGAGGAAATAGTACCGCTCGTGCATGTGCGGCAGCAAAAACGGCGTGAGGAGAGCGAAAAACAGTCCCACACTCACAAGGTTTTGCATGGATTTCTCAAACGGCTGGCGGTACAGGAAAAAGACGGCGCAGAGCACCACCCCGCCCGCAAGCAGTACGCCCGCCCGGCTGATTTCGGCGGCGGTACTCTCCCCCAGCCAGGTATAGAGATTCGGCAGGAACATGGCAAGAAGGTTGTACTGCCCGGCCTGCGAAAAATAGACCGTCAGCAACTCCCACAGACTGCGCCCCATAACGGCGGCGGGCAGGCAGGCCGCGAGATACACCGCCGGGAAGATCCACAAGCTTTTCCACCGCACCCACCGTTTGAGCAGAAACAGCAGCAGAAGCGGAGCAAAAAACACCGCCTGAAGCTTGAACACAAACGAGATGGAAAAGGCCAGCACCGCCGCGTTGCTCCGCCCACGCCGCACATAATACAGAAACGCAAGCAGGGCCGACACATAGATCGCGTCGCACTGCCCCCAAACGGCGGAATTCAAAAAGACGGAGGGCAGAAACAGCACGACGCAGTACGCCGCCATCCAGCGGCGCGAGCCGCACTCTCCGTCCGCCGCCAGATTTGCCGCAAAAATGGCCAGCACAATGTCCACCGCGCTCGAAACCATCTTAATGGCAAACAGATCGGAAATCGGCAGATACGTCAGCAGCGCAAGGATGTAAAAATAAGGCGGCATGTAGTCCCCGATATCCATACCGATGGCAAGCAGACCGCCGTTTTCTTTCAGCGTCTCATACCAGGGATGCAGAAATTGCAGATAATCCCCTGATTCTATCGGAAAGAGGAAAAAACGCATAGCCATGGCCAGAAACGTCACGACAATCAGAAACAGGATGTTTTCGAGACGCTCCGTTTGACGCTCGGTTTCCGTCATGGGCGCTCCTCCCTTCGATAGAGCAGGAAATCAAAGCCGATCTCCGTATGCAGCGAGGAAAGGCAGCGCAGGCGCTCGGCTCCCTCGCGCGGCGTTTTCCAGTAATACGGCGTCATGGAGAACAGCGCTTCGATGTGCTCCGGAGAATTGACCGTGATCTCCCCCGTCACCGCTTCCCGGCGCGCAAGCGAAAAGCCGGGATATTCCGTCTCGCGGTATTCGTTTTCGTAGGGCTTCTCGTACAGGATTTCCTTCATCCCGTACAGATGGCGCGGCGTGGGAACAGCCAGCAGCAGAAAACCGCCCGGTTTAGCCACACGGCGCAGCTCCTCCGGAACGATGGGCGCGAACACATTGACCACCAAATCGGCGGACGCGTCCGCCGCCGGGACGGAAAACGCGCTGGCCACGGCAAAGGCAATTCCCTTATGCCGCTTGGCCGCGGCGCGCACAGCGGATTTGCTGATATCAAAGCCGCACAGCTCCGGCGTCATTCCCGCGCCGTGCAAAGCGTCCAACAGAGCCGAAGTATACCAGCCCTCGCCGCATCCCGCGTCCAGGACTGCGGGAGCCGGGACGCCTTGCAGCGCTTCACACGCCAGTTCACAGAGACGGCGGCGGAACGGCTCATAATAGCCCGCTTCCAGAAACGCACGGCGCGCGGCCACCATTTGACGCGTGTCGCCGGGATCCTTGGAATGCTTTTTATTCGGAGGCAGCAGATAGACATAGCCCTCCGCCGCCACGTCAAAGGAATGTCCTTTTTTGCAGACCCACGTCCGCTCCCCCCGCTCCAGCGGGCGGCCGCAGACGGGGCAGGTAAACAGCCCGCTCATGCCTTCGCCTCATACCAGGTGCGGCCCACCTTGGCTTCCGCGACCATCGGAACGGACAGGCTCACGGCGCTCTCCATTTCTCCGGTCAGCAGGGCGGACACGCGCTCGGCCTCCTCCTCCGGGCACTCGACGATCAGTTCGTCGTGCACCTGGAGAATCAGACGGGCTTGCAGGCCCTCCCGGCGCAGCCGCTCGTCCACACGGATCATGGCAATCTTGATGATATCAGCTGCGGCTCCCTGGATCGGCATGTTGCGCGCGACGCGTTCCCCGAAGGAGCGCATGTTGAAGTTGCCGGAAGCCAGCTCCGGCAGATACCGGCGGCGGCCGAAGATCGTTTCGGCATAGCCTTTTTCCCGGGCTTCCTCCACCGTGCGGCGCATATACTCATCAACTCCGCTGAAATGGTGCAGATAATCCGCGATATACTGCTCCGCTTCCTTGCGCGTGACGCCGATATCCTTGCTCAGCGAAAACGCACCGATGCCGTAGACAATGCCGAAATTGACCGCCTTGGCGCGGCTGCGCATCAGCGGCGTGACCATATCCTCCGGCAGATGGAACACCTGTGCCGCCGTGCGGCGGTGAATATCGTCGTTATCAAGGAATGCCTGGATCATGTTCGGATCGTTGGCGACGTGCGCCAACACACGCAGTTCAATCTGCGAATAGTCCGCGTCGACCAGCACCCAACCAGGACGCGCAAGGAAGAAGCGGCGCAGCTCACGCCCCAGCTCCGTGCGCACCGGAATGTTTTGCAAATTCGGCTCCGTGGAGCTGATGCGGCCTGTGCGGGTTTCCGTCTGGTTAAAGCTGGAATGGATCCGTCCGTCCGGGCCGATCACTTTCAAAAGGCCGTCGCAGTAGGTAGATTTCAGCTTTGCCAGCGCGCGGTAATTGAGCACCTGCTCCACCGCCGGATGCTCATAGCGCAAGCTTTCCAGCACCTCCGCGTTGGTGGAGTAGCCCGTTTTTGTCTTTTTCCCATGGGAAAGGCCCAGCTTCACAAAGAGAGCGTCGCCCAGCTGCTTGGGGGAATTGATGTTAAATTCATAACCGACGGACTGGTAAATTTCCTGCTCCAAGCGCTCAATTTCGCCCTGGAGCTGCTCGCCATAAGCGCGGATTCCCTCGCTGTCCACCGCGAAGCCCTCCATTTCCATATGGGCCAGCACGCGGGCCAGCGGGATCTCGATCTCATCGAGAAGCTTTTCCTGCCCCTTTTCCCGGATCTCCGCGCTCAGCTTTTCACACAGACCCGGCAGGGCGGCGCACGACGCGATCTCTCCGGCCTGCTCCTCCGGCGCGCCCTCCACCTGCGGCGCCGGTACGGCGTACTCCTGCACAAGCCGGGAAATCTCATACCCCTTTGCGGAGGGATTCAGCAGGTAGGCGGCCAGCGATACGTCGAACACCGGACCGGACAAGCACGCGCCCTCCCGTTCCAGAGCGGCATACAGCTGCTTAGTGGACGGAATCAGCTTGCGGGTCTGTTCATCGGCGCAGACCTTCTTTTGATCCTCCCAGCCGCTGATCGGGAACACTTGTCCGCCCTGGGCCGCCGTCATTCCCACAAGCGCGCCGTTTTCCCCATAAGCGGGACAGAGCGCGATCTCCTGCTTTGCGTCTTGTCCTTTCTCCGGCGCAGCTTCGCACCAGCGCCACGAGACCGCCGGTGTCTCCCCCGCCCGCGGCGCGGACGGCTCGCCGGGTGCAATCCCCATTTTCTCCATCAAGGAGAAAAACTCCAACCGTGCCATAAGCGATCCGGCGGTCGGATCCACGGGGCCGGGGATGTAGTCGGAAAGCGTTGTATCCACCGGCGCGTCGGTGCGGATGGTGCCAAGCCAGCGGCTGAGGTACGCGTTATCCTTGGAGGCTTCCAGCTTTTTGCGCTGGCCCTCCTTGATATCGAGCTCCGCAAGATGATCATAAATATAGTCAAGATCGTGGAAGCGCTGAATCAGCTCGCCCGCCCCCTTCGGGCCGATTCCGGCCACACCGGGGATGTTGTCCGAGGTATCGCCCTGGATCGCCTTGATGTCGATGAGCTGGGCCGGTTCGACTCCGTATTCCTCGCGGATCTTCGCTTCGTCATAGACCGTCGCCTGCGGCTGTCCCATCTTGGTGGTGGCAAGGCGCACAGTGACGCCGCCGCCCACCAGCTGGAGACTGTCGCGGTCACCGGTGGCGATCACACACTCCGCGCCCTCCTCCCGGCAGACACGGGCAAAGGTGCCGAGAATATCGTCCGCTTCAAAGCCGTCGCACTCGACAAGCCGGTAGCCGAGAAGCTGCAAAAGCTCTTTGAGATTTGGGAGCTGCTGGGCCAGTTCCTCCGGCATCCCCTTGCGCTGCGCCTTATAGCCCGCGTAGGCCTTATGGCGGAATGTCGGGGCTTTCCGGTCAAACGCGATGGCCACGGCGTTCGGCTCCGTCTCCGCCAGCAGCCTTTGCAGCATGGTCAGGAATCCATAGATCCCATTTGTATACAGGCCCTCCTTGGTGGTAAGGATGCGGATCCCGTAAAAAGCCCGGTTCAGGATGCTGTTGCCATCCAAAATTAAAAGCTTCATATTTCACACTCCGATCAGCATAAGATCCCGGAGAAAGTAACAGCCCCCCGTGATACAGCGGGAGCGCCGCATGGAACACTCCGGAACATATGCTTTTAGAATACCACACTCAGGGAAAAAAATGAAGGATTTTGTGCGGTTCGCGCAGCCGTTCCGGCGCTTCCCGGAACACAGGAAGCTTTCCAGCTTCACACCGTCAAAATTTCGCTTCTTTTGTAGAAAACGCCTCTTTATAAGGGATCGGATTTTGATTTTTTAGCATTTTCGTTTGACAATCCCCATAAAAAAGAATAAAATAAAAATCAGAGGAACAGGCAAACGCGCAATGCGCGATCTGTCCCACGGAAAGGCAGGCGAGATTCCATGACAAAAACCATCATTACCATAGCCCGTCAATACGGAAGCGGCGGCCGCCTGATCGGCAAAAAGCTTTCGGAAATTCTCGAGGTTCCCTTTTACGATAAGGAATTGATTGCTATCGCCGCAAAGCAGAGCGGCATGAGTGAGGAGGTCTTTGCCAAGGCCGACGAGCGGGCAAGCGGCAGCTTGCTGTATTCCCTTGTGATGGGAAGCTACACCTCTGTGGCAAACAACATGCCCATCAACGACAAACTTTTCCTGCTGCAATCCGATATCATCAAGGAAGCCGCGAAGAAGGGCCCCTTTGTGATCGTCGGACGCTGTGCCGATTATATTCTCCGGGACGAGCCGAACTGTCTGAACCTGTTTTTGCAGGCTCCGAAGGACATTCGGATGCGCCGCGCGGTGGAGGAATACGGCGTGGAAGCCGCGAAGGCAGCGGATACCGTCGCGAAAAAGGATAAGCAGCGTGGAAATTACTACAATTTCTACAGCAACCGGAAATGGGGCGACATGCAGAATTACGATCTGATTTTGGATACCCACATCTTCGGCTTGCAGGGCAGCGTGGACATTATCCTGCGCGCGCTGGAGGAAAAGGAAAAGACATACGGGAAAACCGTACCGGATGACGATCTGTAAAATAAAAGCATAAAAGCACCGCGAAGGGATTTCCTCTCTTCGCGGTGCTTTTATATCATAGAATCGGGGATGTTTTATTCCACCATCAGATCGCAGATATCATTCGAGAAAGCCAGCGGATCCTCGATCGACACGCCCTCAATGAGCAGAGCCTGATTATACAGAAGTTTTGCGTATTTCGCGGCGCGATCCTTGTCGCCGTCGGCATACAGCTTGGTCAGCTTGGTGAAAATGGGATGGTTGGCGTTGATTTCCAGCACGCGCTGTGCCTGTACCTTCTCGCCCTCCGGCATCGGCATCGAATTGAGCACCTTTTCCATCTCCATGGAGATCGCGCCCTCCGTGGACAGGCAGACCGGGTGGCTCTTGAGCTTCTGGGAGAGAATGACGGCCTTCACCTTGCCGTCGAGGGAATCCCGCAGGAACGCAAGCAGATCCTTATTCTCCTCGATCTGCTTTTCCGCCGCCTTCTTCTCCTCCTCCGTCTCCAGACCGAGATCGTCGGCAGACACGGAGCGGAACTCCTTGTCGTCGTACTTCATCATGATGCGCAGGGCAAATTCATCGACGTTGTCGGTGAGATAGAGAATCTCGTAACCCTTTTCTTTCAGGGCTTCCGTCTGCGGCAGCAGATCGATGCGCTCCACTGTTTCTCCGCAGGCATAGTAAATATACTTCTGATCCTCCTTCATGCGGGACACATACTCTTTGAGCGTGACCAGCTTCTTCTCAGAGGACGAATAGAACAGGAGCAAATCCTGAAGCAGATCCTTGTGTGCGCCGTAATCGGCATACACGCCGTATTTAAGCTGCAAGCCGAAATTCTTGAAGAATTTCTCATACTTCTCGCGATCGCGGTTGAGCATGGATTCCAGCTCGGATTTGATCTTTTTCTCCAGACGGCTCTCAATCAGTTTGAGCTGGCGGTCGTGCTGCAGCATTTCACGAGAAATATTCAGAGAAAGATCCTGGCTGTCCACCAGGCCGCGCACAAAGCTGAAATAATCCGGCAGCAGATCCGGGCATTTCTGCATGATCATCACGCCGTTGCTGAAAAGCTGGAGGCCCTTCTCATAATCGCGGCTGTAGTAATCAAACGGAGCCTGCGACGGGATAAACAGCAGGGCGTTATAGGTGGCGGTGCCCTCCGTGCTGCTGTGGATCACCAGCAGCGGATCGGCAAAGTCATGGAACTTATCCTTATAGAACTGGTTGTATTCCTCCTCCTTGATCTCGCTCTTGTTCTTACGCCAAAGCGGAACCATGGAATTGAGAACCTCGTTTTCGGTGTACGTTTCGTACTCCGGCGTTTTATACTTGCCTTCCGCGTCCTTGTCGGTGCCCTCGATCATGCGGCTCTTTTCCACATCCATGCGGATCGGATAGCGGATATAGTCGGAATATTTGCGCACCAGTTCCTTCAGACGGTAGGTGTCCAGGAATTCGTCGTAATTGTTTTCCTCGGTGTTGGCTTTGAGCTGCAGGGTGATGGTCGTGCCGTGCCCGCTGCGCTCGCCGGGCTCCATCGTGTAGCCCTCGGCTCCGGAGCTTTCCCACTTCCACGCGGTGTCCGAGCCATACGCACGGCTGACAACCGTGACCTTCTCAGCCACCATGAACGCGGAATAAAAGCCCACGCCGAACTGACCGATGATCTCGATATCCTCCTTCGGCTCGTTCTCCTTCTTGAAGTTGAGAGAACCGCTCTTTGCAATGGTGCCGAGGTTGTTTTCCAGCTCCTCCTCCGTCATGCCGCAGCCGTTGTCCTCGATGGTGAGGGTGCGGGCCTGCTTGTCCGGGATGATGGAGATGGAGAAATCATCGCGGGAAAGGCCGGTATCGCCGTCGCTGAGCGTGCGGTAATACAGCTTGTCAATTGCGTCGCTCGCGTTGCTGATCAGCTCGCGCAGGAAAATCTCCTGATGGGTGTAGATGGAATTGATCATCAGATCCAACAGGCGCTTGGATTCTGCCTGGAATTGTTTGACTGCCATGTCACAAGACTCCTTGCTCACATAGATTTTAGCACTCGATTCTGCTAACTGCTAAAACTATTGTAGTCCCTTTCCCTCCTGATTTCAATGAATAATTTATGAATTTTACATTTTCGCACCCGCTTTCTCCTCAAAGTCTCCTCAAAGATAGTCCGTGAATTTTTTGACAATTTGTGATCATTTCCTCTTGCATTTCCCTTTTCCACCTCCTATAATGAAAACGAAATTTGCGTTGTATCCCAAACATGGGAACAGCAGCAGGAGGTAATTGAATATGAATCAAGCGACCGTCAAGTACCGTGATTTTGTGCTGCTCGCACTCTTCACAGCCATCGTCTTTGTCCTGGGGCTTACGCCGCTGGGAATGGTGCCGCTGGGGCTGATCAAAGCCACCACCCTGCACATTCCCGTCATCATCGGCTGCCTGCTCCTCGGGCCGCGCTACGGCGCCGTCCTCGGCTTCATGTTCGGGCTGGTGAGCTTTTTGAGCAACACGATGTCGCCCGCCGCGCTCTCCTTTGCGTTCACGCCGCTTATCCCCGTTCCGGGCACACCGAACGGCAGCCCGCTGAGCCTTATCATCTGCTTTGTGCCGCGCATCCTTGTCGGCGTTGTGCCATGGTTTGTCTATCGCGGCCTGCAGAAGCTCATGAAGGAAAGCAGCCGGGGAGAAGTTCTTTCCATGGCGATAGCCGGAGCCGTCGGAGCCGTCCTGAACACTGCTCTTGTCATGTCGCTTATTTATTTCCTGTTCCGCGACGCCTACGCTTCCCTCAAAGGAGTTCCAGTGGAAGCCGTCGCGGGCCTGGTGCTCGGCGTTGTGGGCACGAACGGCGTGGCGGAAACCGCTCTCGCGGCTGTACTCACCCCCGCGATCGGAAAGATCCTGCTCTCCCTCAAGCGCCGCAAGATGTAAAAAGGACGGTACGTCACCGGATGATTATTGCCATCGACATTGGAAACACCAACATTGTGCTGGGCTGTCTGGAGCCTGACACGGGCCGTCTCCTTTTCACCGCCCGTCTGAGCTCCGACCGCGTGAAAACCAGCGACGAATACGCCGCTCTGATGCGCAACATGTTTATCCTCAATCAGGTGGAGCGCCACGACATTGAGGGAAGCATTATTTCCTCCGTGGTTCCCACCCTCACCGTTACCATGAAGGACGCGATCCGCCAGCTGTGCGGCCGCGAATCCCTCATCGTCGGCGCGGGACTGAAGACGGGACTGAACATCGTGATGGACAATCCGGCCCAGCTCGGCAGCGATCTGGTCACGGACGCGGTGGCGGCGGCGGCGGAATATCCCAAGCCGATTCTGATTTTCGATCTCGGCACGGCCACGACGCTTTCCGTTGTGGACAAGCGCGGCAATTATGTCGGCGGCATGATCATCCCCGGCATTGCAATCTCGCTCGAAGCCCTTTCCAGCCATACGTCCCAGCTTCCCCACATCAACCTGGAAGGCCCGAAGCGCGTCATCGGCACCAACACGATTGACTGCATGAAAAGCGGCATCGTATACGGAAACGCCGCTATGATCGACGGTATCATCGAGCGGGTTTCACAGGAGCTCGGGGAAAAGCCCACCGTGGTCGCCACCGGCGGCCTTGCGCCGAATATCACCAAATACTGCAAAAGTGATATCATCTGCGACGGCGAACTGATTCTCAAAGGGCTTCGCATCCTGTACAACAAAAATAAACCGTAATTCCATACAGAAAACGCCCGCAGACAGCGCATCCCGGTGCTGTTTGCGGGCGTTTTTTATGCATGGCAAATTCTGTGTGCCAGCGGTCACGGAAAACATTCGCCAAAGCAGATTTTCTATTTTTGTACTAAATGCAAATGGAAATTCCCATTTATTTTATATATAATGTCCTTACAGTGTTTGAGAGACAGAGAACAGCACGAAACGCTTTGTTTTGTGCTGTTCTTTTTTGTTTTCTCGGAATGAAGGAGGCTTCTTATGAAACGCTTGTTCAAACGCGCCGCTCTCGTCGTGTCCGTTCTTCTTCTCGTTGTGGTGCTCACGGTGGGAGGATATATCGCCTATCTGCAAATCCAATATTATCGGATTGAGGACCATACCGCGCTTGAGGT
This sequence comes from Candidatus Caccousia avicola, assembly GCA_018712435.1. Lineage (GTDB taxonomy): Bacteria > Bacillota > Clostridia > Oscillospirales > Acutalibacteraceae > Caccousia > Caccousia avicola. Next base: position 12,897 of record DVGZ01000112.1, read on the forward strand.
CTATTCTCCGCAGACAGCCGTTTTGCAGCTGGAAACTCCTTACAAGGCCGTCACCTGCAACATTGGCTTTGGCGCATATGGGCCGGAATATTCCTTCTTTATGGATACAGGCGTTATGACGGACGGAACGCCCACGCAGGGATTGTACGGGAAAGCCGTCAGCCGGGAATCCGTGCTGACCAACACGGTTCTGGCCCTGGACACCCTGAAAGAGCTGGACGCGGACTTTCTGCTTTTGCAGGAAGTGGATCAGCAAGCCCACCGCAGCCATCAGGTGGATCAGCGCGCCAGGATTACAGAAGCGTTCTCCTCCTATTCCAGCACATGGGCGGAAAACTTCCACAGCGGCTATCTGGCCTATCCGCTGAACGATCCACACGGCTCCGTGACCGCCGGTCTGCTGACTCTGTCGCGGTATGCCGTCGATGAGGCGGTGCGCCGCAGCTATCCGGTGGACGAAAGCTTCTTTATCAAATTCACCGACCTGGACCGCTGTTTTTCCGTCACCCGTTTCCCGGTGGAGGGCACCGATCGCCAGCTGGTTCTGATTCACAGCCATATGTCCGCGTATGACAGCGGCGGAATCCGCACACAGCAGCTGGAAATGCTGTGCCAGGTGCTGGAGGAGGAGTATGAAAAGGGAAATTATGTCGTCACCGGCGGAGATTTCAACCATGCTCTGTACGGCACAGAACATGCCTTCCCTTCCCAGCAGCAATTTCCCGGATGGGTGCAGACGCTGGACGATTCGGAACTGCCGGATCACTTTTCCTTTGTCGCGGCGGAAAACGGATTTGAGGTTCCCACCTGCCGCGGAGCCGATATCCCTTATGAAAAGGGCGTAAACTACACTACCGTGGTAGACGGTTTTCTTGTTTCGGACAATCTGAAGGCCGAAGCGCAGAACATTGACGCTGATTTTGCGTTCAGCGACCACAATCCCGTTCTGCTGACCTTTGAACTCGCGGCATAACCACCGCACACCCCATACGATCGAAAAAACCGGGCCGCCCATCCTTATCACGAGGACGGGCGGCCCTTGCTGCATCATTCAGAAGAAAATTGCGATTCGTTTTCCAGCATGCTCTCGGCAAAAATCCCATAACCCCTTGTGGGATCGTTGACAAAAACATGAGTCACGGCGCCGACAAGCTTTCCATTTTGCAGAATCGGACTGCCGCTCATCCCCTGCACGATTCCTCCTGTCTTTTCCAAAAGCCGGGAATCCGTTACGCGGAGAATCATATTTTTGCCTTCCCCACTCTCGCGATAGTTGACATACTCCAACACCACATCATATCTTTGCGGCCCTTCGCCGTCAACCGTGGAGATGATCTGTGCTTCACCGGGATGAACCTCCTGCGACAGGGCAACCGTCACCGGTTCGCCCGCCGGAGACTCATAGAGCTCGCCGTACACGCCCGCCTCGTCGTTGGCGTGCATCACGCCCATGGCTTCGTCGCCTTCAAAATAGCCGTGAAGCTCGCCGGGCGCGCCTTTAGCGCCTTTCGTCACCCCGCTGATGGTCACAGGTAGAATTTCACCGTTGAGAAAGGGCATCAGCTCGCTTGTGTCTGTATCGCAGACGCCGTGGCCCAGTCCGCCGAATTGCTCCGTGGACGGGTCGTAAAAAGTCAGCGTGCCGATCCCCGCCGTGCTGTCGCGTACCCACAGACCGGCTTTCCATTTGCCATCCACCAGAGATTTTACGGGAGAGAGCTGAGACGTATATTCCTTGTTCTCCCGCCGGTACTGGATGGCTACCGGCCTGCCGCCGCTCTTTTCCACAAGGGCGGCTATTTCTTCATTTCGGTTTACCGCGCTGCCATCAACGCTCACAATGATGTCTCCCATGCGGAGTCCGGCCTGTTCCGCGGGATTGACCATGCCGCTTTCCGTTTGAATCTCCGCAATGCCGACCACCATCACACCGTTGGTAAACATCTTAATGCCAAACGGCGTTCCGCAGGGAATCACCTGACGTTCGGACACCACGCTTACGGAGACGGATTTGACCGGGATCCGATTGAACAGCAGCAATTCCGCCTGATATTGCTGTGTCCTCATTCCCGAAACCGCCAGAGTCTCGGTATTCGGACGGGCGGAAAGCATGCCGCCGTTCCAGGAGAGCGACATGCCAGGCGTGACGCGATAGCTGTCGCAGGTAAACCGTCCGGCTACACCCACCGCGGCGCATACCGCCAGAGCAAGCGCCGACACGCAGGACACCAGAGCCTGCCATGCCTTCTTCATTGGATTCACCTTCCTTCGCCGGACGGTTCTCAAATTTCTTTGCGAATCGTTCGGCCTTCTTACTGTTCCTCGGCGAAGGTGGTTTATGAAGGTGATTTTTTCCGTTTTTCTGTGCCTGTGTCAAAAGCCCGCTAAACATGCGGCTTTCCAAAAGAAATGGAAAATTTTCATTTTGAAAATCTTTTAGCTTTTGCCTTGTGATAAGAGTCCGAAAAAAATCGCTGCGCTCTTTTTTCTAGCCACATTTTGTGGCTTCGCAGGATTTTATGGGGTTCCACCCCAAACCCCGCCGAGTCTCCGCTCCCGCTCCGGTCGGCACCTTGTCTGTGTGCCACCGGCACACGGCGCCCTTTTGAAAAAGGCGGGCGAAAACTTCATGTTTACACTTTTTTAGCTTTTCCGCAATCTGAAAATTTTTTGTTGCTTCCTGTATATCAATTCGGTATCATGAAAACAAGAGAAAACGTCCGGCTCAGAAAACACATTTCTCTGAACCGGACGTTTGAAGGGAGGAACCATCCATGAAGATCAACCGGATTTGCACCGTATTTTTCAGCCCCACAGGCGGCACAAAGCGCGCGGCTTGTGCTTTGGCGGAACAGCTGGCCGCTCTTCTGGGCATTGCCGCAGAGTATTTTTCATTGACGCTCCCGGAAGATCGTCAAAAAACACTTTGCTTTGGGGAACAGGATCTGGTGATAGCCGCTTCGCCTGTCTATGCGGGACGGCTGCCGAATAAGCTGGCCCCGGAGTACGCACGAATCCTGCACGGATCGCATACTCCGGTTGTCCCACTGTGCGTCTTTGGCAACCGCAGTCCGGGAGACGCGCCGCGCGAGTGGCTGCTCCTGCTGGAAAACGGCGGCTTTGTTCCGGTGGCAGCCGCATCCATCGTCTCTCGTCATGCTTTTTCCGACGAAATCGGAGCCGGAAGACCCGACAAGGAGGATCTTGCCGCGCTGTGCGATTTCGCCCGCTCCATCGCGGAAACGCTGGCACAGCCGGAAGTCAAGCCCCTCGATTATGATCGGGAAACGCCCCTTGCTCCGTACTATACGCCGCTGAAAACGGACGGTACGCCTGCGAAATTTCTGAAAGCCAAGCCTGTCCTTCTGGAAAGCTGCACACGCTGCGGCCTGTGCGCGGAGCAATGCCCCATGGGCAGCATCGATCGGGAAACGCTGCTGGTTTCCGGCGTCTGCATCAAATGCCAGTCCTGCGTCCGCGTCTGCCCTTCGCATGCGCTCCGCTTTGAGGATCCGGATTTTCTCTCCCATGTCGCGATGCTGCGGGAGCATTACACAGCCCGGGCGGAAAACACGTTTCTTCTGTAGAACAGCATTCAGCGCTTTACCCCTCGCTGGATCATCCGATCCGATAGCTTCCGTCTCCCGTGCAGACAAACGGCGTTTGATAGAAGGAGCGCACCGCACGAATCATGTAGCCGATATCCTCCACGCCCGCCGTCTCCACCGCGGAATGCATAGCAAGCTGCGCCAGCCCGATGTCGAGCATCGGAGCCGAAAGGCTGTGACCCTGCAAATTTCCAAGCGTGGAGCCGCCCGGCATGTCGGCGCGATTTGCGAAACGCTGTACAGGAACGCCCACCCGGCGGCAGATTTCCCCAAACAGCGCGGCGCTGACCGCATCGGTGGTATACTTCTGGCTTGCGTTTATCTTGACCACCACGCCGCCGTTCATAACCGGCCCGTTTTCGGGATCCGATTTTTCCGGGTGGTTGGGATGAACCGCATGTCCGTTATCCGCGGACAGCACCAGCGAGGACGCGGCGGCCCGCCATCCATCCGACCGGCTTTGTCCCAGCGTCTCCAAAATGCGCGCCAGCGTATCCGCGAGGAACGTTCCCTGCGCGCCCTGGCGGGACGAGGAACCGACCTCCTCATTGTCCAGCATTCCCCAAACCAAACCGGCGTCGGTTTCCGTCTCCGCTTCCAAAAAAGCCGTCAGCGTGGTGCAGGCGCATTCCAAATCGTCGATCCGGGGGCTCATGAAGTATTCTCCGGCCGGGCCCACGCGCACCGCCTTCTGGCGCGGCGTCAGGCAGAGATCCCAGCTGAGGATATCCGACGGCGCGCAGCCGCCTGCCTCAGAGGCCAGCAGATCGGAAAAAGAGCGGCACCCGGACGGCCCGTAAAGCGGCTGCAAATCCACCTGGGGATCCCATTTTTTCCCCTCGTTGGCTCCCCTGTCAAAGTGGATGGCCAGATTGGGAATCACGAGCAGATCCTGATCCGCGTAGACAAGCCGCGTTTCCATTCCGCCGCTCGTGCGCAGTACAACGCGCCCCGCAATCGTCAGGGGACGGTCGAGCCAGGTGCTCATGATCATCCCGCCATACCCTTCTGTTTCCAGCTTCACGCATCCCGCTTTTTCGATGCCCGCGTTTTTGATACGCCAGGTGGGAGCGTCGCTGTGGGAAAGGGCAATTCTCCAGGAGCCGATCCGTCCCTCCGGCACACGGAACGCCAGAACGGCGGAGCCATTGCGCGTCACAAAATACCGTTTTCCGGGAACCAGCTTCCACTCCTGCGTTTCATCGAGACGCTCACACCCCGCCTGCTCCAAACGATGGCAGGCTTCCGCGGCGGCGTGCCACGGGCTGACGCCCCGATTCAGAAAATGGAATACCGACTGTATATCATCCATGTCTTTTCCTCCTTGTTTTTGTCCGATTCGTTTCTATTGTACACGCATCCCGCGCGGGCCGCAACTGTTTTTCCCAATCACCCCCGCCGCAGGCGAAAGGAGCATGCAAAATATGGAATCTCTTTCCCGCACAGGACGCGGACTGAACGCCAATCAACTCAAACTCATTGCCGTCGCCGCGATGGTCGTGGACCACTGCACCGCCTTTCTGTTTCCCCTGGTTCCGGGGGCGTGGCTGCTGCGCCTGATCGGAAGGCTGACCGCGCCCATCATGTGCTTTTTCATCGCGGAGGGCTTCGCTCACACGTCCAACCTCCGCCGTTACCTGGGACGGCTCCTTGCGGCGGCCGTTGTCTCCCATGTCCCGTTTGTCCTGTGTCATGGAGGGATGTCCTCCTTTTGGAATACCTCCAGCGTGATGTGGACGCTCTTTCTCGGATTGACCGCGCTGGCCTTCTCCGCCAATCCACGGTATCCGGTCTGGCTGAAATGTATCGTAGTGCTGGCCTGCTGTGCTCTCGCCTGGCGATCGGATTGGAGCTGGTACGCGATTTTGTGGATTCTGGGGTTCGGCTTGTTTCGCCAGGATCGCAAGCGCGCTTTCGCCGTTTTTGCGGCGGTCGGCGTCTGCTATGTGGTGAAAGGGTTGTCGGTGCTCAGCCTGTTCACCATCAGCTATTTCGGGGTTTTCCTCGCCATCCCTCTTCTGCTTCTGTACAACGGAACGCACGGCACGCGGAACCGGGTCCTGCAATATGGGTTTTACTGGTTCTACCCCGCACATCTGCTGGCAATCTGGGGGATTTCGCTTCTTCTTCAAACTCCATAACAAACATATGACAAGACAAACGGGATCGCCGCGCTCTGAAAAAGCCGGGCGATCCCGTTTTATCTTCTTTAATCCAAATGAAACACCGGCTGCAAATCCACGCTGACCGGGCTGTTGTCGGGATTGGTCTCCATGATATCCGCCATGTAGTCCCACCATTTCCGGCAAATGGCCGTTTGCGCGGACGCGTTCCACTTTTCCTCATCCTCGATCTCCAGATAGCCGAACAGCGTCAGCGTCTCCTGATCCAGGAAAATACTGTAGTTGCGTCCTCCATACTCATGAATCATATCCCGCATTTCGGGCCAAAGCTGGTTGTGACGCTTCTCGTATTCCTTTTCAAAGCCGGGGTACAGCTTCATTTTAAATCCTTTGCGAATCATAAACGGCTCCTTCCTTTGCTTCTCAGCGAAGTGTCAGGCATTTTTTCGGACAAGCGGAAACGCACACGCCGCAGCCGACGCAAGCCTGCTCGTCAAGCGACCATGTCTTGGCCGCGCGATCCACGGAAATGGCTCCCTGCGGACATTTTTTCGCACAGAGGGTGCAATACACGCAGGCGGAACTGTCGTTGACCGGCTTACCCTCCGGCTGCGCGGCGGCTGGGGCGGCCTGCTGGGAGGATTCCTCCTTCTGGCCGGGAAGCGGGAAACCGGGACGCGTAAACGTCTCGCTCCATTTTTCCGGCCCCGGTTCAATATAGCCGGGAGCCATGCGCAGACATTTTTTCGGGCAGACATTCACACAGCTGCCGCATTGTACGCAGTCAAAGCGGTGGATCGTCCAGGTTCCGGCGGTGCGGCTTGTCTGGATCGCGCCCGGAGGGCAGGAGCGGGCGCACAGGCCGCAGCTGATGCAGTCCGCAATCGCAATCTGAATATGACCGCGCATCCGCTCCGGATAGACGGCTGGTTCAAACGGATACCCCGTCGTCACCGGCTTGGAAAACAGGTTTTTCAGCGCCGTATGCGCAAAGGGCAAAAATCGGATATTCGCCATCTCCGTCACCTCTCCGTACAGCTGATGCAGGGATCAATCGTGAGAATCAAAAGCGGAACGTCGGCAAGCTGACAGCCTTTGAGCAGCTCCAGCATGGGCGGGATGTTGCTCGTGGTGGGCGTGCGCAGACGGAAGCGGTCGAGGAACTTCGTCCCGTTTGCACGAACGTAATAGACAGCTTCTCCGCGCGGCTGCTCGATCCGCATGAAATACTCCCCGTCCGGATTTCCCTTCACCGGCACGGCGATGGGGCCGTTCGGCAGCTTGGCCACTGCCTGCCGAATCAGGTGGAACGACTGGAAAATCTCCCGCAGGCGCAGCTCGCACCGCGCGTAGGAATCGCCGTCGGTGAGGACAATCGGCTCAAAGGCCAGATCGCCGTATGCCGCATAGCCCAATTTTCTTGCGTCGTAAGGCACGCCGGAGGCCCGCAGCATCGGGCCGACTGCGCCGAGCTGCACCGCGTCCTCGGGCTTTAGCACACCAAGGCCGTGCAGTCTAGTCCCCACCGTATATTCCCGCAGAAAAGCGTCGGAAACGGGACGCAGATCCTGTTCCATTCCGTCAATTGTTTGCAGCAGCTGGTGCAGCATGGAAGCGTCCACATCCTTGAGTACGCCGCCCGGCGTATTGACGGAAAAGATCACGCGCCCACCCGTCGTCAGATCAAACATATCCAGGATTTTTTCCCGCAAACGCCAGGACTGCATAAACAGGCTTTCAAATCCGAGCGCGTCCGCCAGAAGCCCCAGCCACAAAAGATGGCTGTGAATCCGGCTCATTTCCATCCAGATGGTGCGCAGGTATTTGGCGCGCGGCGGTACGTCAATGTTCATCACGCGCTCCACAGCCTCGCAATAGCCCATGCCGTGACCGAAGCTGCAAATCCCGCAGACGCGCTCCGCGATATAGACATATTCTTTATAATCCTTTGTCTCCACCAGCTTTTCGAGTCCGCGGTGTACAAAGCCGATGCTCGGCACCGCGCCGACCACGACCTCATCCTCGAGAACCAGATCCAGGTGAACCGGCTCGGGAAGAACCGGGTGCTGGGGGCCAAAGGGGACAATGCTTCGCTTTGCCATCCACTCTCACCCCTTTTCCTTGAACGGCGTCTCCCGATCGATGCGGTACAGACGGCCATTGTAATCGTGCTCGATATTCTGGATCTTCACGCCGAACAGCTCGGCGGTTTCGTTTTCCTGCAAGAACGCACAGGGATACATCTGCGTAATGCTCGGGACGGGAGCGTCCTCGTCCACGACGAGACGAAGCGTCCACATGTCCAGATCCCGCGCAAAGCAATAGCTCAGCTCATACTGTCCCGGCAGGCGCGAGGCGCAGATCTGCACCAGGCGCATATGGTCCATTTTGAACTGGATGACAGTGGAGAGGAATTGATCCATTTCAATCGGGATAATCTCATTGATCGGCTCCACGGACAATCCCTCCTTCCTGTGAAGCGCTGCGGCGCTGGGCCGCATAATCGGCGCGCTTCTGCTCCAGCAGCGCGAGGGCCTTCACGACCCCGTCGATAATGGCCTGCGGTCTGGCCGCGCATCCCGGAACGTAGATATCCACCGGGATCACCGTATCCACACCGCCCTTAATGTTATAACAGGTCTTGAAAATACCGCCGGTACACGCGCAGATTCCCACGGCCACAACGACCTTCGGATTCGGCATCTGGCTGTAAATCTGTTTGACGACGCTCTCGCTCTGGCTGTTGATGCCGCCCGTGATCAGCAGAATATCAGCCTGGAACGGATCGCCCGTGTTGATGATGCCAAAGCGCTCAATATCGTAAACCGGCGTGGTGCAGGCCAGCACCTCAATATCACAGCCGTTGCAGCTGCTTCCGTCATAGTGAAGCAGCCAGGGAGATTTTGCAAGCTTTCCCATGTAACCGCCCCCCTTAATGAATCAGCATGAGAATCAGCAGGTTCAGCCCGCCGCACAGAAGTGTGACAATCCAGCAGCTGTCAAGCAGCGTTCTCCACTTCACGCGGGCGCAGACGTTATCCCACAGAATCTCCAGAAAATAGACGAACAGGCAGACGGCAATCGCAAGCGGCCAGCTCCACCAGTTTTCGTTGAGGAAAAACAGGGCTACCAGACCGAGCATCAGAATCATCTCATAATACTCCGCGACATTCATGATCGCGAAGGTCGGCCCCGCCATCTCCGTCGTGATGCCCTTGACCATCTCCTGATGCGCATGGTGGCTTGTGGAGAGATCAAACGGGGATTTGCGCAATTTGATCGCCGTGATGAAGAAGAATCCCATCAGCATGCCCGGCAGAAACAGCACAGCGCTGTACGGCATGGTGATGATCGTTCCCACATGGAAGGAACCCGTCGCGAGATAAAAGCCAACGGCCATGAGGAGCGTGAGCGGTTCATAGGCCATCATCTGGATCATCTCGCGCCCCGCGCCAAGCGTGGAAAACGGGGAGGAATCGCTCGAAGCCGCCATGATGAGGAACATGTCCGCCGTGGTCAGAACGAACAGGCACATCAGAATATCCGCCCCGGCAAACAGCATGCAGCCCGCCACGGCAAGGAAAATCAAATAGCTCAGATTCAGCAGGAGCTGCACGCTGTTGACGGCAAACATCTGCTTGGTGAACAGCTTCTGCAAGTCATAGAAGGGCTGAAGCAGCGGCGGGCCCTTGCGGCCCTGCATCCGGGCGCTGATAATACGGTCCACACCGTCCAAAAGGCCGCCCAGGAAGGGAGCAAACAGCAGATACGCGACAACGGAAACCACCTGTATCATACGGCACCTCCCACAATCAGGCAAAGCATCACGATGAGCAGACCCGAGGAGAAGATCACCGACGGGCGCATCAGGCGGCGCATGCCGAACTCAAAGCGCAGATACCAGTTGGAGAGATAGAGGTGCTCCGGCTCCCCGTAGCTGTTGACGAAATAGGTGTTGTCCCCCATATTCGCGCCGCCCATATAGATCGGAACGTACACGCGCCGCGCCGACCGTGTGACAAGGAACATCATGGTGGGCACAAAGAGGACGGAGATCAGCATGACCGCCATGGTGGTGAGAACGCTCATGGACAGCACCTCATGCGCGGAACCGAAGATTTGCAGCACGATCGGCGTCACAACCTGACGCTCCAGCAGCGGGAACAGCAGGCAGAGCAGTACCACACAGACAGAATGAATGAACATGGAAATATATTGATCCGTTTTGGTGATATCTTTGGCCTCCGCCTTGGTGTGATGGATCGAGATCAGCTTGGCCAGCCACTTCGTCCAGTAGAGCATCGTTGTGGCGCTGCCGTAGGCGAGGAACAGCACGAGCAGCACGTCTCCCGCGTCGACAAAGGCTTTGAGCGCCACCCATTTGGAAATCAGCATACCGAACGGGGCGAGATACATTCCCGCGATTCCGATACCCATGATATACGTCAGCTTCGGCAGGCGCAGGATCAGGCCGTGCATGTCCTCAATATCGCGCGAGCCGAGAATATTTTCGATGGAACCAACCGCCTGGAACAGCATGGATTTGCTGACGGCGTGAAAAATCATCAAAAGGACAGCCGCCCAGATCGTCTCCTCCTTGCCGATTCCGGCACAGGCGACAATCAGGCCGAGATTGGAGATTGTGGAGAAGGCCAGCACCTTTTTGCCATCGTTCTGCGCAATCGCCATCATGCTGCATGCGATAAAGGTAAAGCCTCCAATCAGGGAAACCATCGTGCCGCCCATCGTTCCCGCCATTGCGGGGGAAAGGCGGATCAGCAGATACACGCCCGCCTTGACCATCGTGGCGCTGTGCAGCAGGGCGCTCGACGGCGTGGGAGCCACCATCGCCCCCAGCAGCCAGGAGGAAAACGGCAGCTGGGCGGATTTGGTCAGCCCTGCCAGAGCCAGCAGCGCGATCGGGATCGGCGCTCCGACCCGCACAACCTCCTCCAGCTGCACCGTGCCGAGCGTCGCCGCCGAAATGGCAATCGCAATGGCAAAGCCAAGACCGCCCAAAAGGTTCATCCACAGCGCGCGGAAGCTGTTGTGCACCGCTTCCTCCGTGCGGGTGTAGCCGATCAACAGGAAGGAGATAACGCTGGTGATCTCCCAGAAGAAATACATCCACACCAGATTTCCGGACAGGACAAGGCCGAACATCGCGCCCAGAAACAGAAACAGCATCGAGAGGAAAAAGCCGGTGCGATTCCGGTATTCCGTGTGATGATGGTGGTACGCCTTCATGTAGCCGACCGCGTAAATGCAGATCAGCCCGCCGACAAAAGCCGCTATTACCGTCATCAGCATCGAGAGCCCGTCCACCTGCATGTGGCTCGCAGGCTCGACCGGGAAAGTTGTCTCCGCCCAGATCATCAGCCCTGTCTGCCCAACGGAGAGCAGAATCACCGGGTACTTGCGGTGTACGATGCTCAGATAGACAATCAGCGCCATGAGCAGAAGCTCCCCGCCGAGCATCAGATGATCGATCAGCTCGGTTTCCTCATAAAAGCTCATAACCCCGCCGCCGGACAGCAGCCACTGGGCCAGCAGCACAACGGACAGCACCATGACGCCGCCCGCCCCCACATAGACGAGAGGGCCCCGGACGCGCTCCGATTTGAGGAAGGGGATCAACACCGCGATGAGTACGGGCCAGACGATGAGAAAAGGAATCACACCCATAACCATCCTCCTTCTTTGTCCCAAACGGATGGATAATCGCAGAAAAGCCCCCGTTCCGGTCTGGTCCGGCGGGGCTTTTCACGTCTCCGGGTGGGACACTGTCAATGTGTAAAGTAATTTCATTATAGACCTAACTTTTTTGTTTTACAAGATCGTTTCTTGGCAATTATTTTCTTTTTCTGCAATTTTTTTGTGTCTTTCTTATGGATTTCGTATGGAATTCCACGCCGGAGCGTGCTACAATAAGTTCTGCAACCGGCGGCATGAACCGCCTGTCTGCCCGATGAAAGGAGGGGTTCCCGTGCATGAGCTGGCCGTCACACAGAATATTTTGGAAATTTCACTCAATGCCGCGCAGGAGCAGGGCGCGGTCCGGATCCGCGCCATCCGTCTCAGCATCGGCCCCTTCTGCGGCATCGTGCCGGAATGCATTCAGATCTATCTGGATGTGCTTGCGAAGGGAACCGCCGCCGAGGGCGCGAAGATAGAAGCCACGCTGCTTCCCCTGCGCGTGCGGTGCCGCGACTGCGGCAAAGAAAGCGAAATCTCCCGCACCCATATCGCGTGTCCGTCCTGCGGAAGCCTGCGGCTGGAACGCCTGTCCGGGAGGGAATTTACAGTGGAAAGTCTGGAGGTCGATTAAGCCATGGAAATCAAAGTGATGCATCAGGTGATGGAGTGGAATCAGGACGTGAGCGCGCAGGTGCGCGCCCTGCTGCGGGAAAAACGGGTCTGTCTGATCAACGTCATGGGAAGCCCCGGCACGGGAAAGACAAGCCTTATCACCTCCCTGATCGCACAGCTTCGCAATACCTTTTCCATCGGCGTCATCGAAGGGGATATCACGGGGCAGATTGACGCGGAAAAAATCGCCGCCCTGCGCATTCCCGCCGTCCAGCTCAACACGGACGGCGCGTGCCACATTGAGGCCATGAGCATTCAAAACATTCTGCCGCACTTTGATCTGGACGCTCTGGACGTGCTGTTTGTGGAAAACATCGGCAACCTTGTCTGCCCCGCCGAATTTGACATCGGGGAAAACTTCCGGATCACCGTTTTGAGCATCCCCGAGGGCGACGATAAGGTGAAAAAATATCCGCTCATGTTCACGGACACCGATTGTCTGGTGCTCAGCAAGTGCGACATGCTGCCGTATTTTGATTTTAACACCAAAACCGTGCGCGAGGATTACCGGGGCGTGAACCCGGAAGGGCCGCTGTTCTTCGTCTCCAACCGCACCGGGGACGGCGTGGCGGAGCTGGCCGAGCATCTGCGCGATCGCATCCGCCGGGAGCTGGCATGAGCGAGATTGTCCGGCTGCGCCTGACCATCTCCGGGATTGTGCAGGGCGTCGGCTTCCGCCCCTTCCTGCACCGGCTGGCGAACCGGCTCGAACTGGGCGGCTGGGTGCGCAACACCGCCGGAGGCGTGGAGCTGGAGCTGGAGGGCGGCGGGGACGCGCTCGAAGCGTTTCAAAAGGCGCTGCGGGATTCCCCGCCGCCGCTGGCTGTGATCGAGGAAATCCGGTGTGAAGCGCTGGAAAAGCCGCGCGGTGACACAACGTTTTCCATTCTGCCGAGCGAAGCGGGAGAGGGCGCGACACTCGTCTCCCCCGATCTGGCTCCCTGCCCCGCCTGCCTGTCGGAGCTCGCGGATCCCCGCGACCGGCGTTACCGCTATCCCTTTCTCAACTGCACCGACTGCGGGCCGCGTTTTTCGATTCTCCGCGATCTCCCCTACGACCGATCGCGCACGTCGATGGCCGCGTTCCCGATGTGCCCCGACTGCGCGGCGGAATACGGCAACCTCACCTCCCGCCGCTACCACGCACAGCCGGACTGCTGCCCCGTTTGCGGGCCGCGCGCCTGGTTCTGCGGAGCGGATGGAACGGAACTGCCCGGCGACGCGATCGCACTGGCCCAACAAGCACTGGCACAGGGAAAGCTGGTGGCCGTCAAGGGCAGCGGCGGCATTCATCTGGCCTGCGACGCCCAAAACCGCGAAGCCGTCCTGCGCCTGCGGGAGCGCAAGCACCGTCCGGGAAAGCCGCTGGCCGTGCTGTGCCGTGACACGGAGACGGCGCGCCGGTTCTGCCGCGTTTCCGGGGAGGAAGCCGCGCTGCTCGAAAGTCCGCGCCGCCCGATTGTTCTCCTGGAAAAGCAAAACCCGGACGATTTTCCGGAGTGGAGCGCGGCCGGGACAATCGGCGTTTTTCTTCCCTATACCCCTCTGCATGTCCTCCTGCTCGACGGAAGCGCGGGCGGGCCGGACGCGCTGATTTTCACAAGCGCCAACCGTCCCGGCGAACCGGTGCTGATCGACAACGAGGACGCTATGGAAGCGCTCGCGGGAATCGCGGACGGTTATCTTCTGCACGATCGCCCCATTGTGAACCGCTGTGACGATTCCGTTCTGCGCCTTTGGCGCGGCTTGCCGGTCTTTTTCCGCCGCAGCCGGGGCTATGCTCCCCAGCCCGTCCTGCTGCCCTTTGACGCGACGGGTGTGATTGCCTTCGGCGCGGAGCAAAAGGCTTCCTTCGCGGCCGGGCGGGAACAGCACGCTTTTCTGAGCCAGCACATCGGGGATCTGAAAAACACCGCTGTGCTCGATCATTACCGCTCCGCGCTGGAAACGTATCTGCGGCTGTTTCGCATTCGTCCCGCCGTTCTCGTCTGCGACCGGCACCCGGACTATTTTTCCACCCGGGAAGCGCAAGAGACGGCGCAGCGCCTTTCCCTGCCCCTTCTTCGCGTGCAGCACCACTGGGCGCACCTGTGCGCCTGCCTGGCGGATAACCGCTTTCCCGGTCCCGCGTTTGGAATCGTCTGGGACGGGACGGGACTCGGCACGGATGGAAGCATCTGGGGCGGAGAGTTTCTGACCGGCGGCTTTGACGGCTTCGCGCGTATGGGAAGCCTGCGTCCTGTTTTGCTGCCGGGCGGGGACGCGGCAATCCATGAGATTGGGCGCATTGCCCTCTCCCTTTTGTGGGACGCTGGGCTTGCGCCCGAAAACGCTCCCCTCTCCCCTGCCAAGCGGACAGCCCTCACAGCGATGCTGGAAAAAGGGATTGCGTGCCCAGCGGCAAGCAGCGTCGGGCGGCTGTTCGACGGCGTTTATTCTCTGCTGACGGGAACACCGTCTATTTCCTACGAGGGAGAAGGGGCCGTCCTGCTGGAAGCCATGCTTCGCCCCGATGTGCCGGGAACGCCGTACCCGCTGGCATTTTATGAGGAGAACGGCATGCGCCGCTTCGATTTCCGGCCCATGCTCCGCGCCCTTGTCCGCGACCGGGACGCGGGCGTGCCGCTTGCCGCGATCGCGCGAAGCTTCCATGAAACGCTGTGCGATCTGGCGCTGGCCCAGTGCCGGGCGCTCAACCCCGATCGCCTTCCCGTCGCGCTGAGCGGCGGCGTTTTTCTCAATCAAACTCTACTGGACGGTATCACCGATCGGCTCACCGCCGCCAGGTATTCCGTCCTGACTCACCGCCGCGTCTCACCGGGCGACGAGGGTCTCTGCCTCGGACAGCTCGCCATTGCGGCATGGAAAAGGAGAAAGAACCATGTGTTTGGCAGTTCCACTGAAAATCCGATCGATTGACGGCAAGACAGCCGTCGGAGAAGCCGGGGGCCTTTCGCAGACGCTCCGTGTCGATTTTCTGCCCGACCTTCAGCCGGGCGACTATGTGATGGTCCACGCGGGCTTCGCGATCCAGAAGCTGACCGAGGAACAGGCGCGTGAAAACCTGGCCTGTATTCAGGAGGCTCTCGATGCGCTTTGATCGGGAATTCCGCCATCCGCAGGGCGTGGATCGCGCTCTTGCCGCACTGCGGGAGATTGTGCGGGAGACAGGACCGATCCGCCTGATGGAGATCTGCGGCACGCACACGATGGCAATCGCGAAATCCGGGCTTCGCTCTCTGCTTCCGGAGAGACTCTCCCTGATCTCCGGACCGGGCTGTCCCGTCTGCGTCACCCCGGCCGGAGCCATTGACGGCATTCTGCGCCTGTCCGAGCAGCACGGCGTTCTTCTGGCAAGCTATGGCGATCTGCTGCACGTGCCGGGATCGGAGCGCGGCGATTCCCTTCTGCGCCGCCGCGCGCTCGGCGCGTCCATTCACACGGTCTATTCTCCGATGGAAGCTCTTTCGCTGGCGCGCGAGCATCCGGACCATGATGTGATCTTTCTCGGCGTCGGCTTTGAGACGACAGCCCCCGGCACGGCGGCATGCCTGCTGGAAGCACGGGAGCAGAAGCTTTCCAATTTTTCCGTCCTGAGCCTGCTCAAACGAACGGAGCCTGCTCTGCGCGCGCTGATTGCCGATCCGGATTTTGCCATGAACGGTTTTCTCTGCCCCGGCCACGTCGCCGCCATCACAGGGGCGCGAGCCTTCGCGTTCCTGCCGCAGGAATTCCGCCTTCCCGCCGTGGTCAGCGGCTTCGAGCCGGGCGATCTGCTCTACTCGGTCTGGCGGCTCGCGGACATGCTGCGGCGAAACGAGCCCTCTCTCGAAAACGAATATACCCGCGTGGTCACGGAGGAAGGAAACCCCGCCGCCCTGCGCGCGATGGATCAGGTTTTCACAACGGCGGCGGCTGTCTGGCGCGGATTGGGGGAAATCCCGGACAGCGCCCTTGTGCCGCGCGCGGAATTCGCCCCGTGGGACGCATCCGTGAAATTCGCGTTTTCCCCCTCCCCCGGCGCGGAATCGCCCGGCTGCCGCTGCGGCGAGGTGATCCGCGGAAAAATCCGGCCTCAGGACTGCCCGCTCTTTGGCCGTGTCTGCACCCCCGCCGATCCGGTCGGCCCCTGCATGGTATCGGGCGAAGGGGCCTGCGCGGCCGCTTACCGGTACCGCGATTGAAAAGGAGACTGTCATGGAAGAAAGAATTACGCTGGATTACGGCAGCGGCGGCCTGCGCACTGCCGAACTCATCGATCGCCTGCTCGTCCCCGCCTTTCAAAACGACGCGCTCGCGGCGCTGGGAGACGGAGCCGTGCTCCACAACGCAGGCTCTCCCCTTGTGTTTTCCACAGACAGCTTTGTGGTCACGCCGTGGCGCTTTCCCGGTGGGGACATCGGAAAACTCGCGGTCTGCGGCACGGTCAACGACGTGTGCATGGCGGGCGGCGAACCGCGCTATCTGAGCCTGTCCTTTCTCATTGAGGAAGGATTTCTCCTGCGGGATTTGGAGGAGATTGTGCGCTCCATCGCGGAGGAAGCCAAGCGCGCGGGCGTTTCCATCGTCACCGGCGACACCAAGGTAGTGGAGCACGGTAAGGGCGACGGTATTTACCTCAACACCTCCGGCATCGGCTTTCTGCGCGCGCCGGGTCTGTCCCGCGACGCCATCCGTCCCGGAGACGTTGTCCTGGTCAGCGGGAGCGTGGGCTGTCATGGCGCGGCGGTTCTGATGGCGCGCGGCGACCTCCCCTGCGAGGGCGAGCTGCTCTCCGACTGCCGCCCACTGCACGAGCTGAGCGCGGCGATCCTGCGCACAGGCGGCGTGCGAATCCTGCGCGATCCGACGCGCGGCGGCGTGGCTACCACGCTCAACGAATTTGTGGAGCGCTCTCCCCTGTGCATTGAACTGGATGAGGATGTGATTCCGGTTGACCCGCCCGTGGAAGCGGCGTGCGATTTGCTCGGCCTTGACCCGCTTTACAGCGCGTGCGAAGGGCGGCTGCTGGCTGTTGTGGATCCCACCCTTGCGGATCAGGCTCTCGACGCGCTGCGCGCTGTGGAGGGCGGCGAGGGAGCCGCGCGGATCGGACAGGTGACGGAAAACCGCCCCGGCTGTGTGGTTCTGCACACAGCGCTCGGCGGCTCGCGCATTCTCAGCAAGCTCACCGGTGCACAGCTTCCGCGCATCTGTTGAAACTCTTTTTCCGGCAGAACTCCAAAAAAAGAAGAAACGAGGGCATGCGATGAGCAAGGGAAAACGGAAAGCCGTTCTGCTGGCTGCCGTGGGGATTCTGGGTGCGGCCGCTGTGATTTTCCTGATGATAAAAATGACAGCACCCTGCAAAGAATACACCGCCACCCAGGAAATTATTGAAAACCTTTCCGCATACCAGGATGAGATCGAGAGCTGGGGCTATCAGGTCAGCGTCTACGATCCCACGAAGGACACTATCGAGGACGCGGGGCTTCCCATGGATTACACGCTGAAAAACTGGGCTTTGCTGTATTACAGCGATCGCACCTATCATCCCGTGCTGATTTTGAAGGACTCCTTGGGCGGGTACTGGTTTTTCCACACCGGCTTTGACCAATACACACAGGAAACCACCTCAACCGAAACCGCACAGCTGTCATTCCCGGACGAAACCGAAGAAACGGTCCGGGTCACACGGCGGCTGACGCTTCAGAAAATCAATTTGGATCAGCCCGCTTTCTCTCTGAACCGTTCCCTGCCGGGAGAACAATCGTATTATGACGTGGAAGTATCGCTGCATATCGACGCGCGAACGCTGGACACCGGCGAGGAGGTTTGGCTGCGGGAACAATCGGATCTGTCGTCCACCCAATATTGCAGCAACAATTTCGAGGAGCACAAGCTGTTCCACGGGATCGATCCCATAAAGGCAAGCCGGAATTCCGACCACGATATCAAGCAGAGCTTTTCCGCGAAACAGCTTTCGGATTGGTACCAGCAGGGTCTTGATTTACAGAACCGGCTGATGGAGCTGTACTACGGAGAAGCAAACTGGAACAGCATTCGCGAACAGGAGAAAACGCAGCCCTCAGGGAATCCGTTTGCCTCTCTCCGCCTGCTGACCATGTCCGATCAGGAGGTGGAAAGCCAGCTGGAAGATCGCTATGGGGAACCGTTTACCGTCCTCTTTTCCGAGCCCATCGGGGGCGATGAACAGGTCGAAGGAATCTGGACCGCACGAGTGTATACTGTGGTGCCGGAGAGGAACCCGAAGGAAATCTTTTTCGCGTACAGCACGGTGGAGGGAGAAAGCTTCGGCGTGCCGGGTTTTCGAAAGGGACTGTCGGACACCTACCAGCTGGATCGGTTGAAAGCTCTGTTGGAGGAAGCCGCTGAAAAATCCGGTGTCACCCTATCCTTCACCTATTTCCGTGCCCCGTTTCAGGAGACGGAGGAGCATTACTACTCCGCAATCCGGGCGGAGATGGACATAACTCCTCAAACTCTGAACGCGTACTGTGAAGCTTTATCCACCGCAATACAAACATTTGTGGATGAAACGGGACTCACGCCAGACGAGGATTCCGTCAGCGCTGCTTTTCTTTTGCAGTACCGGGAAACGGGATGGCCGGACGACTTCCTTTGCAGCATCCGGTTGGATTGGAACGATCCCCTTTCCGGCCCGCTGAATTATCGGGTGGAAAGCATCCGAAATACACTGCTTCATGAGATAGCGGATTTCAAAAAGAGCAAAGCGAAACCTTTGGAACCGGACTCCCCTGAATCGGAACCCCAGCCGTCCAATCCCACCGTGGTTTTCGAGGACGAGGGAAATCAGTTGATCTGGAACGAACCGGCACAGCCGGATCCCATCATCATCCGCAGAGAGGACGGTGTTTTCCTGATCCAGGGAGACGCGATCCAGAACCCCTGGAACGAGGAAACACAGCACAGCGATTTCTGGATCTGGAGCGAAGAAACGCAGCAATGGACGATCTTCGTCTGGAACGACGAAACACAGCAGTATGAACCTCAAACAGGTCTCAGCGCCTGAAAAAATATCCCGCCCGATCCCCGGAAGGCTCCGAGGAATCAGGCGGGATATTTTTTTGGATTCGGTAAAATGATTATTCTGCGTATTTCAGCTGCTCCGGCGTCCAGCTCTCAATCACAGGGAGAAAACGCGCGGCCCACTCGCGTGCGCCGGGCAGATCGTGCTCCTGATAGTTGCCGCACTCCGCAGAGCAGGCGGCTCCGGGAATCGCATCGTCAAAGACGGCAATACGGCTGAAAATCTCCCGGATCAGTTCGATGACTTCCCCGTGCTCCATCCCGGTCACAAGGAAATAAAAACCGGTACGGCAGCCCATGGGGCCGAAATAAATCACATGGTCCGCAAAGGAGGAGTTGCGCGCGAAGGTGGCAAACAGGTGCTCAATCGTATGCATCACGGGGTTGGGAAGATAGGGCGGGCAATTCGGCTTAACCATGCGGATATCATAGGTCACAACGTCCCCATCAACACGGGACAGATAAATTCCGGGCAAAAGCGTATCATGGTTCACACAAAAGCTGGCAATCTTTTTCATATAGATGTTCCTCCTCGTTCTCTCAGGCAAACGGGATATTTCCCGTCAAAGCTGCAAAATCACGGCAATCCGGCGCTTCACGAATCAGCAGGGCAGCGCGCTCAATCGAGCTTTCATACAGATCAAAAAAGCTGTCGCGCCGCATCTCTCCGCTTTCCATCGGCCAGCGCCACGCTTCCAGAAGCGTATTGGCGTAATCGTCGTCCCCATCCTCCGTCATTCCCCGGATATGACAGGAAATCGCGTGGGACTTCTTCCCCTCCACCGCGCGCACCAGATTCTTTTTGAGTCCCGTGCGATCCGTCAGAAGAGAGAAAATTTTCCGGCAATCCTCCAAACATTCCAGCAGACGTTCTTCCGAAAAACGAACGCCGTACAAATCAGCCAGCACCGACACAAAAAGGCGGGCGATCGAGCGCTCCGCCGCCGGGTGATGCGGCACCGTCCGTTTGAGCGGAAATTCATACGGCAGAGCCGACTGCTCGTAACGGAGAATAATCAAATCCAGCGCGGATTCCACCTCATTGTGATACACACCGGCATCCTGCGAGGGATCGGCCTGCCGCATCGTTTCCGCCCGGCTTTCAATATACGGGTGACAGACGCTGTCTGCGGCATAATGACACAGAAAACCGAGCGCATAGGAGCGGGCATACTCGTCCTCCGGGTGCTCCCGCACATACTTCCACATCGCGGAAAGCGTGGCGGCGGGAGGATCGGCGTGAAGACGTTCGCCGTATTCCACAAGGCTTTCTCCCTTCCACCAGGGAAGAAAACGATGGCAAGCAAAGAAATCCGGCCCCTGCGCTCCCCAGAAAAACGGCTCCCGGAGAACGGAAAAAGAGGGAATTTCCTTTTTCACCTGCTCCAGCACACGCTGGCATTGCAAACAATGAGTGATGGCTGCTGGCATAATAGCAAGGCTCCTTCTTTGAGCAGAAAAGAGAGCACGGCCGCTTTCATGGCCCTGTCTTTTCCGCACAGGTATCGATCAAAAAGGGAGCACGGCGGCTCCGTACTCCCTCCATGGTATCATACTTGCGCGGGAAATTAAAGGACTTTCGACAAAAAATCCTGCAAGCGCGGATTTTTCGGGTTTCCGAAAAATTCCTGCGGCGGCGCGTCCTCCAACACATAGCCATCTGCCATAAAGAGAACGCGGGTAGCCACCTCACGGGCAAAGCCCATCTCATGGGTGACAACCACCATCGTCATGCCGTCATCCGCCAGCTCCTTCATAACCTGCAGCACCTCGCCGACCATCTCCGGGTCAAGCGCGCTGGTCGGTTCGTCAAAGAGCATCACATCCGGCTCCATCGCAAGAGCGCGCACAATCGCGATTCTCTGCTGCTGGCCGCCGGAAAGCTGGGCCGGATACGCGTCCGCCTTCTCGGCAAGGCCGATACGCTCCAGAAGCTGCATCGCCTGCTTGTCCGCTTCCTCCTGGGTTTTCAGCTTCAGACAGACGGGAGCCAGCGTAATATTCTGCTTGACCGACAGGTGCGGGAACAGATTGAAATGCTGGAACACCATGCCCATCTTCTGGCGCAGACGATCCACGTTAACGCCAGGCTTGTTGATCTGCGTGCCTTCAAACCAGATTTCGCCGCCGGTGGGCGTTTCCAGAAGGTTCAGGCAGCGCAGGAAGGTACTTTTTCCGGAGCCGGAGGGGCCGACCACGACGATTTTTTCGCCCTTTTCGATCTCCTGGTTGATCCCCTTGAGCACATGCAAATCGCCGTCGAGCGTATGGAAGGTTTTTTCCAGATTCTTAACGCTTATCACTTCTTGCCAGCCTCCTTTCCAGACGCTTGAGAATGGTCGTCAGACCAACAACCAACACCAGATAAACGGCAGCCACCATAAAGAACGGCATATACGCGATGTATGTAATGCTGCGGATGATATCGCCGCCCTTGGTCAAATCCTGAATGCCGACATAGCCAGCCACGGACGTTTCCTTGAGCAGAACAATAAACTCATTGAAAATCGCGGGAGCAACGTTTTTGAACGCCTGCGGCAGAATGATGCGGATCATCGTGGTACGTCCGCTCAGACCAAGCGAACGTCCCGCCTCCATCTGTCCCCGGTCCACAGACTGAATACCGCTGCGAACAACCTCCGCCACATACGCGCCGGAGTTCAGGCCGAACGCAATCATTGCCACCACAATCGGCGGAATGAACGTTGCGGTGATGATGACGAAATACATGATCAGCAGTTGGACCACCATAGGCGTGCCGCGGATCACCGTCAGATAAAGACCACAGATTGCATTAAGGATTTTCAGCCACCATTTTTTGCGATTCGCGGCATAGCTGATACGGACCAATGCCGTCAGACTGCCCAGCACCACACCGATAATCACGGCGACCAGTGTGATCAGGAGGGTATTTCCCAGGCCCTCCACCAGATACATATACCGATTTTCTTCAATGAAGCACCGGTAAAACTCCTCCTGCACCGATGCAAAGAAATCCTGCACCGATGTAAGGAAAGCGGCTCCCTGGATCATGGATACATTCAAGCTGTGCACTTCCTTCCCTTTTCAAAAAACGGAAAGGCGGCAAGATTCTGCCGCCTGTTTGTTCCGCTGTTGTTCGATCCTGTGCTTATTCCGCCGCGATATACTTGCCGACAATCTCGTCGAGCTCGCCGCTCTCCTCCATGGAAGCAAGCACCTCGTTCACCTTGTCAAGCAGCTCGGTGTTCCCCTTCGGCACAGCAATCGCGTACTCCTCTTCCGTCAGAGCGGTATCCAGCACCTTGATCGCATCCGGATTGTTCTCCACAAACTTCTGAGCCGGGAAGTTGTCAATGACAACCGCATCGATACGGCCCGCCATCAGATCGGAAACCGCTTCCATGCCCTTGTTGTAGCGTCTGACTTCCGCGACGGTGTATTCGTTCTCACCCTTCTCATTGGTGCAGTACTGGTCGCCGGTGGTGCCAAGCTGCACGCCCACGGTCTTATCCGCCAGATCCTCGGGACCGGCAATCTCGCTGTCGGAGGTGACAATGATCGCCTGGGAAGCGTTGAAATACGGATCGGAGAAATCCACGCTCTTGCGGCGCTCCTCGTCGGCCGTCATACCAGCCGCCACGAGATCCGCCTTGCCGGACTGCAAAGCCGGAATCAGGGAATCAAACGCGATGTCGGTCACTTCCAGCTCCACGCCGAGAGCTTCCGCAATCTTCTGGCTGATTTCGATATCAATGCCGACAACCTCGCCGCCGTCCTTGTACTCAAACGGCTCAAACTCCGCGTTGGTCGACATCATGAGCTTTCCGCTCTTTTGAATATCCGCAAGGGTTTTGGTGGAGCTGCATCCGGCAGCGCTGACAGTCATCACGGCCGCAAGAAGGAACGCGGCGATTTTCGCAAGCTTTTTCATGTTCCATGCCTCCAAACAAATGTAAAATCAATCCCAATACAATGACTGTATTATAGAGCATAAATATTCATAAATCAAGCATATTTATGAAGCTTTTTTCTTTTTGTATAAACTGTTCTCCTCCCTCTCGCTTTTTCCTCTCAAACTATCTATTATGGCCGTGAAACGCCCATTCCATGGCTGTTTTCCCGCTTTACGGGAAACGCTTTGCGGCGTCCGGCGGCAGCAGAGAGGATAAGTCCGGCGGCAGCGGCGAGGAAAAGGAAAGGTGCTGCTGTGTCACAGGATGCAAAAACGACACCTGCGCGCAGTGAAGCGCCTGACGGGTCACCAGAGACGTCGGCCCGCCGTACATATCATCCCCCAAGAGAGGGTGACCCGCCGCCGCCATATGCACGCGGATCTGGTGCGTCCGCCCTGTCTCCAAATGGAACGACACAAGCGAAAAGCCGTCCAGAACCAGAAGGCTTTGCCAGTGCGTCACCGCCCGCTCCCCGTCCGGCCGCACACAGCGCTGGATGGTATGTCCGGGCAAAAGGCCGATCGGCCCGTCGCAAATGCCTTCCCCCACAAGCGTTCCCGCACAGAGAGCCCGGTACTCCTTCTCCACGGCTCCGGACAAACGCGAGGCGGCAAAGGAATCCTTTCCCACCACGACAAGCCCCGTCGTATCGCGATCCAGCCGGTAAATGGGATGATATTCCGGCTCCTCTCCCCGTTCGAGCAGGAGGGCGCAGACGGCGTTGGCCAGCGTATCCCGGTCGTGGCCGGGACACGGATAAGCGGGCATCCCGGCGGGTTTCTCCACCACCAGAACGGACGCATCCTCCCATACCACTGTCAAGGGAAGAGGAACCGGTTCAGCCCCGCAAGGAGAAGCGGGGATTGCGAGACGGACGGTATCTCCCGCCGAAACAGGAGTGCGGGCTGTAGCGGGAACGCCATTACAAAGAAGACCGTCCGGTATGCGCTTTGCCGCCGTCAAAAGACGGGCTGAGCAGCCCGCGAAACCGCGCAGAAAACCTTTGAGCGAAGCTCCCTCATAGGCGGGCGGTACGGTAAATTCCACAGCCTTCATGATGCGTCCTCCTGACAAAAAACGGGCGGACGCCGCACGGCGTCCGCCCGTAACTATCCTTTTGCCTGAAAAGGCTCAGTGAACCTCGTAGGTCCAGTTCAGCTCATCCGGGAGCTTGCCCCACTGAATACCGGTCAGCGTATCATAGAGCTTCTGGGAAATCGGGCCGATCTCTCCGTTGTTGATCTCCATGATATCATCGCCCCACTTGAGATGGCCAATCGGGGAAATGACAGCGGCCGTACCGCTTCCGAACGCCTCTTTCAAGCGGCCTGTGCGGGCTGCTTCCGCCACCTCGTCAATGGAGATACGGCGCTCCGTCACCTTCATGCCCCAATGCTTCAAAATCTCAATGCAGGACATGCGGGTAATGCCGGAAAGGATGGAGCCTTGCAGCGCCGGGGTCACAACCTCGTCATCGATCACGAAGAACACGTTCATCGTGCCGACCTCTTCAATATATTTACGCTCCACGCCGTCCAGCCAGAGCACCTGCGTGTACTCCTGCTTCTCGGCCTCGTCCTGCGCTTTGAGGGAAGCGGCGTAGTTGCCTGCGGTCTTGGTGTAGCCCATGCCGCCGCGCACCGCGCGCACATAATTCTTCTCCACATAGATCTTGACCGGGTTCAATCCTTCCGGATAGTACGCTCCCACCGGGCAGCAGATCACCATGAAAATCAGATGGGAAGCCGGATGCACGCCGACATGCGGATCCACGCCGATGATAAAGGGACGGATGTAGAGAGAGGTCCCCTCGCCGCCGGGGATCCAGTCGCGCTCGATGGATACCAGCTTCGCAATGGCCT
Source organism: Candidatus Caccousia avicola (assembly GCA_018712435.1). Lineage (GTDB taxonomy): Bacteria > Bacillota > Clostridia > Oscillospirales > Acutalibacteraceae > Caccousia > Caccousia avicola. The sequence continues at coordinate 37,844 of DVGZ01000112.1, forward strand.
CCTTCGCGAATTCCTCGTCAATCTGCGGAATGCAGAGACGCTCGTTCGAGACATTCAGACGGGCCATGTTCTTCTCGGGACGGAACAAAAGAATGCGGCCGTCCACGGCACGGTATGCCTTCATGCCTTCAAACACGGACTGTCCATAATGCAGGCACATGGCGGAGGGCTCCAGCTCAATCGGCCCATAGGGGACGATGCGCGGATCATGCCAGCCCTGCCCGAGATCATAGTCCATCATGAACATGTGATCGGTAAAAATCCGACCAAAGGGCAGCGGATCGCCGGGAGCCGGCTTTTTCTTCGGATTCTTCGTCAATTCCACTCTGATTTCCTGCATAATGGGATGCCCTCTTTCTTCCTTTGGGACGGAAAGCCGCCTCTTTTTTCTTTTCCCTATTGTAGCATCATTTTTCCTGCAATGCAAGGCATAGATGAATCCTGCTCATGAAAATCCTGCACAAATATTCCCATTCGCGCCTGTTTTCCCTTTTTTACGGCGTGTTTGGGAGGAAAAGCAGAATCAAAATGCAAAAATGGATCATGCGTTACCCGTGATTCCGCAATCCCTTCGGATACCGGTTTTTCAATCGGCCCCCCGAGCATTTGCCGAACCCCACGGTCACGCCGCCCGCGGCCACGCCGCACCAGCCCTTCCAGTCCTGCGGCGCGTCGATCTCCTCCCCGCGCAGATACGCGGCCAGCTGAGGAGAATCGAGCGGCAGATCCAGACACAGGGAAAGCTCCTCCGGGCGCGCTGCCATAAACAGGCCGTGGCAGGGCTCCCAGCGCTTTCCCTTGCGCTCGCACACCGGCACGCCCGCCCGCAGAACGCCCAATCCTTTGAGATCCGGCGTGTCTTTCGGGGTGAGCAGCAGCATCTCCCCCGCCTGGGCAATTCCACCGTCCGGCATGGGGGTGCGGAATACCTCGCTCCACACCTCCCGCGCCGCTTCCGTCAGAGCGCGGGAAGCCGGGGCTGCTTCTCCGTGGTCCGCGGCCGGAGCATCCCCCACCCGGCGCATACGGGCGGCAAAATGCCCCTCCCCGCCATCCATGGGGAAAATCCGCCGTGTCTGTTCCAGCCCGAAAAAGCCCGGACGTCCGCCGCTCAGTCCCGTGTCCTCCAACACGAAATCCGGGTGACGCTCCAAAAACGAGCGCACGGTTTCCTCGTTTTCCTCCGGCGAAAAGGTACAGGTGGAATAAACCAGCACACCGCCGGGGCGCAGCGCCTGCGCGGCGCTGTCCAGAATCGCGGCCTGCCGCACGGCGCAGGAGCGCACATGCTCCTCGCTCCACTCCTCGATCGCCTGCGGATCTCTGCGGAACATCCCCTCCCCCGAACACGGAGCGTCCACCAGCACCCGATCAAAAAAACCGGCAAGCGCGGGACACAGCGTATCCGGGTAACAGGAGGAAACCACCGCGTTGCGCACTCCCATCCGTTCGAGATTGGAAAGCAGCACGTTTGCCCGGCTTTTGACGACCTCATTGCTCCACAGCAGCCCCTTTCCTTCGAGCAGGGCGGCAATCTGTGAGGATTTCCCGCCGGGAGCCGCGCAGAGATCCAGAATCCGCTCTCCGGGCTGGGGATCCAGAGCCGTGACCGCGCAGGCGGCGGAGGGCTCCTGCGAATAAAAGGCCCCCGCGTGATGCAAAGCCAGCGCGCCAACCTTTCCGCCCTCCGGCGGGAAATAGAATGAAAGAGGAGAAAAGGGCGCGCGGGAAAGCGGGAACGGAAAGGATTCCCGCAGCCTGTCCTCGCCGCATTTGAGCGGGTTCAGACGGATCCCTCTTTGGCAGGGCTCCTCATAACACGCAAGAAAAGCCGGGAATTCGTCCCCCAGCAGCGTTTCCATGCGTTTGATAAATGCTTCCGGCAGGTTCATGGGTCAGTCCTCCTGTGAGGGAATAATTTTTATCTATTATAGCACAGCGCTTTTGCAGGACGCAATCGGTCCCGCAAACACCAAAATGATCCCGCAATAAAATTTTATCGCGTTCGCCCGTGCGAACTGTATAATCCCGTTCGCTGTTTCCCATACTAGGATCGTGCTCCGAATACGGAGCGCAGAAAAATAAACAGGCGAAAAGGAGACAGACAAACATGGACAACAAGACGATGAACAAGAAGGGCTCCAACGCCAAGAACTCCACCGGCAAGCCGCAGGAGTGCACCAACCGCAAGGACTCCACCAACAAGACGGGCAACGGGAATTCCTATTCCAATTCCTACTCCCATCCCTCCGGCAGCAACTGCGACTAAATCAATTTCCGGCAAAGAGCGGAAAAAACCGGGTGAAAAGCAGCAGGCTTTTCACCCGGTTTTTCTGTCAGCGTTTTCTGCTTTTCTTTTCGCTGCGCTTTTCCCGGAACCCAGCCACCAGCTCCCGCAGCGTTCGGTCGTCTTTTTTGAGCAGGCGGAAACCTTCTCCCGTGATGGAACCGGCCTCACCCACAATCAAAAAGGCGTTTTCGTCGCACTCGTGGACGATATCAATCACCCGATGCACCTCGTCGCGGCGCACGGCGCACAGCAGCACCTCTCCCTCGCGTCCGCTGTAGCCCCCTCGCGCGCTCAGCTTGGTCACGCCGCGATCGATCTCCGTCATGATCCGCGCCGCAATCTGCTCGCTCTGCTCGGAAATCACATATAGCAGCTTTCCGGTTCCGACATCGGTTCCGTACAGAACCGTGTCAATCACACGGGTGGAGACAAATGTGGCGATCGCGGCATGCAGGCCGCTTTCCAGACTCTGATACACCACGGCGGAAAAAAGGATGATCATGCCGTCCACCATCAGCATCAGACGCCCCATGGAGAGGTGGCGGAAGCGGCGGCCCAGCAGGCGGGCAATCATATCGGTGCCGCCTGTCGTCGCACCGCGCAGGAACACCAGCGAAAGCCCAATCCCCTCCAGCGCGCCCCCGCACACAGCGGCCAAAAGCGGCTCATTGGTGTACGGCACCAGATACTGCGGCACCAGCATTCCCAAAATGTCAATCGCGGCGGAGGAAAGAAACGTCGCCAAAATCGTCTTTCCCACCATCTTATAGCCGATTTCGAGAATCGCCCAGATAAAGATCGGGATGTTCAGCAGGAACGCCATGGTACCGATCGGAAATCCCGTCAGATAGTTGATCACGGTGGAAAGGCCCGTCAAACCGCCCGGCGCGAAATGGTTCGGCGCGGCAAACAGCTTGACGGAGCAGGCGAAGATCAATCCGCCCGCCACAAAGAAAACCAGATCCCCGGCGGCACGCACCGGAGCACTTCTCGCAGATTTCACAGAAACGCCTCCTCCTCAGACAGCGGGGGCATCCTCCCCGCAGATGATGGAAAAGAACAGGCGAAGCCTGTCCAGCTCCCCTTTCAGATAGACATAGCCGAACAGCGTTTCCAGCGCCGTGGCGGCGTGGTAATCGGCGGGATCGGCATTTTTCGGGACATGGTTGACATGCGCGTTCCGTCCCCGGCGGTACACCTCCTGCTCCTCCTCGGTCATCAGCGGGAGCAGACTTTGTGCGGCGGCGGCCTGCGCCTGGCAGCACACCTGCTCCACCGCCCGTTTATGCAGCTTGTTCACGGAGCAGTTTCCCTGACAAACCAGGCGTTCCCGCACAAACATTTCAAAGACCGCGTCTCCCATGAAAGCAAGCGTCAGAGGGCTGAACTGCCTGGGATCGCACGGCTGCTGTATAAAGCGTTCCATGTTTCCAGCCCCTTTATTCCATGAAATCAAATTCCAGATCGTACATGCTCACCGTGTCGCCCTCCTGAACGCCCGCTTCACGCAGAGCGTCGATCACGCCGGAGGAAATCAGCACGCGCTGGAAATATTGCAGAGATTCGTAATCGTCGAAATTGACGGAGCGGATCAGCTGCGGGAGCCAATCGCCCTCCACCAGATACACGCCGTCCTGCTTCGTGATCTGAACGCGGTGTCCGGAGAAGCTGTCCTCCTTGGGAAGCTCCTTCGGCTCCGGCTCATAGCGCAGGATCGGCGGCAGCTTCGTCAAAAGCTCGGAGATCCGGTTGAGCAGGGGCTGCACCTCATAGGCGATCGCCGCCATGATCGGGAAAAATTCATAGCCCTGCTCCTCCACGAACCAGCGGAACTCCTCCACCGTCTCGTCATCCGTCAGATCGCACTTGTTGCCCGCGACAAGCATGGGGCGCTCCGCAAGCTCCGGATTGAACTTTTTCAGCTCCTCGTTGATGATGCGGAAATCCTCCTTCGGATCCCTGCCCTCGCTGCCGGAAACGTCCACGACATGCAGGAGCAGGCGGCAGCGGTCCACATGGCGGAGGAACTGGTGCCCCAGCCCCGCGCCGCCGCTCGCGCCCTCGATCAGACCGGGGATATCGGCCATCACAAAGGAGCGGCCCTCCCCCATCCGTACCACGCCCAGAACCGGGGTCAGCGTGGTGAAATGATAGTTTGCGATATTGGGCTTTGCCTCGCTGACCACGGAGATCAGCGTTGATTTTCCTACATTCGGGAATCCCACCAGTCCCACATCCGCGAGAAGCTTGAGCTCCATGACCAGCTCCATCTCCTCGCCCGGCGTGCCGGGCTTGGCGAAATTCGGCACCTGGCGTGTCGGCGTGGCAAAATGGCTGTTGCCCCAGCCGCCGCGTCCGCCGCGCGCGATCACCTGCGGCTCGTCGCCGGAGAGATCCGCGACCAGACGGCCCGTCTCCGCGTCCCGCAGAAGCGTTCCGCGCGGAACACGGATCAGGAGATCGTCGGCCTTTTTCCCGCTGCACCGGTTTCCTCTGCCGTCTCCGCCGCGCGCCGCCGCGTATTTTCTTTTATAACGGAAATCGGCCAGTGTGGAGAGGTTGTCGTCCACCTGAAAGACCACATTTCCGCCGCGTCCGCCGTCTCCGCCGTCCGGACCTCCGGCAGCCACATATTTTTCCCGACGGAAGGAAACCGCGCCGTTTCCACCGTCTCCGGCTTTGATCTTAATCTTCGCGCTGTCGATAAACATCTGCAATCCCATCCTTTCCGGAAGGCGAAAAAGTCAAAAAAACCCGGGCAATTCCGTTTGCCCGGGTTTTTGTCTGCCAGCCTCTTACTGCTCAGCGTACACGCTGACTCTCTTGCGGTCGCGGCCATAGCGCTCGAACTTCACCTTGCCGTCCACGAGGGCGAACAGGGAATCGTCGGAGCCTCTGCCAACGTTCACGCCGGGATGAATGTGCGTGCCGCGCTGCTTCACCAGGATGTTGCCGGCCAGAACAAACTGACCGTCAGCGCGCTTGACGCCGAGACGCTTGGACTCGGAATCACGGCCGTTCTTGGTGGAGCCCATACCTTTTTTATGAGCGAACAACTGAATATTGATCTTCAGCATTTCTTACACCTCCAAATAACTCACTTGAATGTTCTGTGGATACTGTTCTTCCAGCCCCAACAGATGGAGCTTGAAGCCTTCGAGGAGATCGCGGCAGGCCCGCACGTCGCGTTCGGCCACCCGCACGCTCATATATCCCTCGTCGGCTGTGATGTGCGCCTGCGCCCGCAGGACGTCCGACACGGTATTCGCCGTCATGTATGCCGCGGAGGAAACCGCCGCGCACACGATGTCGCTTCCCTGCTCCGCCGCTCCGGAATGTCCGGTCAGACGGAAGCCTGTCAGATCACCTGAGGCATTCACGAAAAAATTCGCCTGGATCATTGCCCGGGCAATCAGCCGTTGATGGCCTCGATCTGAACCTTCGTGTAGGGCTGTCTGTGGCCCATCTTGCGCTGCTCGTTCTTCTTCGGCTTGTAAGTAAACACCGTGATCTTCTTAGCCTTGCCGTTCTTCAGAACCTTGCCCTTAACGGAAGCGCCGTCCACATAGGGAGCGCCAATCTTCAGGCCGTTCTCGTCGTTCAGGGCGATCACCTTGAACTCCACGACAGAGTCCTCTTCCGCCGCAAGCTTCTCGACGTAAATCACGTCGCCATACTGAACCTTGTACTGCTTGCCGCCGGTCTCAATTACTGCAAACATGGTAAAGTCCTGCCTTTACTGTAAACTCGCTATCTCCGGGCGGAGCGTCTGCCCACTTGAAAAGCCCGTAATAAGCGGCTTAAATAGCATATCATATTCCGTCAAGCTTGTCAACAATGAAAAACCGATCTTTGCCGCCCGAAACAGAAGCGCCCGCCCGGCTCAGTAGCCGAACAGTCCCTCCATGCTCTCGTCGTGCTCGATCCAGTCTTTCACCTCCACGACGCGGTATTCCGTTTTCGTGTCGCGGATCACCACGCGGGTGATGCCGGCGTTGATCACCATGCGCTTGCACATGGAGCATGAGGACGCATGCTCCACATATTCCCCCGTGCGCGCGTCGCGCCCGACCAGATAGAGCGTCGCGCCGAGCATTTCCTTGCGGGAAGCGCTGATGATGGCGTTTGCCTCCGCATGAACCGAGCGGCACACCTCATACCGCTCGCCGCGCGGAATCCCCAGCTTTTCCCGGATGCACACGCCGCAGTCGATGCAGTTCGCACGGCCCCGGGGCGCGCCGTTGTAGCCGGAGGAAACGATCTCATCGTTGCACACGATGATAGCGCCGTAATTCCGGCGCAGGCATGTCCCGCGCTCCAACACTGTTTCCGCGATATCCAGATAATAATTTTCCTTGTCCGTGCGTATCATATCCGTTTCCTTCCTTCCCGTCGCTTGCGCCGTTTTTCCGGCTGCCTTGTCCTATAAATTTATGATAAAGAATTTTCGCGCCGGAATCAAGTGGTTTTCGACACAACGCGCCTTTTTCCGTCACAGCGCGGGCTGAAGAAAGAGAAACGCGCCGGGGCTGACGGTAAAGGAAATCTGTTTGGTTTTCACGCACTCACCATCGCAGGTGGCGATCGCTTCCTTGCCGGAGGAAATCTCCATCTTCCGGCCGCGCCGGTAAATCAGGTAGGGAGCAAACGTCTCGGAATCCAGATGACCGCCGCGCTTGTAGGTGCTGAGCATCCGCAGGATCTTCGCGCGCCCCGGTGTGCGGATCAGCACAAAGTCAAGCAGGCCATCATCCGGGACGGCGCGGGGGGCTCCCCGGTAACCGCCGCCATAATACTGCCCGTTTCCCGCCAGAGCAAAGACAAAGTTCCCGGAAACGCGCTCCTCCCCGTCGATGGTAACCTCCATCTCAAATCCCAGCTTGCTGAAAAAGCACTTGACCAGCGCGAGATTGTACGCCATGGAGCCATTGACGAGAGGAAGCCGCTTGAATTGTACCATATGATACGCCACTGCCGCATCCAGCCCGATGGCGCACATATCCGCGGCACAGCCGAATTCCGTGAGAATGAGATCCAGCCTGCGGGGCTGCGCGTCAAACTGATGCGCGGGAGACAGGAAACGCTCCCGTCCTCCGAAGCTCCGCACAAAATCATCCCCCGAACCGCACGGGATAATCCCGAGGGAAACGGTATCCCGTCCCGCCGCGCCCGAGGCCGCTTCACGAAACGTGCCATCTCCGCCCACCGCGAAAACACGCAGCTCCTCCCCGCGATCCGCCAGCTCGCGCACCAGCGTTTCCGCATGGCCGGGAGACTGCGTGACGGCCACCTCAAAGGGCTCGCCGCGTGTTTCCCAGTATTCGAGGAATGGCGGGAGCACCGTCTGCCGCGGATCCCGCCTGCCCGCCGTGGGATTCACCAGAAAAATTGTTTTCACGTTCCGCCCCCCTTGCGCCGTCCGTGCCGAAGCTCCGTCAATTCTTTCCGCTCTCGCGCGGCGCTTTGAAATACTGGTACACCTGACATTTCATCATGCCGTTGTACAGCTTGCGGCGCTTGTCCGCCCGGCGTCCAAAGCATTCCTCAAACGTCTCGTCCGGGCTGATGACCGTATAGCTCCAGCCGGGACGCTGCGGAAACACGCGCCCCATCTCACGGTAAATCTCCTCGGCCGCGCGTATGTCCAGCAATCGTTCACCATAGGGGGGATTGCAGACCACCCAGCCGCGATCGCCCGACGGAGCGAACTCCGACACCGCTCTCTGTTCCACATGAAGCCGCGCCACCACGCCTGCCTTGCGTGCGTTCTCCATCGTGAGCGAGACAGCCGCCGGATCGAGATCCGAGCCGTGCGCTTCAAAGGCAGCGTCCCGCCGAATCATGGAAAGAGCGCGCTCCTTTTCCCATTTCCACACGCCGGGTGCGACCGACTCCCACTTTTCCGCCGCGAAATGCCGCCGCAGGCCCGGCGCAATGTTCAGGGCATACAGCGCCCCCTCAATCAGGAGCGTTCCCGATCCGCAGAAGGGGTCGTACAGCGCTCCGTCCCAGCGCAGGCGGGACAGATGGATCATGGACGCGGCCAGCGTCTCCTTGATCGGCGCTTCCACGGAATTTCCGCGGTAGCCGCGCTTGTGCAGGCCGGGCCCGCTGGTATCGAGCATCACGCTGACCTGATCCTTCATCAGCAGAAACTGCACCTGATGCACGCTTCCCGTTTCCTCCAGCCACGGCACACCGTACCGCTTGCTGAGACGCTCCACAATCGCCTTTTTGATGATGGACTGGCAGGCGGGGACGCTGGACAGCTTGGAATTGAGGCTTCTTCCCTTAACGGGAAACGCGTCCTTCTTGCCGATCCATTCCTCCCACGGCAGGGCGCGCACCCCCTGGAAAAGCTCTTCAAAGGTGATGGCCCGAAAGCTGCCGAGCTGGATCAAAACGCGTTCGCCGTACCGGCACCACAGGTTCGCGCGGGCCAGCAGCTCATCTCCGCCTGTAAAGAGAACGCGCCCGTTCTGCGGTTCCACGTTCTGCGCCTCCATGGCGCGCAGCTCATCCGCCACAAAGCCCTCGACCCCCAGCAGGCAGGGGACCGCCATCTGATATTGATTCATGTTACCGCTCCTTGCCGCAGCCTTCGCCGCAAAATATTTCAGACCCGGATCGTCTCATCCGGGGTGATCTCCCGCTCCCGCAGGATCCGTCCGATCATCAGGGCATACACCGTGATGGACGCGAATCCGCACAGGATATCCACCGCCGGTTCAGCGTAAAACGCGCCCGACGCTCCCAGGAAAACCGGCAGCGCCACCGTCAGCGCCAGATACAGCAGCTTGCGCGTGAGGGAAAGCGTCACGGCAAGCTTCGGAATGCCAAGGGCCGTAAAGCCGTCCACCACTTCATATTGCAGCGCCAGCGGAATCACGCCCAGCGTAAACACACGGATTCCCCACACGGAAAGCTCCACCTGCTGCGGATTCTGTGTGAAAATCCCGACAAACGCGCCTCCGGCCAGCTGGCTGACCAGAAACATCCCTGTGGTGAAGGCCAGGCACAGTCCGAAGATAAACAGGTAAGCTTTTTTGATCCGCGCGATCTGCTTGGCTCCGTAGTTGAAGCTGAGGATCGGCTGCGTCCCGCCTGTGATTCCGGCCAAAGGCATGGTAATCATCTGCATATAGCTCTGCACAATGGTAGCGCACGTTACATAAACGTCACCCATCTCCGCGCCGCCATGCCGCTGCAAAACGGTATTGAGGACAATCAGAAGAATGCTGTCCGTCGCGACAATGATAAAGGGCGAAAGGCCGAACAGGAGAACCTTGCGCATCAGAGCCCAGGAATATCCGCCAAAGGAAAGGCGCACATGCACCCGCTTTCCCAGAAGGAACACAAGGACAAACACACAGCTGGCCGCCTGAGAGATCACCGTGGCGATCGCCGCTCCGCGCACCTCCAGACCGAGAAGAAAAATGAAAACGGGATCCAGAGCGATATTCAGCGCCGCGCCGATCAGCACCGTTGTCATCCCGATCCCCGAAAAGCCCTGACAAATAATGAACTGGTTCAAGCCCACCGAAAGGATCGCGAAAGCCGTACCAAGGACATAAATCGTCAGATAGCTGTCCGCGTACACAAAGGTTTCCTCGCTGGCTCCAAAAGCCATCAGCATAGCATCCTTCGTCAAAAGGAGGACGATCGTGAGCACGACGGCGAGAACCGTCAGCATCATCGCACAGTTGGACAGAATTCTTCTCGCCCGTTCGTGATCACCCGCTCCCATGCTCATGGCCATGAGCGGAGCGCCGCCCACGCCAACAAGGAAAGCAAAGGAGGAAACAAGCGTCACAATGGGGCCGCACACGCCTGCGCCCGCAAGCGCCGCGTCCCCAATCACCGGAATATTTCCGATATACATGCGATCCACGATGCTGTACAGAACGTTGACAAACTGGGCAAGCATCGAGGGGATCGCCAGCCGGAATACGAGCGGTCCAACCGGATCCCGTCCAAGATCATTCGTTCTTGCCATCGTTTCATTCCTCTACGTTTTTCTCGTTTTCGTGCGGCAGCGCACGGAGGATTTCGTCATAATCCGAAGCCGCCCGGCGCAGGGAAACCGGCCGTCCGCCGCTCAAAAAGCCGTGGCTGCTCTCTCCCGTGCAGCGCAGCATGCCGGAAGCCGCATCCTCCACCCGATAAGCCAGAAAAAGCTTCGCACCCGTATACCCCTTGACAGAAACCGTAATCCGCACGGTTTCCCCAAAGCAGGCCATAGATTTATAGTCACAGGAAACCTTCAGCACCGGGCTGACGATCCCCCGTGCTTCCACCTGCTCGAACGGCATCCCGATCTGAGCGAGGAAATCGACCCTTGCTTCCTCAAACCATCGGATGTAGTTGGAATGATGGACGATCGCCATACCGTCCGTCTCATAATATTGTACCTTGTGAAAATACGGCTCCCACCGCATAACAGAATGCCTCCTCAAAAAGGAAGGAGAAGGCGAGCCGCCTCCTCCCCAATTTATGTTCCCTTACTTTGTGTAATTATCGAAATAGCCCTGCACATACACAATCGGGGTTCCCTTGTCGCCGCTTCCGGAGGTCAGATCCGCCAGAGAGCCGATCAAATCCGTCAGACGGCGCGGCGTGGTGCCCTGCGTGACCATGGTCCCCTTGAGATTTTCCGCACGCTCGTCCTTCTCGCGGATTGCGGTGCGGATCGCCTCGCGCAGGCTCTCGCCGGACAGGCCCGCGAAATCATTGTCCGCGAGATATTTCAGCTTGACCTCGTTCGGCGTTCCATCCAGGCCGGGGGTATGCGCCGGAGAGACGACCGGGTCGGCAAGCTCCCAGATTTTTCCGACCGGATCCTTGAACGCGCCGTCGCCGTAAATCATAACCTCCACGTTTTTGCCGGTCTTTTCCAGCAGCAGGCTGTGGATGCGGTCCACCATCTCCTGACAGTGAATCGGGAACAATTTTACGGTTTCCTCCGTCGCCTTGTTGGAACCGAGCAGGCCATAGCTATCGTTGTAGCCGCTGCCGTTCACGCTCTTGGTCAGAATATCGTCAAGGCCGTACACCTTCTCCGCGCCTGCCGCCTTGAGGATCCGCTTGGTGCGGGCACGCGTGTGAATGTCGCAGGTCAGGACGTTTTTGGTATAGGAAAGGATGGCCTTCGGATTGTTGGCAAACACAATCTCCACCTGCGCGCCGCTTTCCTCGATCAGCGTCTTGTAATACTCCACATAGTCCACGCCGGTGAACACATGCTTCTGATACCCGAACAGCTCGCGGTATTTCTCCTCCGTGAGCACGTCGCTCCACGGGTTCACGCCCTTCTCGTCCATCTGATCCAGATCGATCAGATGGTTGCCCACCTCATCCGAGGGATAGCTGAGCATGAGTACGATTTTGCGGCAGCCCTTTGCAATGCCCTTCAGGCAGATGGAAAAGCGGTTCCGGCTGAGAATCGGGAAAATCACGCCGACCGTTTCCTCTCCAAACTTTTCCTTCACATCCGCGGCGATCGCGTCAATGGACGCATAGTTTCCCTGCGCGCGGGCCACGACGGCCTCTGTCACCGCCACAACGTCCCGATCACGGATGTCAAAGCCCTCCACCTGAGAAGCGCTCAGCACGGAATCGACCACGATTGCCGCGAGGTCATCCCCTTCGCGGATAATCGGCGCGCGAACACCGCGCGATACCGTTCCAACCATTCTTTCCATCTTTCTGATTCCTCCCTGTCAAATGTCCGGAGCCTTTGGAAATCAAAGGCTCCGGCTCGAAATGTTTGTTCATTTAAAAAGGATTCGCGTATGTGCGGATCAATCCAGCGCTTCGGGCGCCTTCTCCCGGATGACGCTCAGCGCATCTTCATCGGCCACCACGGTGACGTCCGGATGCAGCTGCAGCACGGAAGCGGGCACCTGCGGCGTGATAGGGCCGAAGAAGGAGCGATACAGAATATCGGCCTTGTCCTTCCCGCTGGCCACCAGAAGAATCTTCTTGGCGCTCATAATCGAGCCGATTCCCATGGTGACGGCATAGCGCGGAACCTCATTCTCCGAAGCGAAGAAACGGGAATTCGCTTCAATCGTTTTGGGATTGAGAGCTACCCGGTGCGTGGGAGCCGGGAAGTCGTCGGCAGGCTCATTAAAGCCAATGTGGCCGGTGTGACCGATGCCGAGAAGCTGAATATCCACTCCTCCCAGAGAACGGATCAGCGCGTCATACAGCCGCCCCTCCTTCTCCGCATCCTTTGCCAGACCGTTCGGAATATGGGTATGCGCCGGATCGATATTGATATGGCGGAACAGGTTTTCCCTCATGTAGTACGCATAGCTCTGGTCGTGGTCGGGCGCAAGACCGCAGTATTCGTCCAGGTTCACACTGTGAACCTGCGAGAAATCCAGCATTCCCGCACGGTGCCATTCAATCAGGCAGCGATAGATGCCCAAAGGCGTGGAGCCCGTCGCCAGACCCAGAACACTGCCGCGTTTGAGAACAACCTGAGCCGCCAGAATCCCGGCAGCCTTTTTGCTCATCTGTTCATAATCCGGAGTAGCAATGATTCTCATAAAATACATCCTCCTTCTTCACCGAGGGAACAACGGATCCTCCATACAGGCGGCTGTCCGCTTTTCCGCTTCTGCCGTTATTGTAACACAGGAGACGAGCAAAGTCACCCTTTTCCAAACTTTTTCCGCAAGAAAAAGTGGAAAGGGCTTCGGGGTGCAGATTTCCCCTTGTTCCCCGCAGGATTTTCATGATACAATAAAATTAGATAAAAAATCAATAGCTCTAAAAGAATTTTCATGGGAGGAACCGCACAATGGCGCAGCAGGAAAGGCCGGACGTCACACCCGTCCGGGAACTGGGGGAAAAGCTGATTCAGAATATCGAAACCGTTATCATGGGCAAAGAGGAGATCATCCGCAAGGCGGTCATCTGCCTGCTTGCCGGAGGGCATATCCTGCTGGAGGATATCCCCGGCACGGGAAAGACCACACTGGCCAAAGCCATCGCCCGATCAGTCGGGTGCTCCTTCGGACGCGTCCAGTTCACACCGGATCTGCTTCCCTCCGATTTGACAGGCGTGAGCTTTTACAATCAGAAGGAACAGCGCTTTGAATTCAAGCGGGGAGCCGTGTTCACCAACATCCTGCTGGCGGACGAAATCAACCGCGCCACGCCGCGCACCCAGTCCAGCCTACTCGAATGTATGGAGGAGCGTCAGGTGAGTGTCGACGGCGTGACGCACCGCCTCGACGAACCCTTCCTCGTCATGGCGACGCAAAACCCCATCGAGATCCAGGGAACGTTTCCCCTGCCGGAGGCGCAGCTGGACCGTTTCCTCATGCGCCTTTCCATGGGGTATCCCGCCGCGGAGGACGAGAAACGGATGCTGCTCGGCTTTTCCTCGTCCAGCCCGCTGGACACACTGAAATCCGTGGCACAGGCGGAGGAAGTGATTCAGGCGCAGAAGCTGTGCCGCGAGGTATTCGCCGGGGAAGCCGTGTGCGGCTATATTGTGGCAATCGCGGAAGCCTCCCGCACGGACGAGGGTCTGCGCTACGGCGCAAGCCCCCGCGCCTCTCTGGCACTGCTGCACGCCTCGCAGGCCCACGCGGCCTTGGAGGGACGCGGCTACGTTCTGCCGGACGATGTGAAGGCGGTCTGCGCCGACGTACTGTGTCACCGTGTCCTGTGCCGTGCCGCGCGGGGCGCGCAGGCCAAGGCGGAAGCGCTTGAGATTCTGCGCCAAATTCTGGTGCGCGTCCCCGCTCCGACCGAAGCTTCCCTGCGCTGAGGACCGCCATGGAACTGATTGTTTTGCTGCTGCTCCTGCTGGCCGCCGTCTGGCTGCAGGGCGTTCTGTACCGAACCTACGCCTTTCGCCGTCTGGATTACTCCTGCTCGCTGGACCGGCGCGAAGCCGTCGAGGGAGACCGCATTCACTTGCAGGAAGTAGTCTCCAACCGCAAGCTGCTTCCGCTTCCCTGGCTCAAATCGGAAATCACCACCTCCAAATGGCTGGAATTTTCGGAACTGCAATCCGTTGTCACTGGAGACACTCGCTTTATCTCCAGCTTTTTTCTGGTACGAAGCTTTCAGCGCGTGACCAGAACATGGGAAGGACGCTGTCTCAAACGCGGAGTGTTCACCATCCAAAAAACAGTCCTTGTAGCTTCCGATCTTCTGGGGGGAGCCTCCTTTTCCTCGACCGCTCCGGCGGGCAGTCAGGTGGTGGTGTTCCCGAAAGCGTTGGATCTCGAGGAGAATTTCATCTCTGTAAGCCGGAACATGGGAGAAACCTGCGTGCGCCGCAATCTTCTTCCGGATCCCTTCTTCATCGCGGGAGTGCGGGAATACCAGCAGGGAGATCCGATGAATCACATCCACTGGCCCGCCACAGCGCGGGAAGGGCGTTTGATGGTCTACCAGAACGATTCCTCCTCCTCGCAGAGCCGGGCTGTCATTCTCAATATGCAGACGCGGGAATATGCCAATTCCGGCGCGGTGGACGCGGATCTGCTGGAAAACGCCATCCGCACCTGCGCCGCTCTCTTTGAACAAACGGCCGGAGAGAATATCCCTCTGCGCTTTCTTGCCAATACACCGGACGCTGTCGCAACCGAGGAAGCCTGGGGGGAAAGCTGTCTGCATAGCCTTCTGGATCTTCTGGCCCGTCTGCCGTTAAAAAGCGGCGAGCATTTTCCTTTTTACCTCAACGCCCTCCACGACAGTCTGACGGCAACCGATATCATCCTTGTGACCTGCTATCTCGACGAGGCGATTCTTCGCTTCGCCCATGACAAGATGGACGCCGGGGTTCCGGTGCGCCTGTACCTTCTGGACCCCAATCCTCTCCCCATGGAAGCGGGCGATCTGGACATTTTCATGGTACGGGCGCCATCCGCACAGAAGGGAGGCGAAGCGTCATGACACAGCCCAAGGGGCCGCGCCTTCTGCATACCCTTAAACTGTTCGGCCTGCTGGCCGCTTTCCTCCTTTTCTACCCTCTGTGCTATCTCGCCTGGTTTCTGCGCGGAGAAGCTTCTGTCCCGCTCTCTCTTTTGGGAGAACTGGCCGTCATCGCCTGCGGTTTCTGCGGAGCGGGCCTGCGCACGCTGTTGGAGCGCCGCAAACAGCCCCTCCCAGCGGGAAACGCGCTTCTTCTGCTGACGGGGATTTTGCTTTCCTTAGCTGCGTTTTTTCTCTTCGGAGCCGGTCTGCTGCCCGGCCTGCCGCTGGCTGTCTCCTGCCTAGCGGCCTTTGTCACCGGCGACCGCATGACCCTTCTCCCCTATGACGCTGTTGCGACCCGTGCCTTTTTTACCGTTGCTCTCGTCGGGTATCTGGGATGCGGCGCCGCTGTCTGGGCGCTGCAATCTCTGCGGGGTTTTTCCGGAAGCTATCTGCCCCTGGCCGTTCTCCTGTTCTGCACCCTGGGCATCCACGAACTGTCCTGCAACCAAGCACAGATCGATTTTCTGATGCAGCGGCGCGGCCACCGGATGGATCAGCTTCCCTCCAAGATTCGCCGCTATAACCTCACACTGGTTCTTGTGGTGCTGGCTATTATCCTGTTCTGCCTGTTGTTCTACCGCCCGCTGGGCACGGCGATCGCCTTTGTACTGGATCTGGTACGCCAGCTCGCCGTCCTGATTCTCCAATGGATTCTGTACCTTGCCTCTCTTTTTTCTCCCTCTGAGGAAATCAGCTCAGGGGAAGAAATGCAGGAGCCTTCCGATTTTCTTCCTCGGCAGAGCGAAGAACCGGCGGGCCAGGATTGGGTAACACCCCTTTTCCTGCTGGCAGCAATTGCTCTGCTGATCTGGAAACACCGGGTGATTGGAAACGCCATCCGGCAGGTGCTTCTTGCTTTGATTCAGCGTTTGCGGTCGCTGTTTGCCATCCGCCGCCGTGCACCGCACAGCGAGGAGGAAACCGGCTATTTCGATACGGTGGAGGAACTGACCCACGATCGGGAGAGTCTGCGCTTGTTCTCTCCCTCCCCCGTACGAAGCTGGCGGCGCGATCTGCGGGCGCTGCGCAGGATGCCCGACGGAACCGAAAAGCTCAGAAACGGCTATGCCCTGCTGGCCCGCGGTCTCAAACTGGCCGGTGTGGAGCTTTTGCCCAGCGATACACCGGAGGAGCTTTTGCGGCGTGCTTGTGAAGCTTCGCCCGGCCTGGAAGCGGAGCGCGCCGTTGCGGCTTACGAGCAGGCACGCTATAACGAGGAGGAAGCCGCTCCCGCCTCTCTCTCGGAAATGCTTTCTTTGCTGGAACGTCTCTCCAAGCGGTTTTGAAGTTCATTTTTAATTTTCTGAAAACACTTATCCCAAGCCTTGACATCCCGATAAAAACAGGATAGAGTTACAACTAGAAGGAATCTTTCGATTAGGAAAGAGAAGGGAGGATGTTATGAAAAAAATAATAGGGATTCTTCTCGCTGTTTGCCTGGCATTCTCATGTGTGGCCTGCGGCGGCGGTGAGAAAAAGCCTTATGCTTCCGTGGAGGAATTTGTGCAGTCCGAGGAGGTTCAGCAGCAGGTGCAGCAGGCCTCCGAACAATACCAGGCGGACGGTCTGACCATTACGGCTTCGGCGGACGGCGACAAGCTTGTTTTTACTTACGCTGTTTCCACGCAAATTGACGCGGCCGCTACCATTCCCGCTTTGGAAATGGAATTTGACGCGCAGGCTTCCTCCTTCACACAGGTCATCCAGCAGATGCGCGAACAGATCGAAGTGGAGAATCCTTCCATCGTACTGCGCTACGTCAACGCGGACGGCAGCGAAATCCTGTCCCGTGAGTTTACAGGCAGCACGGAGAGCGAAGCCTCCTGAGAAAGCACAAAACCATATACATACAATAGTAAAGAAGAGAGCGGCCGTTTGCCACTCTCTTCTTTTTACTTTGACATCACAGCCACACCCTTACGGCAAAGCCGCCCTTGAAAAAGTAGGTGTTCGTGTAATGTCCATTTGGGAAGTGTTGACCATATAGATACCCGCTATAAACGCGAGCAAAAAAGCAAAATAAAAGACTGAGTCCAGAACGCGAATTGCGTCCAGACTCAGCCTGGTGGTGGCTCAAAAGCGAGCTCATACGAACACTCAGGATCTGCACTGTCGAGACTATCCACAATAGACGACTCCAGCGGAACATCAATCCCGCTCTTTCCTCCGACGTGAAATTCGAGCTTGAAATGATCCTCGT
Organism: Candidatus Caccousia avicola; assembly: GCA_018712435.1. GTDB lineage: Bacteria > Bacillota > Clostridia > Oscillospirales > Acutalibacteraceae > Caccousia > Caccousia avicola. The sequence goes on from DVGZ01000112.1 coordinate 55,339, forward strand.
AAAGATATACGGCGACCAGGAAGGCATCAAACAGCTTCGCCTGAAAGGCTCTGTCCTCGACGCTGCCGGAGCGGTAAAGGGACAGCGCAGAAATAATATCGTCGCGTGAAAAGGAAACCAGTGAGGCATTTTCTTCGGCAAGCCGTGAAACAAGCATGGCTTGCTCCCGTTCGAGCTCCAGGAGGCGTTCTTTTGTGGACTCCGTGATAATTCCCATTTCAATGGCTGCGAGAAGATTCTTCGTGGCTTTTTTGTTTTCGGCGAGCTGAGCTTCGAGGGCTCCGATGCCGGTTTCGCCCCGATAATCCTTCGCCCAGGCGATCGCCTTGTCCGCGAGCCACTCAATCACGTCATCGCGCAGGATATACTCTTTCATCGCAGCAGCGACCTGCCGTTCAATGACATCCCGGCGAATGTTCTGCTTCTCGCAGCTCTTCTCCTGCCGCCGCTTCTGACACATATAGTAGTGGTGCAGCTGCCCGCTTTTTCCCGTACCGGAAACGCCGACCATCGGGCTTTTGCAGATCCCGCAGAACAGCTTTCCCGTCAACAGATAATCGCCCCCGCCGCGCGGTCGGCCTTGTGGATTATTCTTCGTTTTTAACACCTCCTGCACCCGGTAGAAAAGCCCCTTGTCCACAATCTGCGGGATGCCTCCTTCGACGCGAATGTCTCCATAAATATACACACCGGTATAGCGCTCATTCGAGAGCAGCGCGTGAAAGCTGCTCCTCCCCCACCGGCCGCCGCGGCTTGTCTTCACGCCGCGTGCGTTGAGATCCTCGGCGATAGAGACAAACGGCTCGCCACAGGCGACGCGGCCAAAAATCTCCCGCACAATTTCGTCGTTCGGCGGGTCGAGGACATAATGAAGATTTTCGTCCTTCTTGTAACCGAGCGGCAGCGTGCCATTCGTGACCTTGCACTGCATCGCGTTGTCGCGCAGGCCGCGGCGGATATCCTCGGCCATGTTTTCGGAATAGAACTGATTGACGTTCATCATCGAGCGCAGGGCAAATCGTCCAGCGGCTGTGTTGTCGAAGTCCTCTTCCGTGTAGAGCACACGCACACCGAGATCGTTGAGACGGGCTTCGTTCATCATCGCCTGCAGCATGTTGCGGCCCATCCGGTTCGACTTCCATGCAACAACATACTGAAATTTCCGTTTTTCCGCGTCTTTCATCATCCGCTGGAAGTTCGGGCGGCGATCCGTCTTACCGGAAATGGCTCTGTCCTCATACGTTGCCGTGATGTGGATTCCCTGCTCCTTTGCAAAAACCAGACACTCCCGTACCTGCTGCTCAATGCTGGCATCCTTTTGCGCATGGCTGCTGTAACGGGCATAAATGACACCGTTTTTTTCTTCAGATACTTGTGCTTTTTTACCCATGCACCCACCTGTTCCGCTGATCTTCTCTTCGACCTTGCCGAAAATCCGGAGACCTATCCTTATATATTTTTCACGTCCAGATGTAAAAATCTCGAGTATTCTTCTGGAGGCAAAGAAAGCGCAAGGTTCATGATTTGCGTCCGGCCGTGGTATCTGGAAAATTTTACGCCACAGTCATTCGCAATTTTCGCAAGTTTTTCCTCCACGGGATCTTCCTCCTCGTCCACGATGCGGTCAATGATGGCGCTCACATCCTGCTTGCACGCTCCTTCTGGAATCGTTGCGCCTAGATTTCTTGCATAAGAAAGCTGCCTATCCGACGGCGGCTCAGCAGGAAGAACCTTTACTTCAAACGGTTCAACAAAGCCCTCGGCACGGGCTTGATTGAGTGCATCTTCTTCGTGAAAGGTCTCGTAAATTCTCGTGTTTCTACGCTTTGTGGAGGGCTTGATTCCTGTCACCTGAAACCGCGCGTAGTTGATATACCCTCCTGAAGGAGAAACATATCCGCCGATCGCGTCAGGTGAAACCGGCTCGAGAGGCCCATCCTTTTTCTGGTGCTGTTCAGTGACGGAAAAGGTCACAGAGCCTATTGCCTTGTCGCCGCGATAAACGGTTCGACGTTCCAGTATCGTTTTATTATTTTCTTCCTCTTTTTCGGAAAAGGACTTATTCGGTCTGTTTGAGGAATAAGCAGTTCTGGCTTTCATCCTTCTGTTCTTGTAATACTTTCTCTCAGCCGTTCCTTCTTTTATTCCGACCACCATACCAAAGATAACAGCGCCGCATATTGCCAGGCAGAAAACTACAACGAAAAAGATAATCATTTTTCCTTGCTTCCCTCCGGAATAATCTTTTATTTCACCCTGCTTATAAAAACGCCACGGCTTTACCGAGAATAAGACACGAGGATCCTGGGGAGAACTTGTACTCTTATTTTTTTATGATCCACTCCGGGCGAAGCACTCCAATCACAAGACCTTTACACTCGGAGAAGCCGCGGAATGGAAGGTTGCCATATTGGGGATTAAGGCTTTCGAGATAATCACCGCGATAGACCTTGATAACGCATTCGCTGTCTCGAATAAACACGCCGATCTCTCCCTCCTCCACCGAGGGCTGTACGCGCACCAAAATGCGATCTCCGTCGTGAATTTTAGGCTCCATGCTGTCTCCCGAGACACGCATAATGTAATCTGCTTTTCGTGTGGTTTCATTATACTTCACCGGGAT
>DVGZ01000113.1 GCA_018712435.1 Candidatus Caccousia avicola
AAAGATTCGCGAGGGGCTTTGCCCCTTCGAACCCCACGCTTTGTTTTCTACGTTGGTTTGCCGCCCCCTCTCCCCCGTCACGGCCGGCCAAATTTGCGCTGACGCGCAAGACTGGCCGGCTGGTGGGGGAAAACATCAAAATTAGCGTGGGGAATAATTTTGATGTTTTCCGTGCGTTGGGGAACGGTGCTACAGAAGCTTGCGGCGAAACTTCGGGCTGCTGAAGCGTAATTTTCCGGGCGAAGCCTGTAAAATTATGCTTCAGACCGCGAACTGGCGTTAGCCAGGGCGCGAGGTTTTCCGTGGGTTGGGGGTACGGGCTTGCGGGAAGCTGTGCGCGTCAATTAGCACTCCGCTGAAAATGACAGCCAACCCACCGCGCCGCTCCGTGGCTGGGTCGCGGGCCGCAAAGCAAAACCCCCTTGCGACGTGAGATCGCAAGGGGGTCAACGTGTTTTACCATGGTTCGCCGCGGGACGCGGCGTGCGCGAATTGTGTCAAGGTTCAACCTTGTCCAGGCTCAGCCTGGGAGCATGGTGAGAGAGATGCGTTTCTTTTTGAGGTCGACGGAGAGGACGCGGGTGGTGACGATGTCGCCGACCTTGAGCACTTCGCCGGGATGCTTGATGAACTTTTTGCAGATCTGCGAGATGTGCACCAGACCGTCCTGGTGTACGCCGATATCGACGAACGCGCCGAAATCAATGACGTTGCGCACCGTGCCGGTCAGCTCCATGCCCGGCTTGAGATCCTCCATGGAGAGCACGTCCGTGCGCAGGAGCGGCGGGGGCAGCTCGTCGCGGGGATCGCGGCCCGGGCGGAGCAGCTCCGCCACAATGTCGCGCAGCGTCGGTTCGCCCACGCCCACCTGCTCCGCCGCCTTCGCGAAGCCGATGCGCTCCACGTCGGCGGTCAGATCGCCGAGCGAGCCGGATTTTACGTCGTTAAGGTCTCGTCCGCACAGGGAGAGCAGCTTTTCCGCCGCGCCGTAGCTTTCCGGGTGCACGGCGGTGTTGTCCAGTACGCTGCGGCTTTCCGGTACACGCAGGAAGCCCGCGCATTGCTCGAACGCGCGCGGCCCAAGCTTCGGCACCTTTTTGAGTTCCGCGCGGCTGGTGAAGGCTCCGTGCTCCTCACGGTACGCCACAATATTTTTAGAAACAGCCGCCGACACGCCGGACACCTTTTCCAGCAGGCTGGGCGAAGCGGTGTTCAGATCCACGCCGACGGTGTTCACGCAGTCCTCGACCACACCGCCCAGCGCTTCACCCAGCTGCTTCGGGGGCATGTCGTGCTGGTACTGGCCCACGCCGATGGCTTTGGGGTCGATCTTGACCAGCTCCGCGAGCGGATCCTGCAAACGGCGCGCAATCGAGACGGCGCTGCGGAGAGTTACGTCAAAATCGGGGAATTCCTGCGCGGCCAGCTTGCTGGCGCTGTAGACGGAGGCCCCCGCTTCGCTGACAACCATATAGGAGGGAGCGGGCTTCCCGTCCGCGCGCAGGGAGGAGAGCACGTCCGCCGTGAACAGCTCCGTTTCGCGGGAAGCCGTGCCGTTGCCGATGGCAATCACCTGCGCGCCGTGCTTTTCAATCAGGCGGCGCAGGGTGCGGGCGGCTTCGTCCTTTTTGGTCTGGGAATGCGTCGGATAGATCACGCCTGTGTCGAGCACACGGCCCGTCGCGTCGACGACGGCGACCTTGCAGCCGGTGCGGTAGCCGGGATCGAGACCGATCGCCACCTTGCCCCGGACGGGCGGCTGCATGAGAAGCTGGCGCAGGTTCACGCGGAACACCTTGATCGCGTCCTCGTCGGCCTTTTCCGTGAGGGCGGCGCGGATTTCACGCTCGAGAGAGGGGAAGATCAGACGGTCGTAAGCGTCTTCCGCCGCCGCGTGCACCTCCTGCGAGGAGGGGGACATGCCGCGCACGCAGGCCGATTCCACAATGGAAAGCGCACGGGCGCGATCCAGCTCGATGCTCACCTTCAAAAAGCCTTCACGCTCGCCGCGATCCACGGCGAGGACGCGGTGCCCCGCCGCCTGCCGCACCGGCTGGCGGAAGTCGTAATACTGAGCATAGACGGAGTCCTCATCCGGTTTCGCGGCCTTGGAGACGAGATCCGACTGTGCCATTGCCACCACGCGCAGACGCTTGCGCAGGGAGGGATCGTCGGAGACGTTTTCCGCGATGATATCGCGCGCCCCGGCCAGCGCATCCTCCGCCGACTCCACGCCCTTTTCCGCGTCGATGTACGCGGCGGCTTCCGCGAGGGGATCCACCTGCGGTTTCTGTTCCAGGAGCAGAAGGGCCAGCGGTTCCAGCCCTTTTTCCTTCGCCATCGAGGCGCGGGTGCGGCGCTTCGGGCGGAATGGACGGTATACGTCGTCCAGCTCCGCGAGGGTGGAGGCCGCGTCGAGGGAAGCGGCTACCTCCGGCGTGAGCGCTCCGACGGCGTCGATCAGGCCGCGCACTTCCTCACGCCGCTTTTCCAGCCCGCGCAGGTATTCGAGACGCTCCGCCATCCCGCGCAGCGTCTGGTCGTCCAGGCTTCCGTGCGCTTCCTTGCGGTAGCGCGCAATAAAGGGGATGGTGTTTCCCTCGTCGATCAGTTCGATGACCTTTTCCGCCTGCCAGAGTTGGAGAGAAAACTGATTGGCAAGCTCCTGTGCGAAATTCATAAGGCTCCTCCTTCCGGCACGTCAATGGAATACACGAAATCGTCCATCACAAAGCCGCCGCCGATGTCGGCCGCCTGCTCGCGCACGCGCTTCATGCCGAGCGCTTCATACGCCGCGATGGAGCCGTCGTTGTGCCGGTTGACGGTGAGCCAGATGGAGCGCAGTCCCTTTGCGGCGCACCAGCCGAAAAGGAAATCGAGGGCCAGGCGGGAAAGCCCCAGCCCGCGAAAGCGTTTCGCAATGTAAAGCTTGCTGAGATACAGCGTGCCGTCCTCCTTGGGCTGTACGCCGAGGTATCCGGCGCGCGCGCCGTCGACGGTGAAGAACCAATAGGTATAGTTTTCCTCGCGCATCTGGCGCAGGACGGCGGGCTCGGACTGGAATTCCCGCACCATGTATTCCACCTGCTCAGGGCCGAGAATGGAGGTGTAATGCTCCTCCCAAATCTCCTTGCCGAGCACGGCGAGGGCGGCGGCGTCATCTTCCCGGACGCGAACCAGACATTTTTTCATGAAAATCAGAACCTTTCTTCAAAGCTGAGAGCCGATCCACTGCACCAGAAGCCCGGCGCCGTAGATCACAGGCTGATGAACAATATAGATCAGAAGGGCGTGGCGGCCGAGGAACGAAAAGAACGGCACACGCGAGGGATACGTCCAGGCGGGGAATTTTCCGTCCCGCGCCAGCCGTCCCACGACCGTCCCGGCGGCAAAGACAAAGCACCAGGGGATCAGCGGGAAATAGTCGGCGGAGGAAAAGCCCGCCCCCGGCAGGCCGAGCGGCGCGAGCCAGGGCTGATACCACGCTTGCGGCAGGTTAATCCGCAGAAGGAACGGAATTTGCAGATATCCCGAGGGGACGCGCCATGTCAGCATAAGCAGCACGGCGCAGAGCACGACGGGCCAGAGGTGAAACGGAGCAGGATCGCCGTGAGAAGAACGCAGGCGCTGCAAAAGCCCGAAGGCCATCATGCAGATGCTGAGAAAATGCAGGATGCCGAACACGATCAGCTCCTGCGGCACAGCGACGGCGGTGGCGATCGTGACGAGAAGCGCCACGCCGAACAGCTTGGCTCCGCGCACGAGGTTGGAGTGGGTCAGGTTCGACGAAATTCCCGCGATAAAAATAAACAGCCCGGCAAACCATGGCTCGGCGGGCATGAAAAAGCGGTACAGCCATTCGCCCCACGGCAGGCCCAGCAAATAGGCCATGGTGTAAAAGCCGTGGTAAAAGACCATACAGAACACGGCAAAGCCGCGCAGCTCGTCCATCAAAAAAATTCGTTTTTTTGTCTGCATAGGATCCTCCTTCCGCCGCCGGGCGGCGCGCACCCGCGGCGGCATGTTTCCCGCTGAACGGCCCGCGCCCGAACGCTCTGCGGCTATTGTACCACGTTTTCCCCCGGAGGTTCAAGCGGTCGCCTTTTGCATTGCCTGTCTCATATGCAAAGAAGAAGCTCTTTAGTCGAAATTGTATAATGTGCACAAAAATAGACCTGTTTTTGCCCATAAGGAATTGAAAATCAGACTTTGTGCAGGATCGACGAAAATACTGATTACATCTTTGCAAAATGGAGAATTCGCCGCTTTTTGGAATCCTTTTCCTACAGTATTGAATTTAGCGGTTTTCTGTTATATAATAGACACATTACACAAATTGATTTTGAAAAAAGAAAGCCGCCCGCGGGCCGCTCCTTTTCCCGGAGCCCGGCGGGGGGACTCTCGATGGAGGCTGTGAATTATGAATTACGCAATGTCTGTCGGCAAGATCAAGGAGGAAATTGAAAGCCGCCTGCAGCATAACTTCGGGGTCAGCCCGGAGAATGCGACCGACGAACACTACTACAAGGCTGTCGCGCTGATCATCTCCGATCTGCTCTGCAAGGGCCGCGCGGAGACGAAGGTGGATGCGGAAAAAACCCACACCAAGCAGATCTATTATCTCTGCATGGAGTTTTTGATGGGCCGTTCGCTCAAAAATAACCTGTTCAACCTCGGGCTGGAAGCCAATTTCCGCGAGGCTCTCTCGCAGATGGGCATCAAGCTGGACGATCTCTATGAGGAGGAGCCGGACGCAGGTCTCGGCAACGGCGGTCTGGGCCGTCTGGCCGCGTGCTTCCTCGACGGTCTGGCCACGCAGGGCTATCCGGCGATCGGTTACTCCCTGCGCTATGAATACGGTATCTTCCGCCAGAAGCTGGTGGACGGCTGGCAGACGGAGCTGCCCGACTTCTGGCTGCCCGGCGGCAAGGTCTGGCTCCAGGAGGTGCCGGAGAAGGCCATCGAGGTTCATTTCGACGGCCACATTGAAGAGGGCTGGAACAACCAGTACCACATTGTGAATCACAAGGATTACACGAACGTCCTCGCGATTCCCTATGACATGTATGTGTCCGGCTACGACGGACGCTGCGTGGCTAAGCTGCGCATCTGGGCCGCCCGTTCGCCCGAGTTCGACATGAAGATGTTCAACTCCGGCAACTATATGCGCGCCATGGAGCAGAACGCCATGGCTGAGGTTATCACGAAGGTGCTCTATCCGGAGGATAACCACATCGAGGGCAAGAGCCTGCGCCTGACGCAGCAGTATTTCCTGGTGTCCGCCACGATTCAGGACATCGTGCGCCGCCATCTGTTCAAGTACAGCACGCTCGACAATCTGCCGGACGTGGCCGCCATTCACCTCAACGACACGCACCCCGTTCTCGCGATCCCCGAGCTGATGCGCATTATGCTCGACGAGTGCGGCTACACCTGGGAAGCGGCGTGGGATATCGTGACGCGCACCGTGGCTTACACGAACCACACCGTCATGAGCGAGGCGCTGGAGTGCTGGGGACAGGATATGTTCCGCCTGCGCCTGCCGCGTATCTATCAGATTGTGGAAGAAATCAACCGCCGTTTCTGCGCGAGCATGCACGAGATGGGCGTGGACGGCTATCAGGTTGGCCGTATGGCTCCGCTCAATGACGGCTATGTCAAGATGGCGAACCTGGCCGTGGCTGGTTCCCACAGTGTCAACGGCGTGTCCGCCCTGCACAGCGACATTCTCAAAGATACCGTGTTCCACGATTTCTATACCGTGATGCCGCAGAAATTCCAGAATGTGACGAACGGCATTGCGCACCGCCGCTGGCTCAACCAGAGCAATCCCGAGCTGGCCGCTCTGCTCACCGAGAAGATCGGCTCTGGCTATATCCTCGACGCTTCCGAGCTGGAGAAGTTCATGGCGTTCAAGGATGACAAAAAGGTGCTCGAACAGCTCGCCGCCATCAAGCACGGCAACAAGGAGCGTCTCGCGGCCTATATCAAGCAGGCCAACAACATCGTCATCGATCCCAACTCGATCTTTGACGTGCAGGTCAAGCGCATGCACGAGTACAAGCGCCAGCACCTGAACGCTCTGCATATCCTGAGTGAATATATGTGGCTGCGCGACAACCCGAACGCGGACTACACGCCCCACACCTATATTTTCGGCGCGAAGGCCGCCGCGGGCTACTATTTTGCCAAGCAGATGATCCGCTTCATCGTGAAGCTGAGCGAAATCATCAACAACGATCCGCGCGTGAACGACAAGCTGAAGGTCGTCTATGTCGAGGATTACCGTGTCTCCCTCGCGGAGCTGATGATTCCCGCCGCCGATATCTCCGAGCAGATCTCCCTCGCGGGCACCGAGGCCAGCGGCACCTCCAACATGAAGTTCATGATCAACGGCGCTGTCACGCTCGGCACGCTCGACGGTGCGAACGTGGAGATTCATGAGGCTGTGGGCGACGAAAACATCATCCTGTTCGGCATGACGACCCCGCAGGTCAACGATCTCAAGCAGAAGGGCTACCATCCCGAAGTGATCGCGGAGAACAACGCGGATATCCGCCACGCTCTGCGCGAGCTGGGCCGCGGACTCGGCGGTGTGGATTTCCACGATATCGTTCGTTCCCTCTCCACGCAGGATCCCTATATGGTTCTTGCCGACTTCGACTCCTACTGCAAGGCGCAGAAGAAGGCACAGGAGCTGTATCTCGACAAGACCGCATGGCAGAAGATGTGCCTTGTGAATATCGCGCAGGCCGGACGCTTTGCCGCCGACCGCGCTATCCGCGAGTATGCGAACAACATCTGGAACGCCAATCCGCTGCCGATGGCAAAGAAGGCCGCTGTGAAGCCCGTTCCGGCTCCGGCGCAGACTCTTGCCGCCGCTCCGGCTTCCGCAAAGAAGCCCGTTCCCGGCAAGCGCAAATAAGAAAAGAAACAGAAAATGGGAGCCCACAGGAGAATTTCTCCTGTGGGCTCCGTTTTTGTTGCCTCTAGGCTTAACAAAACCCCTGGTTCTACCAGGGGTAAGTGAAGAAGCCTTGGCAAAAGAAAAAGTAAAAAATATCGTTGGTCCTACAAAGGAAAAAGAAAGGTACGGAGATTTTGAAA
>DVGZ01000114.1 GCA_018712435.1 Candidatus Caccousia avicola
CCGTCAAGCAGGCTCTCCGCGCTCAGCTTCGGGGTGGGTTCCAGCGCGCGGTTTTCATCCTCCGAGAAATCCTCCTTTGGAGCAAATACAATCCATGCGGCTCCCACCACCAGGAAAAGCAGCAGGATAACGGTGAGAACGGCATATTCAGGTTCGCATTTTTTCCATTCTTTTTTTACATTTTGTATTTTCATAGAAAAATACTCCTTGCAGTTTTACAAAGCGGCTTCTCAGAATTTGGCGTACAGGAACGGATTGTAGGAATTATCCACCAAGAAGGCAATGCTGACGACAAACAGCACCAGAAAACCGGTGCACCAGATCACCTTTCCGGGCTTTCCGGAGGTGCGCAGCTTTTCCAGAAGGTTTCCTGCCACCGGAGTGCTGCATACCGCGGCAATCAGCATGGTCGCGCCGTATGTCAGCAAAGCGTACAGGCCAAGAGAATCTGTTCCGCTTCCGTGGAATCCGAACATGGCCGCAAGGACGCGGAACGCCGCACTGATATCGGTATACGAGAAAAACACCCAGCCAATCACAGCCGCAAGGAAGGTATAGAGCCATTGGATAAAGACAGGCGTTTTTTCCAGCAGCTTACCGAGGAAAAGCCTTTCACAAATAATCAGAACGGCATAGTAGGCGCCCCAGAAAGCGAAGTTCCAGCTTGCTCCGTGCCACAGGCCCGTCAGCACCCAGACAATGGCGAGATTTCGCACCGTGCACAGCTTTCCGTGGCGGTTTCCGCCCAGCGGAATATATACATATTCCCGGAACCAGCCGCCCAATGTGATATGCCATCTGCGCCAGAATTCGGACACACTGCGGGAAATATAGGGATGGTCGAAGTTTTCCGGCAGTTCAAAGCCGAACATCATACCCAGACCGATAGCCATATCCGAATAGCCGGAGAAGTCAAAGTAAATCTGGAAGGTGTAAGCGAGAATTCCCATCCAGGCTTCCAGTGTGGACGGATTTCCCATGTATTGGACGCGCTCGGCAAGACCCGCCAGATTGTTGGCGAGCAAAACCTTTTTGAAAACGCCTTTGCAGAAGCGCATCATACCCGCTGTGAATTTCTCCAGCGTCTCCTGTCTCTGGACCACCTGAGCCTGAAGCTTTTCGTAGCGCACGATGGGACCAGCCACCAGATGGGGGAAGAAGGAGAGATAGGTGGCGAAATTGATGATGTTCTTCATCGGGGGCGCTTCCTTGCGGTAAACATCCACCGCATAGGAGATGCTTTCAAAGGTATAAAAAGAAATACCAATCGGCAGAGCCACATCCGGGATGGATACGCCAAGCCCTGTGATCTGATCGAAGGTGCTGACGAGAAGTCCCGCGTATTTGAACCAGCCCAGCAAACCAAGGTTGATCAGGACGTTTCCCAGCACCACGGCGCGGGCCGCCCCTCTGCGTTCCGCAAAGCGGCCAATTAAAAGCCCGCAGCAGAAATCCACCAGAATGGTGAGGATCATCAGCACTACATAAACGGGCTCGCCCCATGCGTAAAATGCCAGACTAAATATGACCAGACATAAATTTTTCAGCTTGCGCGGCACAAGATAATACGCAAGCAGTACGATCAAAAAGAAGAAAAACAGATAGATCAAGCTGCTGAAAATCATGGTTTACCATCCAACCCTTCCCTGTATACGCCCAAAGCGGGCTTTTCCATATCCGCCTGCGGCGTCCGGTGCGGCGCGGCCGAAATTCTTGCAATCATCAAAAGGCCGGCAGCCTTTCGACTATTCTACCACAAAACACGACAGATACCAATATTTTTTTTATTACACTTTCGTCACAGCTTCGTCTCATTTTCCGTTTGGAAAATGACAAAAAAGAGCGGAGCGGCTGCTGCCGCTTCGCCCTGCCCGGAAAAGCGTTTATTGATGTGGCGCGGACCGGCAAAGACCCGCATACAGCGACGGCCTGCGATCGAGAAGAGGATCCATCCGCCTTTTCAGCGCGGTTCTCTCAGCTGTTCGCAGTTCCGCGAGGAGAATTTCCTCCTCCTTTCCCGCCTGGGCCAGTATTTCTCCCGAGGGGGAAACGGCGAGAGAACCGCCCCCGCTTTGCACGCTGTCAAAGCATCCGCATCCGTTGACCGCCGAGACAAACACCTGGTTTTCGATCGCGCGGGCCTGCACCAATATCCGCCAATGCTCCAAACGCTTACGCGGCCATTGAGCGCAGACCAGCAGAAGCTCCGCTCCCTGCAAAGCAAGAAGTCTCGCCTGTTCACAAAAGCGCAGATCGTAGCATAACAGCACACCGGCCCGCATTCCTCCGGCGTCCAGGCAGCACAGACTGCCGCCCGATTGGAGATACGCGTTTTCTTCCGAAGGGGAGAATGCGTGTATCTTGTCGTATTCTCCCGCGAGACGGCCTTCCCCGGTGTAAAAAACGAAGGAATTGCAGACAAGGCTTCCGCGGCGGGTTAAGATGGATCCGCCCGCGATCGCCAGATGCAGCTCTTTGGCAAGACGGGAGAGCAGCTTTCGGCTTTCCCCGTCCTCCGGCTCCGCCAGGGAAGAAAGCTGTTCCTTTGGGAAAAAACCGGTGTTCCAGGTTTCCGGAAGCTGCACCAGATCAGCGCCTGCCTGTGCGGCTTTGCGGATCAGGCGCTCTGCTTTTTCCCTGTTTTGCAAAGGATCGCAGGGGGTGGAATTCATTTGAATCAGCCCGATCCGCAAAGTCCCATCTGTTTTCATCTCAGACACGGCGGCGTCCCATCCCTTTCCTTTCCAGCTCTTGTTTCCAGTTTACCACACAGGGGAGAGGAGCGTCAACCGGCCGGTCTGAAAGCCAAAATACTGCCGTTGGATGCTTAGGAAAGCAGTTCCAGCGGATCGATCCATGCGCCCGCGCGCTTGACGGCCAGATGCAGATGATCGCCGTCGGCGCTTTCACAAGGCACGCTGCCCAAAATGCCGATCGCGTCGCCCTGCGCCACGGAATCGCCCGCCTTTACCGCGATTTCATCCACACCATAATAATGCACCTCCAGCTCGCCCTGCGTGATCACCACACAGCCGCCGTACAGCTCGTCCTGCGATACGGCTGAGACGGTGCCCGCACAGGCTGCCGTCACGGTTTCTCCCGCTTGCGCCGGGATATCCGCGCCGCTGTGAACGCGCCAGTCTCCCATGGTTTCCGAATAAACAGGGTTGTCCCCACTGAATCGCTGCGATACGCTTTTGCCGATCGGATAGGAAAGGCTTTCAGGAGTAGGATCCGGCTCCTGTTCGGGCTCCACGGCTGTTTC
>DVGZ01000115.1 GCA_018712435.1 Candidatus Caccousia avicola
AGATAAGGCGAACACATTGCGATAAATCCTTTATTTTCAAGGCTTTTGGAGGATTTTATTAAAACACTGTAACCTCTGTTGAGAGGTCATAATTTACTGATATTCAAATTCTGATTGGCCAGTTTCGTTTCCAACATGCTCTGCTGAATGAAGGAATCTCTGTCTGTAAAATCGGGGTCATCCAGGCCTGCGAGCTGGATTGTCTCCTCATTCTTTGTTAATAGAACAAAGTTGTCATGAAGAGTGACGACGCTTGCATCAAGCAGTTTCTTTTCCAATATCTGATACTGTTCGCCAATCCATGCTTCGTGATTGCCCGTCACATAGTAGCAGGGGGCGATTTCAGCGAGATTCTGCGCAAGCTTGCCGGCTGTTTCTATGTTGGTTCTGCTGGAATCGATCAAATCTCCGGTAAATGCAATCATGTCCGGATTTTCTTCTTTGACCAGTCTGATAATCGGATCGTTTTCTTTGCCAAACTCAGCGTTGTGCAAATCCGATACAACCACAATTTTATAGTGGTCAAACGACGCGGGAAGGCGGCTGCTCGCAACGGTATAGTGCGTTACCCCTACCGTTACATTCTCCCAAATCGTCCATAGGATAAGCACAACCGCAATTGCGGCAATTATTCCCGTGAAAAGAAGTCTTTTTCGCTTTTGCTTCATAGAGAGTACCTTGTTTACAGCGGCGGGGCCGCGGAGAGATTGTCACACAGGCAGGAACGGCGTCCCGAGGAGCCGACCACATAGATCCGGCAGGCGGCTTCCTGGGTCTCTCCGCGCACAAAGGGGCATTTGATGCTGAGCGCGGGCCCGTCCTCCAAATCGTAACAGATGGCCATACGGCCGCAGGAACAGCCGCTTCCCTGGAACCATTGGCAGGGTTCGCTGTTGGTGCAGTGCTTGACGGCGGGAAAATCCACATACTCCTGCGCAATTTTTCCGCCCTTGTCATAGCCTCCGCTGCTGATCAGGAGATGTTCAGCGGAGAGCTCAAAGAAAATATGGCTCCAATGGCTGGCTGTGCCGTGATGCGGCGTTTTCAGAATGTAGTACCCGGCATAGAGTTTGTCCGCGATGGCGTCGAAGGTTTCCGGCGCGGCGTCGCCCGTCATGAGGATGTCGTTCAGGCTGGCTTCCTGTGTACGGCGGTTGTGAAATACAACGCTTGCCGCGTTGAGCGCGTCCGCGTAAGCCGTGCGCGTGACGGGACGGTTCAGAATTTCGCGGATATCCGGAGCGGGCGGAAGCAGGTTCAGCTCCGCCGCCAGCTCGTCAATGCGCACCAGCAGCGAGGTACATTCCGCAATCGCCTGTGCGTTCAGAGGCGCGCCGGACGCGGCCTGGCAATAGGCGCGGCAGAATTCGTTTTTTAAAGCCTGGAACGTGCGGGCACATTCCGGCAGAAACGGCGAGGACAGCTCAATGTTCAGCTCCTCCACCGCGCCCGCAAACAGATCGGAGAAGGGATAGTCCTCGCGCGGCGGCCACAGAACGTCATAGGTCACGCCGTCAAAGACAAAGCTGTCCCCCGCTCCCAACCCGCGCACGGTTTCCGGCCCGGAAGCGCGCGCCGTGCGCTCAAACAGGCGCAGGGAAGCGATATTGGCGCGGGAATAGTCCGTCTGATCCCGCAGAAACACAAAGACAAACAGGGCAAATTCCAGCAGCAGCGCGCGGCCATTGCGGTCGCACGGGCTGGCGGGAAGATAAATCTGATTGAAATATTTTGGCTCCTTCCCCAGAAGGTTCCAGAAGCCGGAGAGGTGGTCGCGGTGGCAGTGTGAGAGCAGAAATGTGCGGGAGGACGCTTTGCGGTAACGTTCAAAAATCTCCTCGCTCACGCAAAGCGTCAGCTCACGGCCGTCCTCCTTGCGGCTGCGGTTCATGCTTCCGCAGTCTACCATCAAAATGTCATGATGAGCTCCGCCGAGAACCACACATTCGCCGTATTCCACATTGTAAAGCTCTACATACTCCATCAGGCAGCGCCTCCTGTTGTGTCAGTCAATGCGCCGGAACCCCTTCACCGGGCGGCCGGCTTCCCATTCTCCGGTGAAAAGGATCTTGCCGTCGCGGTATTCCGTGCCATGACCGTGACGCTTGCCGTCTTTCCATTCGCCGGTGTAGATCAGATTGCCGTCCGGATCAAAGGCGGCGCCCAGGCCCGTCGGGACATTATCCTTCCAGCGTCCCGCAAAAAGGGAGCCGTCGCGCGAGCTGAAGGCCACGCCCGCGCCCTCGCGCGCGTTTTGCTTCCAATGGCCCGCATAGCAGAGCTTGCCGCTTTTATAGTAGTACACGCCGAAGCCGTCCCGGCGATCGTCGCGGTAATCCCCTTCGTAGGCAGTACAGCCGTTTTCCATCTGGGTACGGCCCCGGCCGGTGCGCTTGCCGTCCTGTAAGCCGCCGAAATACAGATAGCTTTCCTCCGCGCTCACAACGATCTGCTTCACCGCCTTGAGCGACGGCAGCAGGATTGGCTCCTGCTCGGGCGGAAGACCCTCCGGTTTCTTTTCCTTCAAAGCGGACTGCACGGTTCCCGCGCTGCCGCGCGCCGCTACCGTGTAGCGGGAAGGCTTGCCTTCTCCCTTGCGCGCGTTGGAAACCTCGTCCAGAAGGGCGCTGACCGCTTTGGCGTTCACATCGTCGTCGATTCGGATCCGTTCGACCGGGCGGGGAGCGGTCTCAATGATGGGTTCCTCCTCGAAAAAACCGATTTCACGGTTGACGGCGTAGTCGCTCTCCTTGGGCGCGGCAATCTCCTTTTTCGGCTTTTTCTGCACGGGAAGCACAGGGTGCACGGTATTGTCAATGACCTCGAATCGGTCAAGCGCGTCATCGCTCTCCCCGGCTGTGGGGACCTCCATCGACAAGGGGTGATCCTTTTCCCGCTCCAGGACAGCGGCGCGGCGCGCGGCCTGCTCAGGCGGGCAATAACCCACGCGTCCGTTGACCAGCTCCGCGAGAACGGGCGGTTCTCCCGCTTCGGCGTTCACCAGGCTGGACAAGCCCCCCTGCGGCAGTTCGCAGGCGGTGAGAAGCTCCGTCCTATACGCATCGGTTTCCGTATCCCAGCGCACCATTTCCAGCTTGCCGTCCTGTGCGGGGCGCAGACAGACAGAGGTGCGGCCGGTAAAGCCGTTGTCAAAATAGGCGGTTTGCAGCCAGTGATAATCATGATCCAGACGGATTTTGGACACGACGTCGCCTTCAAAGCTGCGCGTCACAATGCTCCAGCCGTATTCCTCGGGCGCGGCCTCCTCCAGCATCAGGGAGCCGCAGCGCTTTTCCCAGCGCAGATCACGCTTTGTCAGGCGGTAAACGTAGGAGATCTCTTTTCCGTTCTCCACAGCGTGCTCCCGCCCGCTCTGGCGGCGTTTGCCGCCGTACCATTCCCGCAGAAGGCGGCAGAAAACCGCTTTGTTCTGCGGTGCGCCGTCATAGTCGCTCAGCAGTACGGCGCAAATCCTGTTGTCTTGCATTTCCTTCCCAATCTCCCTTTTACTCTCCCTAATGGCGCACAGTGGCGCAGTACTGAAATGTCAGTTAAAGCGGAGCCGCCTTACGCGACTTGCTCGCCGCAGGCGCAGGCGCAAACCTTTTTTATCATTATAGCATACCCCTGTTTTTCTTTCAAGAATACAGAAAATGTGCCAACACGGAAAAGCCTGCTCCCATGCAGCAGAAACTCTTTGCAAATCAGAAAACGGCGTCCCTGTGATTTCGATCACAGAGACGCCGTTTTTGGTGTCTTGTGCTGCCGCCGTAGAGCAATACGGGAGCAAGTTGAGACCATCCCGCGCCGCCGGGCTGATGTTTCTGACACAGCTGCCGCGCGGGCCGCTGTGTGCAGGCTCAGCCTGCGCCTGCGGCGAGCAAGTCGCGCAAGCATCGGGCAAGCCCGATGCCCGGCTGTGTGTGGTTCGTGTGCTGAGCAGCCCGCGCTGCTGCCACGGAGAAAACCGGAAGCTTAACGGGGTTCGACGATGAGACGCATAGCGGTGCGCTCTTCGCCGTCAATTTCGACGCTGACAAAAGCAGGCACGCAGATCAGATCAATTCCGGAAGGAGCCAGATAGCCGCGCGCAATGGCAACAGCCTTGATGGCTTGATTGGCGGCTCCCGCCCCCACAGCCTGCAATTCGGCGGATCCGGATTCCCGAATGACTCCTGCGATGGCGCCCGCCACGGAGTTGGGCGCTGATTTTGACGATACCTTGAGAATTTCCATAAAGCCGCCTCCAGATCAGAGAAATTTCTATCATAAATATACGGCATTATGCGAAAAAAAGCAAGTTTTCCTGTCGATATTTGCAATATTTTGTCTATTTTATTACAAAACGTTCTACAGATAACGATCTTCCGGTTTTATCGTCAACGGTGAAAAGGGCGCAGTCCATTTCACACGGATCGCCAGCCAAATCAAAGCGAACGGGTATATGGCGGTGCATCTTCTCAATGGTCAGCTCCGGTTTGACGCCGAGCACGGAGTGGATCGGTCCCGTCATGCCGAGGTCGGAAAGGTAGCCGGTGCCGTTCGGCAGAATCTGCTCGTCGGCGGTCTGCACATGCGTGTGCGTACCAAAGACGGCGGACACACGGCCGTCAAGATAATAGGCCAGACTTTTCTTTTCTCCCGTGGCTTCGGCGTGAAAATCGACGAGTGTGATTTTCGGCAGTCCGGCGGCGAGAATGCGGTCCGCCGCGTCAAAGGGATTGTCGAGCGGCTCCATGTACACCACGCCCATCAGATTGATGACGCCGACCTGGACGCGGCCCATGTCGTACACCAGCCAGCCGCGCCCGGGTGCGCCGCCCTCGGGAAAGTTTGCGGGGCGCAGGAGTGTTTCGCAGGAATCAAAGACGGCGTACATCTCCCGGCGGCGGAACGCGTGGTTTCCGGTGGTGATCACGTCCACGCCGCTCTGAAAGAGATATTCGGCGCTGGAAGGAGTGATGCCGTTGCCGTCCGCGGAGTTTTCGCCGTTGCAGATGACGAGATCGACGCCCTTGAGCTTTTTCAGGGTGGGAAGATGGGCGCGCAGGAAACGGCAGCCGACGCTGCCGACCACGTCGCCGATGGCAAGAATATTCATGGGTACCTCATCTTCTCTTATTTGGCGTATTCAATCGCGCGGCTCTCGCGGATGATATTCACCTTAATCTGGCCGGGATATTCCAGATCGCTTTCAATCTTGGTGCAGATCTGACGGGCCAGCAGCACCATGCGATCATCGGTGATGATCTCGGGCTTGACCATAATGCGGATCTCGCGGCCTGCCTGGATGGCGAAGCAGCGGTCAACGCCCTCGAAGGAGGAGGCGACTTCCTCCAGCTTCTCCAGACGCTTGACATAGTTTTCCAGATTCTCGCGGCGCGCGCCGGGGCGTGCGGCGGAGATTGCGTCGGCAGCCTGCACGAGACAGGCAATAACGGTCTTGGCTTCCACGTCGCCGTGGTGGGCCTGGATGGCGTGCACGACGGTTTCGCTCTCCTTGTACTTGCGGGCCACATCCACGCCGATGTCGACATGGGAGCCTTCAATCTCATGGTCGAGCGCCTTGCCGATATCATGCAGCAGACCGGCGCGCCGTGCGATGGTGGGATCGAGGCCCAGCTCGGAGGCCATAATGCCCGCGAGGAAGGAAACCTCCAGCGAATGGTTGAGCACGTTCTGTCCGTAGCTGGTGCGGTAACGCAGACGCCCCAGCAGCTTGACGAGCTCGGGATGCACTCCATTGACGCCCGCCTCGATGACGGCGCGTTCGCCCTCCTGCTTGATGGTGGCCTCGACCTCGCGGCGGGCCTTCTCGATGGTTTCCTCAATGCGGGCGGGATGGATGCGTCCGTCGGAGATCAGGCGCTCCAGCGCGATACGCGCGATTTCGCGGCGCACCGGCTCGAAGCAGGAAAGGGTGATGGCCTCGGGCGTGTCGTCGATGATGAGATCAACGCCCGTCATCGTCTCGATGGCGCGGATGTTGCGGCCCTCGCGTCCGATGATGCGGCCCTTCATTTCGTCATTGGGCAGCGGTACGACGGAGATCGTGGCTTCCGCCACATGATCCGCGGCGCAGCGCTGAATTGCCATGGATATAATCTCGCGGGCGGATTTCTCCGCCTCGTCGCGTATTTGCTGTTCAAACTCCATGAGCTTGACGGCCTTGTCGTGGGTCAGCTCATCTTCAAGATTTTTCAGCAGGTAATCCTTGGCCTGCTCCATGGTGAAGCCGGAGATGCGCTCCAGCATTTCGAACTGGCTCTTTTTCACGGCCTCGGCTTCCTCCAGGCGTTCCTCGGCCTGCCGGATCTTGCCGTTCAGAATTTCATCCTTGTTTTCCAGATTCTCGATCTTCTTATCGAGCGTTTCTTCCTTCTGTTGGATTCTGCGTTCCTGTCGCTGGACCTCCTTGCGGCGGTCGCTGAGTTCTTTTTCGCTTTCGTTGCGCAGGCGGTGGATTTCGTCCTTCCCCTCAAGGACGGCTTCCTTCTTCTTTGCTTCCGCCGTTTTGATGGCTTCGCTTATGATGCGTTTGGCCTCCTGCTCCGCGGAGCCCATGGCAAGTTCAGCCTGCTTTTTCCGGTGTGCGATGCCAACAAAGAAACAGACCACACCAGCGGCCACAGCGCAGACGACCGCGATGATCACGGCTGCTACGATAGGTATCAAGTTGTTTGGACACCTCCTTGTCCTTCAAGGCGATGCCGCCCGCCCGGAGGCGTCAATCCGCGCGTCCGGCTTTGGGCGCACGAACGCCGTTCAGCCGGGGTGAAAGAAATGTGATTATATCAAAAAATCTCCTGCGCCCATGAGGCGCGCGGAATTGTGCGGAATCACCTTAAAAAATTCATTTTTTTCAAGATTCATGGAAACAATAAACAGAGACCGGGTGCGTCACGCCCGGTAATCCGCGGAACGGCGGATAACGCCATTCTGCTTCTTATTGTAGCCTTTTTTCCTGTGTCATGTCAAGAATTTTGGTCTCATTCGATGCAAAACTGTACAGATAAATAAAAGCCGTTTCGGAAAAGGCCAAAAAAACGGACAGGAAACGGGGACACGCTTTCTTTTTTCGCATGGGAACGGGGAAAACAGGCTTTTGTGCACTTTTTCAGTCCGGGCAGGATTTTATTCCGAAAGGCTGCCCTCGCACAGCATTCCGGGGAAGCCCCACTGGCGGAGCACCTCATACACGCCCACGGCGACGCTGTTGGACAGATTCAGGCAGCGGGCGCGGTTGTCCGGGATCATGGGGATGCGCACGCACGACTCGTAGTTGGCGCGCAGCAGATCCTCGGGCAGCCCGGCCGTCTCCTTGCCGAACACCAGATAGCAGTTGTCCGGGTAGACGGGATCGGTATGTGTGCGTCCGGCCTTCGACGAGAAATAGAAAAAATTTCCCTGGTTGCGGGAAAAGAAATCGGAAAGACTGTCATAGAGGGTGATGTCGAGCAGCCGCCAGTAGTCGAGCCCGGCGCGCTTGAGCTTTCGGTCGTCGATGGAAAAGCCCATCGGCCCCACCAGATGCAGATGCGCGCCGGTGGCCGCGCAGGTGCGCACAACGTTGCCGGTGTTCTGAGGAATCTCCGGCTCAACAAGGACGATATGCAAAGAGGGCATGAAACGATCTCCCTTTTCATTCAGATTTCTTTTTATCGTAGCACACCGGCGGAAAAAGCGCAACGGCCCGGAAAACGGGATTGTCAAAAACTGAGAGCCATAAAACACGGGAACGGGGGGAAGGATAATGCAGGGACTACGTTCCGCAAAACAAATTTATCAAGCTTGGAGGTTGGTGCAAATGTATCGTGAAACCATGGGTTTGGTCAAGGGAATCGGTATCGGCATGGCCGCGGCGGCCGCTGTGACGGCGATCGGCGCGAAAATGATGAAGGATAACAAGCACCTGCGCCGCAGCGTGCAGCGCGCTATGAACGCCGTCGGACAGGCTGCCGGCGATATGATGGGCAACGTCAGCTCCATGATGCACTAAAGCGTTTTCCAGCAATCCTGAAAGAAGCCCGAACGCAAAACATCCCGGACGCGCAGGCGTTCGGGATGTTTTACGTTCGTATTGACAGAAGAAACTCGTTCGATATAATGGTATCTGTGGAAACCCACCGTCCGCAGTTGAGTTTTAGCCATTTTGTAGACGGTGTACGGTTAAAAAGACGGTTGCCTGACCATCCCGCGGGAGCGGAAAGGAAGGCATGTATAGAGCCCTCGCGGGAAATTTTTCTCAAAAGGGGTGATATACATAACGCTTCAGGAAGTTTTTTGGATTGTCTCGATTGGCTGGATTTTTCTTCAGGCATGGGACAAGTTCCATAACAAAAAGAAGTGAGCCGTCTGCTGCAACAGAACGGCTCATGGATTGTGTGAAGTGAAAGCTTCACAGATTCAGTAAGTTTTATGTATGCTGTGGCAACCGTCCGGGTTTCCACACTTTTATTATAAGCTGGATTCTCCACGTTGTCAACAGAAGGAAAAAGAAAGCCTGCACAAACCCTCTCTCCCATCTGGACAAAGGCGTGGAAAGGTGCTATGCTGTGGGAAAGCGGGTTTGTGCCCGCCTGATTTTTTGCCAAAAACGGGAGGGGCATGGATCCATGGCATCGGAGAGAGGCCGGATAAACGGCATCACAGAGGGCGTGATCTGGAAGCAGCTTCTGATCTTTTTCTTCCCCATCATGCTGGGGACGTTTTTTCAGCAGCTGTACAATACCGTGGACGCCGTTATCGTGGGACAGTATGTGGGCAAGGAGGCTCTGGCGGCCGTGGGCGGCTCCACGGGAACGCTGATCAACCTGCTGGTCGGCTTTTTCGTCGGCCTGTCCTCGGGCGCGACGGTCATCATTTCGCAGTATTACGGGGCGTACCGCCCGGCGGAGACAAGCCTTGCGGTGCACACCGCGACGGCGCTCGGCATTGCGGGCGGTCTGGTGTTCATGGTCGTGGGACTGATCGTGTCGCCGCTGGCGCTCACCGTCATGAGCACGCCCGCAGATATCTTCGACCACGCGCTTTCCTACATCCGCATTTATTTCCTGGGAATGGTGTTCAACCTCGTCTATAACATGGGCGCGGGCATCCTGCGCGCTGTGGGCGACTCCAAGCGTCCGCTGTATTTCCTGATTTTCAGCACGCTTTTGAATGTGCTGCTGGATCTGCTGTTCGTTGTGGCGCTGAACCTCGGCGTGAACGGCGCGGCGATCGCGACGATTCTCTGCCAGGCGGTGAGCGCCGTGCTGGTGATGTTCACTCTCATGCGCTCGGATGACGTGTACCGCGTGCGCCTGCGGGATATCCGCTTTTCGCTGCCGATCCTGCGCGACATTGTGCGCATCGGCCTGCCGGCGGGCCTGCAAAGCGTGATTTATAATGTCTCCAATATCATTGTGCAGGCCACGATCAACAGCTTCGGCACCAACGTGATTGCCGCCTGGACGGCAAACGGCAAGATCGACGGCATCTTCTGGATGATCATGGGCGCGTTCGGCACAGCGGCCACGACCTTCTCCGGGCAGAATTTCGGCGCGCAGAAATACGACCGGATCCGGCGCTGTGTGCGCGTGTGCGGCCTGATGGCGTTCGGAGCGGCCGCGCTGATCAGCACCGTGGTGCTGGTGTTTGGGCCTCTGATTTTCCGGATCTTCACCTCCGACGAGGGCGTGATCGCGAGCGGCATGCAGATCATTCATGCGCTGGCCCCGTTCTATTTTACCTATGTCTGTGTGGAGGTCATCTCCGGCACCGTGCGCGGCGCGGGCGATTCCTTCTGGCCCATGATCATCACCTGCTTCGGCGTGTGCGTGGGAAGAATCCTGTGGATCCTCTTTGTCGTGCCGCAGTACCACACGATCGAGATGCTTGTCTGGGGCTATCCGATCTCCTGGGCGCTGACGAGCGCGCTTTTCATCTTCTATTATTTGCAGGGAGGATGGCTGCGCCGCAGCATCCGCAAGGCCGGTTTTCCGCCGGAGCCGCCGCGTCCCAAAAGACGCGCGCGCGGCGAAAAGGCTTCCCTGTGATGCAAACGGACAAAGGAAAACGGCTGGCGCCGGGACAATGCCCGATACCGGCCGTTTGATCCTTTCCTTATCCGCGGGTTTTACGTTTCTATCAGGCAAAACCCTGTTCCATGCGGAAATCCTCCGCGAGCTCCGGCAGGTTATCCGCAAAGACGAGGCCGTCTGCCAGTCGCTTGGCAAATCCCTCCGCCTTTTCGAGATTCCCCGGCCCAGCCGGGAATAGAGCCGCAAACACGCTTCGTGTGGCCGTTTCCCGGATTTCCACGCCGACGCTTCCCGCGTCGTCCTGTGTTACCAGGTATTCCAGCCTTACGCCGTTCCAGCTCGCCTGTCCTACCGTCCTCGTCATACATGCTGCACCTCATCTCCCAAAAATTTGCGTGTTCACCTTTTGTTCACAATCGCGATTTCTATCTTACACACAGGCCGGGAGCGGGTCAATAGGTAAAAAGACGGTTTCGAGAGGTGAATATTTTTCACATTCTGTGACGGCGAAAAAAAGACACGAGAGATTGACTCAGGCAAAACAGATTTCCCCTGTTTTGTGGTTGCGCCCGCAAGCAAAATTTTCAACTTTTAAACAATATTTAAACAATTCCGAAAATCCACAGAATCAGTCCATATACAATGCTGGCGGATACGCCCGCGGTGATCACCGGGCCCGCGATGGTGAACAGCTTCGCACAGGTGCCGGTGATAATTTTTTCACTCTTGAATTCGATGGCGGGAGATACGACGGCGTTGGCAAAGCCGGTGATCGGCACCAGCGTGCCCGCTCCGCAGTGGCGCGCAATGTTATCGTACACGCCGAGAGCGGTGAGCGCGGCGGAAAGGCCGATCAGCGTCACGGAGACAAAGCCCCGCGCCTGCGTTTCAGGCAGTCCCAGCGCGGAAAACGCCACAAACAGCGCTTGTCCCAGACAGCAGATGGCCCCGCCGGAAACGTAGGCGAGAAGTACGTTTTTTAAAACAGGGGACCCGGGCGCGGCCCGCTCCGCCATTTTTTGATATTCCTGTTCCGTCAGTTTATGTGACATAGAAAATTCCTCCTTTTGCACTTTCTTGCTCGCAGCTTCGCACTCCGCTTTTTGCTTTGCGGTAAAGGTCCGAAAAAAATCGCTTCGCGCTGTTATTGACCGAAAACTTCAGGTTTGCGTTAGGTTGCCCCGCGTGGGACACAATATGCGCATGGCGGACGGATTGCTTCCGGGCCATGCGCTTTTTGTCGTTTTTATCAGTTTCTCCTGTAAAAATATGCAAAAATGCTTGTAAAAAAACAGTTGTCATTTTTTCGGTTTTCCAGTAAACTAATAAGGATATAGACTGACAAAAGAAAGGCGAGGCGAGGG
>DVGZ01000116.1 GCA_018712435.1 Candidatus Caccousia avicola
AGGAGCGGAGAAAAAAACATAATGTTTCTTGGGCTTGATAGATGACAAAAAGACATCAAATTGCCAAATGGTTTGCTACGGTATCACCCCTCTTGCCCTGATAAAAAGTCTGAATCTTTTCTGTGTTCTCTCAGACATGTTTCAGAAATGGGTTTCTAGTCTTGCTCTCCTTGTTTCCCAGAGAAAAGCATATGCAATCAGGCCAACACTTCAGTTTATAGGAAAAAACATACTCTGTTATTCCGGAAAACCAGAGGGAGTCCGACATACTTTTACAAGACAAAGGAGAGCCAGCCGCCTTTTTTGAGTTGTTCCAGAAGAGTTCCAAGCTGCTGATAGTAAGCGGGATCGTCACCGCTGCGCAGCCTTTCTCCCGCAGCCTCATACTCGGCCTGTACAGAAGAGTAGTCCCGTTCAGCTTGTGGCTTTTCGTTCTCTTCCGCTATGTATGCGAGTCCCCGCAGAGCGTGAGGGAGATAGGACTGTGGAAAAGCAGTTTCAAATTCCGTAAGTGTTTGCTGTGCTTCGGAAAAGCGAGCGGCTTCATAGTCGCAGAAAAACAGCCGCACATAAACAGCTTCCGTTCCGGCGCCAAGGGAGATCGCTTGCCGAAACGCGGATGCGGCCTGGAAAAAGCTTTCATTGTTTTCATTGATCTGTCCGGCTTCATAATACAGACGTCCCAGCAGATCCTGCAAAATGGCATTTTCGCTTTGATTGTACCGTACCATTGCTTGTGCCAGATAGGCTGCTCCTGCTTCCGCTGGAGCAGCGATGGGGGAGGAGCCGGATACATCCAAGGCGGCGCAGGCAAGGTACAGCTCCGCAAGGGACCGCAGGGAGCGCGCTTGCAGAACGCGATCCTGTGTGGATTCCAGGACGAAAAGAAAGCCATGCTCCGCTTCGCTGTAGCTGCCTTTTGCAAGATCTGTCTCAGCCTGTACATAGTCGAGCAATTCCCCGGAAGCGCCTGCCGTCCGCATTTCTTCCAGTACCTTATCCGCCGCGTCCACGTCCCCAAGACGGCCCAGCGATACGGCATAGTCGCGCATCTCGTCGATGGTGATGTCGCCGCCTGCAGTGCTCAGCCGGAAGAAAGAAGCCGCGGCCGCATAGTCCTCCTGTTCAAAGTATGCTGCGCCGAGAATGGCCGCAAGCTCGCTCTGAACGGTTTCGTCGTAGGATTTTCCCAGAGCGAGGTCATTTTCAATGTAGGAAATACAGGATTCATATTCGCCGCAAAGGTAGAGCGTGTAGGCGTAGGAGAGATACGGTTCGGGCGCGTCCGGGCGCAGGGACTGCGCGGCAAGAAATTTTTCTGCTGCCTGCTCCGGCGCGTCTGAACACAGCGCCGTGCCTTCCTTCATCAGGGCGAGATAAGTCTGTTCGTTCTCCTGCTGCACACGGCTGCTATTCCAAACAAACAGCCCTGCCGCTGCGGCTATGACAACGGCAGCGGCTACGCCCGCGAGAAGCGCGGGCTTTGCGCGTTTTTTCTCCTGTTTGCTGCTTGGCGTTTTTGGAGGGTCAGACGGAGAATGGAACACGCTTACGGTGCCGGAGTCTGTTTTGCTTTCCGCTGCATGGCTAAAGATGTGAACCGTTGCATCCGTATTTTCATTTGGCTGGAAGGAGGATTCCTGTCCGCCTCCGAACACGGGGGAGGTGTTTTCCTCCTTTGGCAAAGAGATTTCGCGGGAGGAGGCGGTCGGAAGATACTGATTTTCCGAGAGCGTCAGCTCGTCTCCGTCAGGGTAGATCAAGGCCGCGTCCTGTTCCTCGTAGAGGATAGCTTCCAGATCCGCGCGCATCCGGCTGGGGCTTTCATAGCGGTCGTTGGGATCAAACGCGCACGCCTTAAGGATAATCTCCCCCAGACGACCCTGCGCGTGCACCGGCACGGGCAGGGCCTTGCCGCCCATGCGCAGGGCGAGCGCCTGTTCCCGCTGACGGTATGCGATCGGCTCCGGAGGCGCGGGGAGAAAGGGGAGACGGTTGCGGTTGAGGAGACGGTACAGCACAAGGCCCAGTGAATACAGATCCACAGAAAAACCATACGCTTCGCCGCGATATACCTCCGGGGCCATGAAATTGAAGGTGCCCTTTTTAGAGAGACCGGAGACGGTGCGATCGATGCTTCGGGCAATGCCAAAGTCGCCCAGCTTGAAATCCCCGTTTTCAGATACAAAAATGTTTTCGGGTTTCACGTCGCGATGAATGACGTTGTATTTCTGGCACAGTTCAAGCGCTTTGCAGACGTCGATGCCAAGGCGAATCACGTCGCGCCGTGCGAACGGGTGCGCGTAGGCATAGGGGAGCAGCGGCGTGAGCAGCTCCATGCGGATCAGAATATCCCATCCGATTCCCTGCGTGTGACGGATGACCTGGTGATCCTCGTAGCCGACAACGTTTGCGGTGCCTTTCAGCCTGGCCATAATAGCGAATTCGCGCACCACGTCCTCCACAACGCTGTAGAAATATTCTTCCGCCTGAGCGGCTGTCATCCCTTCCTCAAATGCCGCTTCCAGCTCCGCCTGACTCTGCGGCACGGAAATGACCTTGAGCGCCGCGCGGTAGGTTTCGCCGAAATCTTCGCGCCGAAGTTCAAACACTTGACCGAAGCTGCCCTCTCCCAGCTTATGATGGATGGTCCAGTTTCCAAAGACAACCGCGCCGGGCTGCATCCGTTCCTGCATGGTTTTCCCTCTTTCCTTCGGTTTACCAGATTTCTTTTTCCGCCGCTTCCGCCGCGCTTGCGTACTGTATGTCGAAGAGACTCACAAAATCCGTTCCCTCCGCATACGTTTCCTCCCAGCTGTTGGAGTCAGAGCCGTAAAGATTGCTGTCACTCTCCGACAATGTAGTGAAGGTTCCTGTGCGCAGGCTGTTCTGCATTTGGCCGGTTTCCGTTTGGAGATTGATTTGCGTCCACAGCTCCCGCGAGACGGTTTCCCCGCGCAGATATTGCTGGGAGGTTTCGGTGGAAATGGTGCGCGACAGCGTCATGCTGCCGTTCCACTGCCAGTTGGAGCAAGAGCAGGAAGCAGATTCGGAAATCGTCTGCAATCCGAGATCAGCGCCGACAATATCACCGGTATCCCCGTCAAAGACAGGGTTAATGACTCCCTTGGTTGTCTGGTAGTGAAGGAGGAAGCCATCGCCCTCCTTGGGTCGCAGCTCCACGAGCAGAGAGCGGATATGCTGCTCCAGCCCGTCAAGCGCCGGAGCGTCGTAAGCTCCGGTTTGTACCATATCGGTCATGCTTACCCGGATTTTATATCCGTTGTGTTCCGTCTGAAAGTTGCCGCCGTTCCAATCGATGGATTCAAGAATCTCCGTGAGATCTCCGCCGGAGAGAGCAGTGTCCAAAAGATGGTCCGCAAGGCCTTGCTGCTCCTCGGGCAGATCGTCGAAGGCGGAGTAGCCGTCCTGATTTTGGAAAGCACTTTCCCCGTTCGGAGCGGTTGCTTCGTTCTCCGCGGTGGAAGATGGATCGTCCGTTCCGCCGGACAGCTCGTCCAGCTTTTCCTGGATGGCATTGGAATTATCAATATTCGAAGGGACGTTTTCGAGAAGTTCTCTGGCTTTGTCAGCTTCACCCGCCGCAAGATACGCATCCGCCAGGGCAAGGTACGCGTCGGCGCGCTTGGGATCGATCTCAATGGCGGAAAGCAAGGCGGGAATAGCCTGCTCCCAGTCACCGTCCGATAAAAAACGCATGCCAAGTTCGTACTGGCCCTCCCAGTCAGGAGCTTTTGCGGGGGAGACGCACGAGACTATAGGGAAGCAAAGCAGCAGCGCGAGCAGAAGGGGGAGCAGTCGTTTCATACGATATCGTCCTTTCGTTGGCTTGCGCGCGTTTCAAAGAGCGTTCCCGGACAACGTTCTTTGAAATGTGCGGAACCGGAAATGGGGGAGCAGGCAGCGCCTGCTCCCCTGCTTTGGTTTACAGGAAATTCTGGATGGTGCGCTTGTTGGCGTTCACATCCTGCATGGCGCTTTCCGCGCGCTGACGCATGATCTGGCCATAGTTTTCGATCAGCTGCAAAAAGTCCGGCAGAGTGCGCTGGCGCAGCTGGGCGTATTTCTCGCTCATGAGCGCCTGTGCGTCGTCGATCCACGCTTCCTCCAGCGAGTTGACCAGAGCGGTAAGACGATCCAATGATGCGGTGAGTTCTTCATGGATCTGCATGACATCCTGGGATTTTTGCTGCAGCAGGTTCGGACTGACATAATTTTTTTCGATTGCCATAATTGGTTCCTCCTTTATTTTGTCCATACGGAACAGTGTTTTTTGAAGAACGAAGGCTCAGCCCGGTGCGGCCGAGGTTTCGAACGCGTCTCGCATTTCTTCCATACGGGAACGGAGCGATGCGGCAGCCGCCGGGTTGCGTTGTTCCCCCTCCGCGGCACGTTTGAGCGCGTTGATCAGCAGCAGTGCTTCCTCATTGCGGCCGGTTTGCCGCAGAACAGCGGCGCGAAGCGGAGCATACAGAACGGCGAAATGAGGAGAGGAAAGACATTGAAAGCGCTCCTCAAGCGTTGTGAGCTCTTCCCTGGCTTCCTGTTCGTGTCCGGTCATGCGAAGCGCTGTGCTGTGCAGCCAGAGCAGATACGGAGCAAGCAGGGAACGGTATCCAAGGATCAGATGCTCGGTCAGCGTGCGTACTGCCTGCCAATCCTCTCTGCGGAGGGAGGCACAGACCAGCAGTGTGCCGCTTCGGAAATCGCCGTTCTCGGCAAAGGACTGTCTCCATGCTTCCTCGTCCCAGCCTTCAGGCAGAACGTTTTCCTTTGCTTCCACGTACTTCCCTCCCTTATTGCTTGTTTTGAATGGCATTAACGTCTTCCTTCATCTGACCTGCATTCTCCAGTGTGCCCATGCCTCCCTTTATCATCTTACCCGGCATGGTGTGTTCCGCGATGGTCTGTATCACGCCCTTTTCTCCGACTCCCTCCGCGTACTCCAACCCCGTCTTGAGATTTTCAAGCGAATCGAGTGGATCGGAGCCGGATTTGAAGCCCGTTGCGGCTTCAAAAATTTCGCCCAGGGATGCCTGATCCGCTTTGACCGCCGTGGTAAAGCCGGCCAATTTTCCCGCTCCGATCCCCGTTTTTGCACCGCTGTGAACGGTGTCGGTCAGATCCACGACAACAGCCAGTTCGTCCAGATCTTCGCTGCGAAGCACATCCGCGAGACCATCGTTTCCCGCCTGTTCCCGTGCCTGATTTTTCCAATATTCCCGATCCTCTCCGGTGAAAAAGAAGCTCATGCCTTCAGCAAAAACAGCACTCATACTTCCTCCCATGGCGAAAGTGCCGTTCATAATGTCGTACAGATCAAGCGCTGCTTCCCCCCAGTTCAGTGTCACGGCGTTTTTGAAGAGAGAGCCGGTATCGCAGATAAGACCAAGCCCATCCATGCCGAGATCAAACAGGTAACCCGCCATATCACTATGGACAACATCATCCCACACGTCGCCGATATAGTCGATGTTTGAGATAGTTTGATCCACCCATCCGGCAGCGTCTCCGATCCGATCGTCCGCCCAGCTCAGAGCGCTGTCCGCCTTGTCTGTGACCCAGGAAATGGCAGTTCCGCTGCCTGTTCCGGCTTCACGGAACAGATCGTGTACGGCAGCTTTCTTTTCCTCCTCCGAAAGGCCGCGATAGGGAAAAATGTCCTGAAGCATTTTTTCAATGGAAGCACGCGATTGGAGTGAAAGGGCGAGCGGGGAATTTGGATCCTGCAAAGCGGACTGCACGGCTTCCAGAGAGGAGGCAACAGAGGAGCGGTTTTGCGCGCCGATCGAGGTGACAAGCGCGCTAATGGAGAGACTGGAATCGGCAAGGCGGCGGTTTTCTTCCACGGACTCTTGGTGGCGGCGCATGGCGAGCTCCAACAGATCCCGATACTCCGTGAGCCGTTTTGTCTGTGCCTTCGTTGAGCGGAGCAGCTCCGTCAGCCGCTGCTGAAATTTTCCGCGTGAGGAAATGTCGCCGCTCAGGTTGTTGAGCGCGTGACGCAGAGATTTTTCCGTCTCTCCCAGTGTGGCGGCGATGCTTTTCAGAGCGCGTTGCAGCTGTACCATGCCCTCGTAATCCATTTTTTGTGTTTGGAACACCGCCATTCCCCCTTACTTTCTGCCCAGCAGAGCGGCAAGCGCTGCGGCGGCACGGTTTGCGGCGTCCACCGCACCGGCGGCAGCTCCACCGGAGGCCGCCGTGCCGGATACCTTGGTTTTCATCGTTTGGGAAACGGTTTTAGCCACGGACGAAATGCCGGATGCAACCGTTTTCTTTTCGTGGCTTTCTGTGCGAGCGTTGCTCTCCGCCGCGTCCACTGCCAGCAGGATTTCACGGCTCAGCGATTCCATATCCTCCGCCAGGGAAAGAGTTTCCTCCCGCCATGCTTTTACGGCGGCGGAAAAGAGATCCGCGTCCTCGCCCTGCCAATACAGCGAGATGGAGGAGCGCAGACGAGCCGCTCCTGCGGCTGCGTCGCGGCAGGAATCCGCCGCCCGTTCCGAAAGATAGCGGGCGCACGTTTTGTCTGCATCAAAACTCATGGCGTTCCCTCCTTTGCAGGGCGCACCGTCAGAATACTGCCGTCCCACAGGCCAAGCGAGGCAAGAGTTTCGCCGTCTGCAAGCACACGCTCTCCGTCAAGAAGCTCGATGGCGGAAACAGAAAGCCACTGTTGCGGACGCAGAGTATGCAGCGCTTCCAAAAGTTCCCCGCGCAAGCGGCCAATCGGAACAAAGGCGGGCATTTCCAGGTCCAGTTCCGTCTGACGGATCGGTTCGCGCACCGTAACTATAACGCGGTTTACCTGTATCATGTGGTTCCCTCCTTGCTTGGCGCGGTTTCACACAGCCAGGTGGTGCAGATTTTACGCAGGCGGTTCGGTCTTGCGAAGGATCTGCAATGACCGTTTTCTTCGGATGCCGCGACAGAAGCTTCTGTTTTTTCAGTTCCGACGGATATGACGCACCGCGTTCTGTGAATATGATTGAGAAGCGTCACCATTCCTGGCGTGAGCGGAGTCCACACGGGATTCTCCGTTGCGTGCTCGATCGCGCGGATCGGATCCGTTTCCCGCAGGATGACAGAATCGCCGCCGTCCCAAGTACATTCCGTCCACAGACCGCTTTTTTCAAACAACAGAAGCCGCTGAGCGGCGGGATCGGACGGGAAAAACAGGAGACTTCTGTCGGGAAGAGCGCAGCAGCCCGTGAGGCGCAGGACATTCCGGGGAATTTGCATTTCTCCGTCAAAGCCAAGAAGGATAAGCTTTCGTTTTGCAAGGGAAGCGGCCGCCTGTGCCATAGCGTCGGTGAGACGACCGCCCGCGAGATCGCTAAATGGATTCGGCACTCCCCACAGTGTCTGTGCGCCGCAGCAGGCGGCAAGATAGGCAAACTCCCGCAGTGTGATGGAAATGGAATTCACCGTATCACATCCTTTCCTCATAACCGGGAAATAGCCTGGAAACGAACGGGAATACCGTTCTTGCCGCGATAGTAACCCTCGTGCTTTCCGAGAGAGGTCTGCCGTTCGAGAGAGCGAAGCCGGAGCGGGATGCCGTCATGCGTTTCGGCGGTGCCGCCGAGCGCTGCTGCCGTTCCGTTTTGTGCCAGCTCTGTGATCAGAGGATCGCCCTGTGCAAACAGACGCGAAATCCGGTCGCATTCTCCAAGCACGAGCAAGCGTACGCCCAGTCCCCGCCCGAGGGCCGCAAGAAGATGCAGACGTGTCTTTGTCTGTTCTGAGACAGCTTCCCGGTATGCTCCCAGGTTAGCGACCGCGACTGTGATCGGTGGGAAGGAGGACGCTTCTCCACGTTCAGCCGCTTCCTTGCGTCTCTGCATCACCGGCATCAAGGCGGCGATTGCCGCGTCAAATTCCTCTCCTGTGCGGATCGTCCGAAGACCCGGAATTTTTCCGGGAAGCCCGGCGGGCGCGAAGCACAGAGCTTCTTCCTGTGTTTCCTGCATAAGTTGAAGAAGAAGAGCCGTCAGCAGCATTTCGCCGTCCGCGTCCGCTGTCTGCGAGATCAGGAGAAACGGCGTTTTTTCGGGATCCAGCGTGACAGGGGAGAGATTGTCCACCGAAAGTCCCAGCTTTACTCCGGAGCCGGGGATATCGTCAAGGGAAAGCTTCTCCGGCATCACGGGAATCGGTGCGGGGCGCTCTCCATGCCAAGCTGCATCCATGCGGGAAATTTGTTCGCGCAGGTTTTGCAGACGTTCGGTTTCCGTTTCGCCTTCGGTGGGAAGGGCCGCCTGGAATGCCAGCGGCGGCGTTCCTTTCCTGAGTCCGCGTCCTGGCAGATCCTCCAGATTTTGCGAACCGAAGCGTCCCACAATCGAATCGTAATCCAGACGATCGGGCATATGCAGGGCAAGAGCCCATTTGAAGTTCTGGGAGATGCGGAATGAGAGCGCGGACGGGTTTGGTGTGCTGACCAGCCAGTGTATGCCGAGCGACGCGCCGTCGCGCGACAGTTCGATGAAGAAGCGATCGAGATCGGGGTAGAGCGGCAGAACGGGCGCGAAATTGTCAAGGACAAGGAGAATGCGCGGCAGTATATGGCCCGAAAGCTCCCGATATGTGTCTATGTTCTTGGCTCCGCAGTCCGCAAAAAGACGGCGGCGATGTGCCAGCTCCTCTGTGATTAGGGCAGCAAGCTTTTGTATTTTTTCAGCGTCTTCGCCGGGTGCAATTCCTCCGCAATGAGGAAGCGCTTCCAGAACCGCCATCCCCCCGCCGAAATCCATCCCGTAGATCGAGAGCAGGGAAGGGGGGAGGGAGAGTGCGGCGGAGAGCATAGCCGTTATCAGAAGCGTCGTCTTGCCGCTGCCGGATGCTCCGTACACAGCAATATGTCCCTGCTGAACGAAATCCAGTACAAGCGGGAACTGCTGCTGGTGGGAGGGATCGTCCACAAGTCCCGCGACAGGTTGAAGATCCCCGCTTGAAGGCCAGTGTTTTCCGTCAAAGCTTTTTTCCAGGATGCTTGCGAGACAAAGCTTTTTCGGCAGTCTAGGCGTCCAGATGGGGCGCGGGCGTTTGAAGTCATGTTCTGCGGCGAAGCGGTCAAGATATGCGACAACCGTTTCCAGTTCGGTGCGGCTTGCTTTGATCGTAACCGTCAAATTGGTGTCCGCGCCTATGTGTCTGCCGTCGATTTCCACCAGCGAGATTTTTTCCTCCCCAGCGCTTCCAGATTTCCGCAGAGGATCGTACGGCGCGCCGCTCCAATAGGATTGAATCTGCTCGTAGATTTCATTTTCACCTACCTGAACGTAAGCACGGCCGGGGTTGGTCAAAAAGGCAGCGTCGGGAGTGTGGAGCATATCGCGGCTGTCCGCTGCACTCGCGACCTTCAAACACCACCGGAAGCGTGTGTTGGCGTTCATATTGTCTCCCACAACGTTTCCCGGTTTCTGCGTCAGCAGAATCACATGCACGCCCAGTGTGCGGCCAATCGCAAAGATACGGTTGACAACCGGCATGAATTCGGGAAATTGCTGCTTGAATTCAGCGAATTCATCCACCACGAGGAACAGGTACGGCAACGGTTCCCGCGCTTTCCCTTCCCGGTACAGACGCAGGTAGGATGAGATGCTGTTGACTCCGTGTGCGTCGAGCAATTCCTTGCGGCGTGTCAGCTCGCTTTCCAGCGAGGTGAGATTTCTTTCAATGTTTACGTCCAGATCAGAAATCACACCAGCCAGATGCGGGAGACGGCGGAAGGGCAGAATCAAACCGGTGCCTTTGAAATCCACCAGAACAAACGCAGCTTGTTCCGGGGAAAAACGGAGCGCCATGGAAAGAATCCAGGATTGCACCATTTCCGATTTACCGGAGCCGGTCATGCCCGCTACAAGGCCATGCGGACCGTGACGGCTTTCGTGGATATCAAAATAGAATGGTTCGCCGCCAGCCCGAAGACCGATCGGTACAGCCATGCTTTTGTCCGGTCGTCCGGTGTTCCAGCCAGCCGCGATGTCCAGCTCCTCCGGACGATGTACGCCATATCCTTCCAGAAACGTAACACTGCGGGGAAGCTCCTTCTGGCCCTCCTCGTCCAGCCGAACGGGTGCAAGCGCGCGGGCAAGTGTGTCATACAGCTCATGGTTTACCGAGTCTATGGTGAATGTCTGCGTCTGGTCCGCGGCGTCCCGTCGGAAGACTTTACCGTGTCCCGCTTTTACATCAACGATCAGGTTGCATTCCTTTGGCAGAAACTCCAGGCGGTCGGAAAGAAAGAGAGTGCATGCACCGAGCGATTCTTCGTTTCTGGTAAGCAGATTCAGCAGTGGGCGCGATTGGAGATATTCCGGGGCCGCGCAGAGAAAGAGATAGTACGGGGAAAGAGCGGAGTCTACTTCCCGGCGCAGACGGGATTGCAGCGTCTCCTCCAGCAAGCTTACAAGACCACGGGCCGAGACGGCGTCGCGGGCAATGGTTCGCCGGTTTCTGTAAGCATCAAAGGAATGAGGGAGCCATTTGACAAATTCCCACAGCGGCCACTCTTCCTCCCGGCACAGTGTGACAATTCGCAGTTCATTGGCACTGTGGTGGACGGCAGCCTGAAGAATCAGATTTCGGGCAAGACGGATGGCCTGTTCCCGGTCTCCCACAATGCCTGCCGTCACATGGCGGCGAAGCTCCAGCACGACCGGAGCACCGCCGATTGTTTTATAAAGATTCGCGAGCTGTGAGGCGCGGGAAGCAAGAGGATCTTCGTCCAGAGTGAGGTGCTCGTGTGCCGTGTGGATCGTTGTTCCGGCGGGAATGCTTCCTTTGCCGAGACGCAGGGAAAGAAAATCCTCCTCCTGGGGACGGCGTTCCCACAGACGGCGCTGCATCTCCAATACGATGGGCAGGCAGTCCGCGGTTTCCGGATGAATGCGAGTGAGCACCTGCAGCTGCCGCGCGCCGCGGCGTTGCAGCTCCGTTTCTGTTTTATGCAGATAGTCCTCATATTTTTCCGTGCGCAGGCGTTCCGTTTCCGTATATCGTTTGCCCTGTGAACGGTAGTTGTGTATGGTAATGCCTGCGCCGATGATTGCGGTGGGCACGGTGAGCACCAGAGAGATGGGAGACATTCCCAGAAGCATGGTCATGATCAGCATCAGGGCAGCAGTGGAAAGGGAGGGGATCAGTACGCCCGCAAGCCCGCCGGTGGGTTTCGTGCTTTTTGGCGGAGGTGGTTCGATGGAGATTGCATCTCGATCGTATTCCTCCATCAAGCGGGGCGAACGGCGGAAAGCGAAGGGATAGCCTTTGCTCTCATCATAGACGCGCCGCTGGGCGGTTTGTGTGAGATGAAATTGCAGCGGGCCGGAGAAACGAACGGTGA
Source organism: Candidatus Caccousia avicola (assembly GCA_018712435.1). Lineage (GTDB taxonomy): Bacteria > Bacillota > Clostridia > Oscillospirales > Acutalibacteraceae > Caccousia > Caccousia avicola. Next base: position 11,372 of record DVGZ01000116.1, read on the forward strand.
GTGTTTCTCCAAAAATCAGTCTGCACAGGCCAATGTCGATCACGTCACCGGGATGCAGCGCAGATTTTTGCACCGTCTCACCATTATAATAGGTGCCGTTTACACTGCCCAGATCGGTGATTGTCCAGTCGCTTCCCTCTTTGAACAGGCAGGCGTGATGACCGGAAACCTGCTTGCTGCCGATTACAATCTGACATTCCGTATCGCGCCCGATCAGCAGACGCGTTTGGCCGGTCAGATCTAGAGCCTGCACACTTTCCAACTCCACAGTATAAAGCTGGAAAGCAACCCGCAGTTTTTGCAGAACGTAGATTTTTTCCGGCTCCAGTGTTCCGGAATGTTCCCCGGCGGTGAGAGGCTCACTGCTGGCATATTCCCATGATCCTCCCTTTTTGGCAAAGCGGAGCGTTCCTTTTTTCAGTCCTGGAATAGGAAGCAGGATATCGTCTGAGGGGTGACCGCCTGCTGTGATGGAGGTTTTGTCTGTCAGCTCCATTTCGTGCAGGCTGTGCTCTACATAAAACCGCAAAAATGCTGTCATCTTGTATCTGCTCCTCCTCGTTCGGCGCGATTTCGTCAAGCTGACAAATGTTTTTGCATAAAAGATAAAGGAATTATTTATTATTCTAATAGATATGGTTCTGATCTGTCAAGGTTTGGAGGAATTTCCTGCCTAAATTGAAGAATATAGATTGCTTGTGCTGTTTGATTTTGCTGCTTTCTAACACACGTTCACGACCGTTGCTCTGCAGAACGGCGTCCAACATGCTGGGTTACTACGATGCGGGATTTACCCTGCGTACCTATACCCATGCCACACGGTAGATGCAGGAAAGCGCGGCGCAGGCAATTTTATAGAGCAGATGCTGTGAACAGGTCAGGTAGAATAAGTT
>DVGZ01000016.1 GCA_018712435.1 Candidatus Caccousia avicola
CGGCGGTTGCCTGCTCAATAAAAAAATCGGAGCAAAAGAAACTTTGCTCCGATTTGGTGCACCAACAGGGACTCGAACCCGGGACCCGCTGATTAAGAGTCAGCTGCTCTACCACCTGTTACGACCACACTTAGCTCAGGGCAGCTATTCAGCTGTTTTTGCGTGGAATTAAGCCACATTTCCGTCTGTGGTGTTTCTTAGAGAATTTTCGCTGTTTTCTTCTGTCTGGCACAGTTCCAGGAACTGCTTGTAGGTCAGTTTCACATGGACGGTCACCTGATAACCTTTGCCCACTTCCACCTTTTCCAGCAGTTCGCTCAGGATCATCCGCTTACGGGTAAGAGGCGCCAGTTCAAATTCCTCAGCCCAGCCGCAGAACTGTCGGTAGCACTCCTTGATCTTTTGCGCGAGTTCGCGGTCATCTTCCGCTTCCTGCAGCACTTTTGCGTACTCCTGTCGCGCAGCCCGCAGCTCTGCTTCCGCCTTGGCGATCAGGCGAGCCAGCATTTCCTGTGAGAATCCGCTTTCGCCATCGAGGCATCGCAGCACTTCTGCTTCGTATCTCTCCAGCGCATGTTCGCAGTCCTGCAACTTCTTTTCCAAGGTTGCCTTCTGCTTACGCTTGTCCTGATATTCCTGCCGAATCTTCTGCTCCAGCAGCTTATCCCGCGGCGCACAGCGGATGGAAGAGAAGAGTTCCCGCACTACTTCCAGCACGATCCCGTCCACACGATCTGCCAAGTACAGCGCCTGACCGTCGCAATCCCGAAGTTTCTGCGCCCTCTGATAGCAGTTGTACTTGGGCTTCAGGGATTCTTTCACTGTGCCATCCCTCAGCTTATAGCGGTCGTGATGCATAAAGCCGGACATCTTGGCGCCACAGTGTGCGCAGTAGACGAGCCCGGCCAGCAAGGTATTGTTATCCGACTTGTGAGCCACCTTGCGCGCCTCAGCATTTGAGGTACATCTCATATCCACCATCTTGTTGGCCTTTTGGAACAACTCCGGGCTTATGATCTCCAGTTCCGGCAGATGCTGTGATTTGACGCTGCGGGTGACAATGTACCCGAGATATCCTTCATGGCGCAAGATCCGCAGTACATGGACCGGGGTAAATTTCACTCCACTATGGGTACGCAGCCCTCGGTTATTCAGCATCTCTGCCATTGCGTAGGCGCTTTTTCCTTCAAAGGCTGCCAGTTCAAACAGCTCCTGCACGATAGGGGCTTCCTCGGGGGCGACTTCAAGATCCTTTACAGGCTGCCCTTTTTTGTTCACTCGGCCCTTATGCACCGCCCGATAGCCATAGGCCACCGTACCTCCGCTGTAATGGCCGCTGGAATTGAGCTGCTGAATGCGTGTCGCCACCCGTTCTGCAATCTTTTCCGACTCCCCCGCCGCCTGCCAGAAGCGGATGTAGTTGATAAGCTTGTCGGTATGGCTGTCGATCTTTTGCTGTCCCTCGCGGGTACTCCAGACCTCCACACCGTGCTTCACAAACCATTCCACTACATATGGTGTTTCACTTTCAATGCGGCCAAGGCGGTCGAAGAGGAATACCAGCAGGATGTCAATGTTCCCTTTTTCCGCTTCTGCTTTCAACTCCTGAATGGCGTCTCGTTTGGTTGCGGATACTTTTGATCCCGAAACGCCCTTCTCGGCCTTTTCCAGCACCACGCGCCAGCCATGCTGTGCGCAGAATTTCCGGCACTCGATTTTCTGCATGGGGATATCGTCATGATCCACCTGTCCTTTGGTCGACACACGGTAGGCGAGTCCCGCGCGCGGCGCATCGGACGGCAGCTTGGCCATCTCCCTTGCAAAAAACTCATCATTGAGCCAGATCTCATCGCTTGCTGAGATTTGGACGGATTCTCCGAATTGATTGGTATACTTCACTGCCCTGTCCTCCTTGTAGGTCATGCCTGCAATTCGGACCGGTCCTATTCATTTTTCAAGGTTCTGCCGGGGAGGTATAGCCTTCCCCGCACTACAACACTACCTTATAAGGCAAAGGAAAGCTATCACCAAAACGGAGAAACACCGCTGTTCAAACTGGTGAAATTGCAGCACATTACACTCCTGTGACACGAAAAGAAGGCTGCCCGCCTGAACGTCGGGCAGCCTTCTTCTATACATATTATATATTATTCCTGGCAGTCTTGCACTTGGGATTCGTGCTTGTCTGTGCGGAGGTACTCAATCAGGTCTCCCGGCTGGCAGTCCATGATCTCGCACAATTTCCCCAGCGTTTCCGTTGTTACCGGCTTATCATGCCGAATACGCTGTAGTGTCTGAGCATCGATCCCTTCATTTGCCAAGCGATAAAAGGAGATCTTCTTTTGTTCCATAAGCTGCCGCATTGGTCGAAAGGAAATCGGCATCGCATCACCCCATTGCCAATATTATAGGGGGCTTGCCGCGGCTCTATATAGTGAATATAATCACTATATAGAGGTGATGCTGTATGACCGTAACATTCTGCGGACATCGGACACTTGAACACCCTGTTCAGGTAAAAAGCTGGCTGCGAGAAGTCGTTTGTGATCTTATTGGACAGGGCGCGAACATCTTTCTCTTGGGTGGTTACGGGGCTTTTGACCTTATGGCTGCCCAAATTGTTCATGAGCTGAAAGCCAAGTTCCCCGACATTGAATCCACGCTGGTCCTCGCTTATCTTTCCACTGATGTAGACCTTCAGCTCTACGATAATTCTTTGTATCCGCCTTTGGAAGATGTTCCACCACGCTACGCTATCTCCAGACGAAACCGCTGGCTCGTTGAAAACTCCGATATAGTGGTGGCGTATGTACAGCACAGTTGGGGCGGGGCTGCCACCACGCTCTCTTTCGCGGCGCACAAAGGCAAACCGATCATCGTTTATCCAAACAAACTTGACGCTTAATAACTGGATTGCAAATTCTGCGCCCTTTCCATTCGATATCGGTACGCCTGCATAATCACATCCAACAGGTTTTGTGCCGTGCCGGAACTTTGTTCTGCAAAACATATCTTGACGGAATACGGCCCGTACTGTCGCTCCAGCACAACCGCTTTTTCCTTGTCCCCTTTCGCCTTCGGCTGTTTCACCATGGTACATCTCTCCCCTTTTGCGCCGCCCTTTTGCGCAGAGGTAATTCCACCCCTCGGATGCTGAGTTCATAGCGCAGATCCGTACCGGCCGTTACGAGCACAGCGCCATGATCCTGCAAAAAGTTCAGTATCCGGATGAGCGTGCTGTTATCCCTGCTGAGGCGAGAAAGATCCCACACCATAACAATATGTGCATTTCCCCGGCGAACTTCTCCCATCATAAGTTTCAGCCCTACACGGTGGATACTATTGCCGCTGTGCCGATCCTGAGAAGTGCCGACAACAATGTATCCCCTCCGTTCTGCTTCCTCCAGCAGGTCTGTCATTTGCGCAGACAACTCACTCAGACTCTGCCTTCCGCTCCGGCTGTAAAGCCAAACCGTTCGCATTTCTCTGTCTTCAGACACATTTGTTCCCTCCCATATACAAAAAAATAATCCGGGCCTTTTCTGGCCCGGATGAATTGTTCTACGTCTTCGATTTGTCTTGTAACAGGTACCGGAGGCAGCGCCTCCATAACCTCTTGATGATACTTTCCTCCCAGCGCAGCTCTGTGATCCAAGATCGAGACCACACAGGTATCTGTCTCCGTGCGTATTGCCCGCCCGAACCCCTGTCGAAGCTTCACCTGCATTTCCGGAACAATGACAGCCTGGATATAATCCTGCAATGTCATATAGTTTGGCCGCTGCGCTTCCCGGATGGGATCCGGCACTGGGAAGGGCAGGCGCGGGACGATAAGGGACGAAACTATATCGCCTGGGAAGTCGATTCCCTCCCTGCAGCTTCCCGCTGCAAACAGGACGGCATTTTGCTCTCTTTTGAAGCGACGGATCGTATCCTGGGAATTGCGCCACACTTCCATGAGCGGAACCGGCATCTGATCCTTCACAAGGCTGTATACCGCTCCCATAAGTGAGTAGGATGTAAACAGCACCAGTGTGTGCCCACCGGTCGCATGGACAAGCTGGAGTATTTCTTTGGCGATTCGTTTGCTTTCTGAATTGCTGCCGTGGGGTTCCCCCTTGCTACTCTCAGGGAAATAAAGCAGACAATTCCTTTTATAATCAAAAGGCGATGGTGCAGAATAGGTTCGTACATTCGGCAAAGAATCCAGCCCTGTCTTCTCCATAACCGGATGAAAATCATTCCCCGCTTTCAGTGTTCCCGAGGTCAGGATCACCGGAATACGTTGCTCCCATAATGCGCGCCGGAGCTGCTTTGGGATGTCCTTATTGACGGCGCACAGAAACGGGGTTCCATCCCTGTCATATTTCAGATATCGAATGTACTTGCTGTCCTGCTCCCGAAAAAGCCGCGTTGTCCTTTCCATCTTTTCCAGTCGGTGGACCAGCCAGCGGGGTGCTTTTTCAGGCAGTGTTCTTTTTATCTGGGAAAAAGAGTTCTCGCAATCCATGAGAACCTTGCTCCGGATCGATGTGAGAATAAGCGGAAGGCGGCAGCGTTCGTCTTCCCTCGTTTCCACCTGTCGAAATGCAGCTGCGAAATGCGCGCTCTTCTCCCGGAGAGTGTGCACTGCCTGGCTGCATTTTTCTTTTTCCAGCAAGTTGGTGAGCTCTTCAAAATCCTGAGATGAGAGGGCTTCCCCATACATCTGACAAGCTGCATCCCACAGTTTATGGGCTTCGTCCACCACAAGAATTCCGTACCCTTTGAGCAGAGGATGAAACCCTTGCCGCCGATGCTCCGCATCTGCCAAGAGATAATTGTGATTGCATATTTGAATCATGGCCGGTCCTGATTGTGCCTGGTGCAGATAAACATGGTAACGACAGGTATCCTTTCTGGCACAGGATTTTGGGCACGCTTTCGGTACGCAGACCTGCCGCCTGTCAAATTCGCTGAGCCCTGTTACGGTGTCCAGATCATAGCGAAGCATAAGCGAACGAAGCGCCGCAAGTTGCTTCGCATTTTTCTTTGTTCCCGCGGCAGCCTTTAAGCGTTGGGACAAACGCTCATCGCAAACGAATCGCTCTTTCCCCTTGCGCAGATACGCTGTCAAAGGTTCATCAATAACACTGTTGGACAATAGCACCTTTGATAAAAACGGGAGATATTCTCCAAGGATTGCTTCTTGCAAGGCTACGCTGGAAGTGGAAATAACAAGTGGGCGACTAAGTTGGATAGAATACTTCCGTGCCAAGATACAGGCGACAAGATATGCGTATGTTTTACCAATGCCAACGCCTGCGTCACAGAGAGAAATCGTATTATGGAGCAGACTATCCAACATGCTGTGGCAAAGAGTAATCTGCTCCTCGCGCACAGTCAGACCACTTTCCGGCAGAATGACTCGAAAGATTCTTTCCACTTCCGCATATGCCCGCTCCGCTATATTGATCAGCATGGCATGCTCCTTTTGAGTCAGCCGTTAACGACAAAGTAATGCAGCGCAGCTTGCATGCGCGCTGCACGGATTCGCCGTCAACGACGGCAATTCTAAATGTAGGCTTGACTGCACCGTATTTGTTTTATCCCCCGGCGCATGGGAACCATGCAGGCGGGCTTCTGGTCCCAAAGCCCCTTCACGGCATTCCAAAGGTCTTGCTGATTACAACCCAAGGTGAACCGTCCCATCTGACGTGTGGGCGAACGTAAAATCGATGCACCTGCTCACTCCCAAGGTCATAGCGTATGAGGCGACCAATACCTCTTTTCGGACAAAATAGATCGCTCCGACTTTGTCTTCGCCTCTGTCTGCCCATGGTTGAACAGAGGATCCGGCATTGCCATCCCGGCGCTTTTCCCGATGTCGCTTCCCTGGAAGGAGCTCAGTGCTCCCGCATGGCTATGTATTCGTATTGTCAAGGTACCGACCTGTCTCGGTCAAGGGGAGCTAAAATCATCGAGGACGGATTGGACGATTTCTTTTCGTTCGTCTGTCAGGCTTTCCAATATCTGTTGAAGAACTTCCACCTGTGTACATGAGAGACATTCTCTCCTGTGTCGTTTGGGATTCAAGAGGTATATTCCCCCATTTCTTCCCGGTTCTGTACACAGATCATAGTGCAGAGACAAAACTTCTACATCGTGATAGATCGTTTGCCTTGTAACTTGAAAACGTTCCGCCAGTTCTTTGGCCCTGACTTTTCCTCTCTGGCGAAGGATCTCGACGATGGCTTCTCGGCGCCAGTTTGCGTCCACATCCTCTCACCGCCTCACTTCTTGCTCCAGCTTTATCGTAGCAAAATAATGTCAAAAACCCCTTTACCTTTTCCTCGGAAAATATAAAGCAAAAACAATTCTTTGAGCGCAGGTCCAAAATAGGCAGCATAGCGCCTGTTAATACGCACTATATATGGATTTTAGTTGCAAAACAGGCATTGTAAAATACATTTGAGGTGAGTTATGATGCCTGTTTACCAGAAATCTCTGGGAGATACCGTGCGCAAAGCACGTCATAAAGCAAAATTGTCACAATCTGAACTTGCGGAAGTTCTGGGAATTGGCCTTCGCACAGTCGGTGATATCGAAAATTATCGTTCAAACCTGACAATAGAAACCCTGTATCCACTCATAAGAACACTTAATATAGATCCCGCCGATATCTTTTATCCGGAACACTCCGATACCACGAACGGTGCTACAGCCGAACTGAAAGCCAAACTGGCCACCTGCACAGAAGCCGAGGCTATCCTGCTGAATGAAATCTGTGAAGCCGCACTGCGCACATTACGAAGCCCTAAATCTTATTCCGTCTATAAGCAGAAATAAGTAAGCCCGCACTTCTTCCTGAAATCCGGAAGAAGTGCGGGCTCTGCGTTTTACGTCTGGCTCTCAATTTAATTCTTTTATGACACATATTTTGCTGTCAACAATGTTGATGAGCATTTCCCGCTTACATTTGGGACAAAATAAAGGAAAATTCAAAAGAGTCGTATCTTTCCGTACCCTTATTCTGGTTCGACAATGGCATATCGGACATAGAATCCACTCGGATTTTCGGTTGGTAATCGATGCCAAGTCACATCAACTCCTTGCAACAACTAATACTCCATTTTTCTCTATTTTTATTGATTCCAGAACCTACCTTCCGCAGTATCCAAAGTGTATTTTCGTTTATTATTCAGCAATCAGCGTTCTCTGTGCTTGCGGTAATGGTCCCATACTCCTTAGACTCACACCCAATGTAGATAAATTATGCAATGTCGCGGAAGTTGCCGGTGGCAAAATACCCATTACCCCCAGTGCAATAAGCACGCCATTAAATCCAATCACAAAACGATAGTTGGAGTGAATACGCCTCATCAGCTCCATCGCAATACGACGCAGTTCAACCAGTTCCCAAAGGCTATCAGCGGCAATGGTAATATCTGCAATTTCTCGGGCTAAAGCTGCGCCATCACTAATAGCAATTCCTGCATCCGCCTCGGAAAGTGCGGGAGAATCATTGATTCCATCCCCCACCATCAAAACCGTATGTCCTTCCTTACGCAGGCGTGCAACGAACTCCGCCTTATCTGCTGGCAAGACCTCCGCCCGGAACTCATCCACACCTAATTGAGATGCTATGGCAGCTGCTGTACGTTGGCTGTCGCCAGTAAGCATCACTGTTCGTTTAATTCCCATATTTCGCAATGTACGAAGCACTGCGGCGGCCTCTTCTCGCAGAGGATCAGAGATACAGAGCACAGCCGCCAGTTGCCCGCCTATCGCCAGGAAAAGATGGGAGTATTCTTCCGGCAGCATAGCGAATCGTTCCTGCTCTCCTTCCGGAATTTTGCATTTCTCATCTTCAAAAACGAAATGTGCACTGCCGATCAATACACGCTTACCGTCCACCGTACTCACAATGCCATGAGCCACCAGATATTCCACTTTTGAATGAAATTCCTCATGGGTCAGCCCCTGTCGTTTTGCCTCTTCCACTACTGCATTCGCCATGGAATGCGGGAAATGCTCTTCCAGACAGGCTGCAAGACGAAGCATGTCGGTTTCTTTGTTCTCTCCAAAGGGAATGACCTTTGCTACCCGGGGACAAGCATGTGTAAGGGTGCCTGTTTTATCGAAGACAATGGTATCCGCCGCAGCTACCGCCTCCAGGAATTTTCCGCCCTTGACTGTAACATGTGCCTTTCCGGCCTCCCTCATAGCCGAGAGAACCGCCAAAGGCATCGCCAATTTCAGTGCGCAGGAGAAGTCCACCATCAGAACCGATAAAGCCCGTGCCACGTTGCGCGTCAACGCAAAGCTCAACAAACTGCCTACAAAAGTATAAGGAACCAGCTTATCCGCCAAGTGAGCAGCCTTGCTTTCCGCCGCCGACTTCATCTGCTCCGATTGTTCAATCATATGTACGATTTGGTCGTAGCGGCTTTGCCCGGATGCCTGTTTTACTTCCAGGACACATTCGCCTTCCTCTACTACGGTACCCGCATAAACGGTACTGTCAGGCCGTTTGATCACAGGTATAGACTCTCCGGTAAGAGACGCCTGATTGACAGTTGCTTCACCTTCCAATACGATACCATCCATAGGGATGACACTGCCTGCACGCACAATGACTGCGTCCCCTGGCTGGACTTGGGAAACCGGAACCAGTACTTCTCCCTGCTCGGTACGAAGCCAAACCCGATCTATATTGAGCGACATACAGCGAGCCAGATCTTCCATTGACTTTTTTCGAGTCCACTCTTCAAGCAGTTCCCCTACTTCAAGCAGGAACATAACCGCTCCAGCGGTGCCAAAATCGCCTCGGCAGGCAGAGATCGAAATAGATAGAGCATCCAGCAGATCCACTTTTATTCTCCGGCGCAACAGGCAGCGTAACCCCCGCCTGACAAAGGGAACCATATGCCAAAGAATACGGGCAATTCTTAAAGGGGGCGGCAAAAACAGCGTGCAGGCTGCCTTCAGCATAATTTTACCCACCAATTTTTCTTCAAATTCCCGGTTCAAGGCACGGCTGCTATGCGCCGGCAAATTCACATTTTTCTCTGCTTCTTTCCAGGAAAAGCGGCGAAAATCATCCAATACTGCTCGTCTGTCTCCGCTATAATACGCAATTACAGTACATGTGCGTTCATGGACAGTAATCTGTTGTGCCCAGTTTCTACTCTGCAACCATGCTTCCAATTGGTCCGCCTGTTCCAAAGTCATTCGTCTTTGCTTTAGTCTAATTCGGATGCGGCCATGACTCTCGTGCAGAATCGTTGCGTTCATGAATTATCCTCCTTCACGGAAAAAGGGAGCCGCGTAGGGCGGCTCCCTCTGCTGATGTCAGGCTTCCACGTCTTCCACCTTGGCTGCCTCACTCTCCTCAGCTTCCTTAGCGGCCCGCTCTTCATTGAGTTCTTTGGCAGAGGCGAGAACGTCAGCTGCATTCTCCTGCACATTTGTAACCGTTTCCATCACGGAATCTTTCATGCGCAAACCGGCTGCAGTTGCATGCACATATACCTTTTTAGCGTCTTTGCTGGACAGAAGTTTGATACCAAAAGACCCGAACAACGTGCCTCCTACAAAACAAGCCAGTTTAGAATAAACACTCATTTTAATACTCCCTTTCTGTTATTTCCGCTTATAGCCCGTGACCATGACCATGATCATGCAGATTACCGCACCCCAGGCCCAAAAACGATGTTGTTTCACCGCGATCACTCCTTTTGCATCAAGATATTGTTGAGCGTCCAATCATTATACCCAACTCTTCTTTGGCTGTCA
>DVGZ01000117.1 GCA_018712435.1 Candidatus Caccousia avicola
CGATCGTGATATCGATCCTGTGTATGGCTGTCGCGGCGGTGATTCTAAAGAAAAAAGAAATGCTTTAAATCTCGCAGTTTCCGATCAAAATTCTCTTTTTGCGTAAAGCCTCAACCGGCGTTCAAACGAGCGCCGGTTTTTTCCCATGTTTGCATACATACGGCCGTCGTTTTCGGTACGGCCCCAAGGAAGGATGACGAACCATGACAACAAAGAACGGCAGAATTTCCGTACATATGGAGGAGATTGCCGAAGCGGCCAAAACGCTGCGGGCAGGGGATAACATCCTGCTCAGCGGCGTGATTTACACGGCGCGCGACGCCGCGCACAAGCGGATTGCGGCGCTGCTCGACGAGGGAAAGGAGCCTCCCTTCCCGCTGCGCGGGAGCGCCATTTATTACGCGGGGCCGACTCCCGCGCCCGACGGGCTTCCGATTGGCTCCTGCGGACCGACCACCTCCTCGCGCATGGATGTGTTCACGCCCCGTCTGCTGGATCTCGGACTAACCGCCATGATCGGCAAGGGAGGCCGCTCTCCCGCTGTGTGCGAAGCCATCCGCCGCAACGGCGCGGTGTACCTGTGCGCGATCGGCGGCGCGGGCGCGCTTGCGGCGCAGGCGGTGCGCTCCGTCGAAGTGATTGCGTTTGAGGATCTCGGCTGTGAGTCCGTCAAACGGCTTGTGGTGGAGGACTTTCCGCTGGTGGTCGGCATCGACTGCGTCGGCGGCTCCCTCTTTCGGTAAAAACGGGAAAGGCTGGGATTTGCATTGACAGAACTTCTGATTCGCCTTTTTGTCCGTGACTACCGGAACACGGAACAGCCGCAGGTGCGCGAGCGCTACGGAAAATTTGCCGGGATCGTCGGTATCGTTTCCAATTTGCTTTTGTTTGCCATGAAAGCAATTACAGGTCTGGTGACGGGGAGTATTTCCATCATCGCGGACGCTGTGAACAACCTCTCGGACTCCGCTTCCTCTGTGATTACCCTTGTGGGCTTCAAGCTTTCCGGGAAACCGGCCGACGAGGAGCATCCCTATGGTCATGCGCGGATCGAGTATATCTCCGGGCTGATCGTTTCGTTTCTGATCCTGCTGCTCGGCGTGCAGCTTTTGCAGGAATCCATCAATAAAATTATCACCCCCGAGGACACCGTTTTTAATCCCGCGGCGGTGCTTGTGCTGGTACTGTCCTGTCTGATCAAGGCGTGGCAATCCTTCTTTTATCGGAAGGTGGGGCGCAAGATTTCGTCCCCCACCATCGAAGCCACAGCCGCGGACAGCCGCAGCGACGTGATTTCCACGCTGGCGGTTCTGCTGGGCCTTATCATCTCGCGTCTGACCTCCTTCAATCTGGATGGTTATATGGGCGTGGCGGTGGCGCTTTTGATCCTGTGGACCGGCGTCAAGGTGGTCAAGGAGACGAGCGATCCGCTGCTGGGCATTGCCCCTTCCAGCGAAACGGTGGACGATATTTACCGCACCATCCTTTCGTATGAGGGAATTCTGGGCCTGCACGATCTGAACGTTCATATGTACGGGGAAGGCCGCACCTTTGCTTCCGTTCACTGTGAGGTGGACGCCAATGAGGACGTGATGGCCAGCCACGATCTGGTGGATAACATTGAGCGGGACTTCCTGCGCGATAAAAATATCCATCTTGTCATCCATATGGATCCCGTGGCGACGGACGACGAGCCGACCAACCGCCTGCGCGAGCAGGTGAGGGAGATGCTGACCGGCATCTCGCCGGAGATCACCATGCACGATTTCCGCGTGGTCTGGGGAAAGACACATTCCAATGTCCTGTTCGACGTCTGCGTTCCCTTCGGCTTCCGCTATACCGACAGCGCTTTGCTCGACGAGATCGCGAACGGCCTTTATATGCTTGGGAAAAATTATGTGCCGGTCGTCATGGTGGATCACAGCTATGTGCCCGGCGGCAAGCAGAAAAAAGAATAAGCTTTTGATGATAAGCCCGCTTTCGGTTTCGTGCCGGAGCGGGCTTTGTTCACACATTTTTCACCTGCTTTTCATTTACGGCCAGGGGGGAATTGTGGTAGAATGAGGTACATAAAATCCCGGTGTTTCGGGGAAATCATAGAGAAAAGCCGGGATTTCCGGACAGAAGAAAGGATGCGTGAAGCAGATGAAAATAGCAAAAAGCCTGACGGAGCTGGTGGGGAATACCCCTTTGCTGGAGCTGAGCGGCTATGCGCAGAGACATGACCTCAAAGCGGAGCTGGTCGCAAAGCTGGAAGCGTTCAATCCGCTTTCCTCCGCCAAGGATCGCGTGGCGCTGGCGATGATCGAGGACGCGGAACGGCGCGGCCTTCTCTCCGAGGGCGGCACCATCGTGGAGCCGACAAGCGGAAATACCGGCGTTGGCTTGGCGTTTGTGGCGGCCACGCGCGGTTATCGGATGATTCTGACGATGCCGGACACGATGAGCGTGGAGCGCCGCCGTCTGGCTGCCGCGCTCGGCGCCGAGGTGGTGCTGACGGAGGGCGCGAAGGGCATGAGCGGCGCGATCGCAAAGGCGAAGGAGCTGGCAGCGGAGATCCCCGGCGCGTTCCTGCCCGGACAATTCTCCAACCCGGCAAATCCCGAGGCGCACCGCACCACCACGGCGCAGGAAATTTGGCGTGATACGGATGGAAAGGTGGATATCTTTGTCGCGGGCGCGGGCACGGGCGGCACCATCACAGGCGTGGGCCGTGGGCTTCGCGAGCACAATCCCGCCGTGCGGCTGGTAGCGGCGGAGCCGGACGCTTCTCCGGTTCTCTCCGGAGGAAAGGCGGGGCCGCACAAAATCCAGGGAATCGGCGCGGGCTTTGTGCCGGAAATTCTGGACGTTTCCCTGCTCGATGAGATCGTTCGCGTTCCGAATGAGGACGCTGTTTCCACGGCGCGCGAGCTGGCCCGGCACGATGGCCTTTTGGTCGGCATTTCCTCCGGAGCTGCCGTTTGGGCGGCGGCGCAGGTGGCGAAGCGCCCGGAGAACGAGGGCAAGCGGATCGTGGTGCTGCTGCCCGATACCGGCGAGCGCTATCTCTCCACGGGAATTTACGACGATTGACGGGGAGCTTCCCCGCTGGAAGGAGGGTTTTTCATGTACCAGATCCTGGTGGTGGATGATGAGGAAAACATCCGAAGCCTGATCAAAAAATATGCCGTGTTTGAAGGGAACGTCGTCTTTGAAGCGGCGGACGGCATGCAGGCGGTGGAAATGTGTAGGGAGCATCCGCATGATTACGACATTATCATCATGGATGTGATGATGCCGGAGCTGGACGGCTTTTCCGCCGTGAAGGAGCTGCGGAAATACTGCCAGGCTCCGGTGCTGATGCTCTCCGCCCGCGGTGAGGAGTATGACAAGATCCACGGCTTTGAGCTGGGGGTGGACGATTACGTCGTCAAGCCCTTCTCGCCCAAGGAACTCATGATGCGGATCAACGCTATCCTGAAACGTGTGCGTCCCACGCCGGACGAGCCGTCCAAGGAGATTGTCCGCTTTGAGGGGCTGACGATCGACTTCACCGGCCGGATTGTGACGGTGGACGGGCAGAAGGTGGAGCTTTCCCCGAAGGAATACGATCTGCTGTTCTATATGGTGAACAACCGCAACATTGCCCTGACCAGAGAGAAGCTGATCACCAATGTGTGGGGCTATGATTTCTACGGGGATGACAGGACGCTGGATACACACATCAAGCTGCTCCGCAAGAGTCTTGGTCCCTACAGTAAGTTTATTGTGACGCTGCGCGGCGTGGGGTACCGTTTTGAAGCATAGGGAAGGCGGCACGCCGGGCGTCCAGTGGAGACTGTTCGGCAGCTTTGCCGTTTTTACGGCGGTGATCCTGGCTCTGCTGTGGATTTTCCAGGTGGTTCTGCTGGACGCCTTCTATAAGGCCATCAAGGTCAATGAGATCAAAACCTCCGCCCATACGATCTGCAACGGCATCAATTCTTCCACCTTGCAGGAGGATTTGCAGCGGATCGCGCTGAACAACCAGATTTGCTGCATTGTCTGCGACGCGCAGGGAAACCGTCTGTATTCGGAAAGCGCCGTGCCGAACTGTGTGATTCACCGCCTGAATAACTGGGATCTGGCAATGGTTTACACACTAACGGCGCGCAACGGCGGATCGTATTTTGAACGGTTTCCCCAGGAAATCCGCCAGTCGGTGACATTTTTCGGGGAGGATACGGCGGTTCTGCGCTCGCAGGAGTCGCCGGAGGTGATGATTTTTGCCCAGCTTGTCACACGAAGCGATGGCAAGCAGCTGATGGTGCTGCTCAATTCGGTCATCTCCCCCGTGGGGGCGACGGTGGAAACGCTCCGGTATCAGCTTCTGACGGTCAGCCTGATTATGGTGCTGCTGGGCCTTTTGCTCGCTTATCTGCTCTCCCGCAAGATCGGGCAGCCCATTGAAGCCTTGAACAGCGCAGCGAAAACACTGGCCAAGGGGGATTATGAGGTCCGTTTTGAGGGCGGGGGCTATCGCGAGGTGCGCGAACTCTCCGATACGCTGAATTATGCGGCGCAGGAGCTTGCCAAGACGGAACGTTTGCAGCGCGATTTGGTCGCCAATATCTCCCATGACCTGCGCACTCCGCTGACATTGATCACGGGCTATGCCGAGGTCATGCGCGATCTGCCCGGAGAAAATACGCCGGAGAATGTGCAGATCATCATTGACGAGGCGACGCGCCTGACCACGCTGGTCAACGACGTGCTGGATCTCTCCAAGCTCCAGGCCGGGGTGGTTCCCATGGAGCGGGAGGTATTCAACCTGACGGAAAGCGTGCGCAGTATTCTCACGCGCTATACGAAGCTGACCGATTACCATATCGTGTTTTACGCGGCGCAGGACGTCTTTGTCAACGCCGATGAGCTGAAAATTTCCCAGGTGGTCTACAACCTTGTAAACAACGCCCTGACCTACACCGGCGCGGACAAATCCGTGACGCTGCGCCAGTCTGTGCTCGATGGCAAGGTTCGCATTGCCGTTTCCGACACGGGCGAGGGGATTCCGCAGGAGAAGCTGGATGATATCTGGGAGCGCTATTATAAGGTGGATAAGGCGCACAAGCGCGCGCAGGTCGGGACAGGTCTTGGGCTTGCGATTGTAAAAATGATTCTCGATATGCACGGCGGCCAGTACGGCGTGCAGAGCCGCGAGGGCGTTGGTTCCACCTTCTGGTTTGAGCTGGACGCCGTCCCGGCTCCCGGCGATTCGGAACCGGCTTTGAGCAGCGGCGCATAAGCTTTGCGGGAAACAGGGAAGGTCTCCAAATTGAAGTTTTCGCCCGCCTTTTTCAAAAGGCGGCGGGGGGTGGGGGCGCCGTGTGCCAGTGGCACACAAACAAGGCGCCGACCGGAGCGGGAGCGGAGACTCAGAGCCCCATCAAATTCTGCGAAGCCGCAGAAAGGTTAGGAAAAAGAGCGCAGCGATTTTTTCCGGACGGCAATTACCAAGCTAAAAATTACAAATGTATTGTTGGAAGAAGGATTTTTGATACTTTTGTAAACAGGGAAGGTCTCCATATTTGGAGGCCTTCTTTTTTGTGCAGTAGACTTGACAACTTGAAATACTGTATATATACTATATATACAGTATATATACCGTGCCCCTGTCGCGAGGGGGCGAAAGGGTGAAATCCTTGCATATTATCATCAGCAACAACAGCGGCAAACCGATTTACGAGCAGATTACCCAGCAGATCAAAACGGCGATTTTGAAAGGGGAGCTTTCCCCCGGAGAGCCTTTGCCGTCCATGCGCCTGTTGGCCAAGGAGCTGCGCATCAGTGTGATTACGACGAAGCGCGCCTACGAGGATCTCGAGCGCGAGGGCTTTCTGGTGAGCGTGGTGGGAAAGGGAAGCTTTGTCGCCCCGCAGGATCCGCAGCTTTTGCGGGAGGCCCGTTTGCGCGAAGTGCAGGAGCATCTGGAACGCGCCGTCGAGACCGCCCGGACGGGAAATGTTTCCCTTTCGGAGATGCAGGAAATGCTCGTTTTGCTGTACGGGGAGCCGGAGGAATGAGCCGAAAGGCGGGAGGCACAGATGGAACAGGAGCTGCTTTTGGTGGACGGTCTGACCAAACGGTATGGAAGCTTTACCCTGGATCAGGTAAGCTTTTCCGTTCCCGGCGGGAGTATTGTGGGATTTATCGGGGAGAACGGCGCGGGCAAAACAACGACGCTCCGGCTGATTCTCGATGAGATTCCGCGCGACGGCGGGCACGTTTCGGTGTTCGGCCGGGATAACCGGGAACAGGGGAGCGAGGTTCGGGAAGAGATCGGCGTGGTGTTTGACGAATGCCATTTTCATGAAATGTTTACGCCGGGAGAAATTGGGAAAATCCTTTCCAAGTGCTACCGGTGCTGGGATGGGGAGCTGTACCGCTCGCTGCTTTCACGCTTTGCTCTGCCGGAGAAGAGGAAGAAGATCAAGGAGTTTTCCCGCGGCATGAAGATGAAGCTGGGGATCGCGGCGGCGCTTGCCCACCATCCGCGTCTCCTTTTGCTCGACGAGGCAACCAGCGGGCTGGATCCCATCGTTCGCGACGAGATGCTGGAGCTGTTACAGGAGTTTGTCGGAGACGAGGAGCACGCCATTCTCTTTTCCAGCCACATCACGGAGGACTTGGAGAAGGTGGCGGATTACATCGTATTTCTGCACAAGGGACGCGTGATGTTCTCCGAACAGAAGGATACGCTGCTCTATGATTGGGGCGTGATCAAGTGCGGCCAGGCGGATCTGTCCCGCATTGACCGGGAGGATATCGCCGCCGTGAAAAGCGGCGCGTTTGAGACGAGGGTGTTGACGAAAAACCGCGAGGCAGCAGCACGCAAATACCGCGATCTGACCGTCGACCACACCTCCATCGAGGAGATCATGGTGCTCTATGGAAGGGGAGAGGAGCAATGAAGGGGATTTTATACAAGGATCTGCTGTTGGCATGGAAGAACATGAAATACCTGTTGCTTGCGTTTGCCTTTTTCGCGATTACCCTTGTGTCGCAGTCATCGGACACGCGCGCGATGATGGTGGGAACGTACCTGTGTTTGGTCGGTGTGCTCACGCCGCTCTACACATTCAGCTATGATCGGACGGCCCGGTGGGATGTATATGCCCGTTCGCTTCCCTTGAAGCGCTGGCAGATTGTGCTGTCCAAATATCTGCTGGGCGTTCTCTTTTTTGCCTGCGGTCTTGCGATCGGGGGCGGCCTTATCGCGGCGGTGGGGATTGGCAGCGCGCCGGGACAGGCGGGGCAGCTGTTCGCCTCTCTGGCGGGGATGATCCTGGTGGGCCTGCTGCTTCTCTCCATCGAGCTTCCGGTTTTCTACCGCTTCGGCCCGGAAAAAGCGCGGCTGCTCATTATTCTGGTGATTTTTGTTCTGGCTTCCTTGCTTGGCGCAAGCATTTCCCTTCGCGAAACGGAGGAAATCGATCTGCTGCTGTTCCTGCTGAGCCAGTCTCCCGCGCTTCCCTTCCTGTTTGCCACTTGTACTGTTTTCATCGGGATTGGTTCTTTTTTCCTCAGCGTGCGCATTTACTCCAAAAGGGGAGAATGACGCGGCCGCGGCCCGGCTTTCCCCGAGGGGGAGCGGACACGGCCCGTCATGAGCCGCGAAGAAGGGTGCGTCAAATCTGCTTTTTTGCCTGAAAATCCCCCTTTTTCACCAAAATAGCCGTTTGTATCTTTGAGGGTTTTATGCTAAGATAAGAGCAACATCCAAGGCCGCGGCGTTGGGTGAAAACAGGCGAAGCTCCGGCAGAGTGTCCGGGCCGCCGGAAAGGAAGGAAGAAGGCAAATGGATATGGGCTGGGCAATTTTCTGGCTGACTATGATTGTGGTAGCCGTTGTGGTGGAAGCAATGACCAATCAGCTGGTTTCCATCTGGTTCGTGCTGGGTGGGATCGCCGCGCTGATTGCCAATCTCTGCGGCGCGCCGCTGTATGTGCAGTGGATCCTGTTTGTGGTGGTTTCGGCTATTGCGCTGGTGTGCACAAGGCCGCTTGTCAGAAAACTGACGCGTTTTCGCCGTCAGGACACCAACGCCGGACGCTGTGTTGGGCAGATCGCCGTGGTGACACAGGAGATCAACAACACCGCGGCTGCCGGGCAGGCCAAAGTGCTCGGCAGCATCTGGACCGCCCGATCGGCTCGCGGCACCGTAATCCCGGCGGGAACGGAGGTTGTCGTGCGCGCCATAGAGGGCGTGAAGATTATCGTGGAGGAGCTCCCCGC
>DVGZ01000118.1 GCA_018712435.1 Candidatus Caccousia avicola
CAAAAAAACGCCTCCGTCCCTTCGACTGCCGAAAGGACGGAGGCGGTATCGTCACCGCGGTTCCACTCCGCTTTGTTACTCCGGCCGCGCGCCGGAGCGCGGAGCCTTTCAGCCTGTAACGGGGCCGGGCCGTGCGGCCATTTCCTGCCGCCCGCGTGCCTTGTGAGCCGGCGGCTGCATTTCGCCCGAAGATGCGCCGGGAACGCTCACAGCCCGGAAACCCGGGCGCTCCCTCTCTGCCGCGCGTCTGGGGGGTACTTCTTCCGCCCTCGCGTTTGTATCCTTTTTCTTTCCTTAGTATAGCGCACGCGTCCCGCCTTGTAAAGGGGGATCCTGACGGATTTACATTTCGCGCGCGACGATCTTCCAGTTCTGTTTGAGATAAATCACGCCGGAGATCACAGCCATCACCGTGGCCACCAAAAGAAGAACATTGCCAAAGAATCCAAACCACTGCACCGCGCTCCCGCCGAATACCGTAAAGACGGGAAGAACGCCGAGTGAGACAAGCTCCAGCAGATACTGGAACAGCAGGATAAACAGGATCGCGATAATCTGGCTGACCGTCTTGGCCTTGCCCCAGTTGTTCGCTGCAACGACCACGCCGCTGTCCGCCGCGACAAGGCGCACGGATGTGACCATGAATTCACGGAAAATAATCAGGAGAACCAGCCAGACATTCGCCACATCCAGAGAGACAAAGCAGACCAGCGCCGAGATCACCATGATCTTATCGGCAAGCGGATCCATGAATTTTCCAAAGGTCGTGATCAGATTGCGGCTGCGGGCCAGCTTGCCGTCGAGATGATCGGTGTACGACGCGGCTGCAAAGAGGATAAAAGCAATCAGATTGTGATGCGGCAGACTGTTCCCCGCCAACAGCGCGGCCACAAAAAAGGGAACCAGAATCATGCGCAGAACCGTCAGCTTATTCGGTGTATTCACAAGCGCGCCTCCTTTGTCAGCCTACGATTTCTCCCATCAGGTCGCAATCAATGCAATCTGTGATTTTCACCTTGCGGAATTCTCCCAGGCGCGGCTTCTTGCCGCCCGCCATGAAAAAGATTTTGCCGTCCACGTCCGGCGCGTCCGCCGCGCTGCGGCCAAACCAGCATTCCGCGTACCGGTCGAAGCCCTCCACCAGCACCTCCACCGTCTGGCCCACACGGCTCTCGCCCCAGCGCTGCATGACGGTCATCTGCTGCTCCATGAGGATATCGCGGCGGCGCTCCTTTTCCTCCTTCGGAAGCTGGCCATCCATCTCGCCCGCGGGTGTGCCCTCCTCCTGCGAATAGGCAAAGCAGCCGAGCCGCTCAAAGCCGATCTTCTTCGCAAACTCGCACAGCTCGTCGAAATCCTCCTGCGTCTCGCCGGGGAAGCCCGCGATCATCGTGGTGCGCAGGACAAGGCCCGGCACGCGTTCACGCATTTTCTGGATAAGCGTTGTGAGCTGTTCGCGGTCGCCCGCGCGGCGCATGGCCCTCAGGACGCGCTTTGAGCAATGCTGCAGGGGCAAATCCATATATTTGACGATCTTCTTCTCCCGTGCCATCACGTCGAGCAGCTCGTCGGTCACGGCGTCCGGGTAGCAGTAGAGCAGGCGGATCCAGCGCGGGCCGTCAATGGCGCAAAGCTTTGTGAGCAGCTCCGGCAGCGCGTAGCGGCCATAGAGATCCTTGCCGTAGCGCGTGGTATCCTGCGCGATCAGAATCAACTCCTTCGCGCCCTCCGCCGCCAGGCGCTCCGCCTCGGCCACGATGCTCTCCATCGTGCGGCTGCGGTAGCCGCCCCGGATCAGCGGAATCGCACAGTAGGAACAGCGGTTGTCGCAGCCCTCCGCGATTTTTATGTATGCGAAATAGCTGGGGGTACTGCGCACGCGGTCTCCCTCCAGCGGAAGCCGTTCCTTTTCCAGAAAGATTTCCGGATGCCCGCCCTCCAACGTCTGACGGACAATCTCCGCGATCTCCCCGTTTGCGCCAATGCCGCAGACAGCGTCCGCCTCCGGCAGCTCCTTGCGAATCTCCTCGCGGTAACGCTCGGCCATACAGCCCGTTACAATCAGCGCGCGGATGCGGCCTTCCTTTTTAAGCTTTGCCAGCTCCAGAATTTCCTCGATCGACTCCTGCTTCGCGGACTCGATGAAGCCGCAGGTATTCACGATCGCGACGTCCGCCATCGCGGCGTCGTCCTTCAACACATATCCCGCTTTTTCAAGCGACGCCATCATAATTTCCGCGTCCACGCGGTTTTTTTCGCAGCCAAGGCTGACCATTCCAACTGAATACGGCATTGTGATCTCCTTACTTTTCCATCCTATACCTTATATATAAGAGAAACGGCGCGCCGATATGACGCGGCGCGATCAGAAAAAAGCCCGACCCCTCTTCGGTTTATCATACCATAAGAAAGGGCCGGGCGCAATTGCCTGTCTGTGAATTTCGTGTGAATCAATCCGCGTCCGCTTCGGGAAGCGCGTCGAACTCGCGCAGGGCGGAGCGGATCTCGTCCCAGCGGTAGCCGAGCCGTTGGAGCGCGGCCACCGTCTGACGGCGGCCCTTCTCGTCTCCCAGACGGCGGGCATACTTGCGGGCAATCAGGGCGCGCAGGGCTTCCCCCGGATCGGAGACGGCCTCCTGTGCCGCGGAGCGCGCCAGATCGCGGTCCACCCCGCGCCGGGCCAGCTCCTGCGCCGCGCGGGGAGCCGCGTAACCCTTGCGGGCCAGCTCCTGTGCCAGACGGCGGGCATAGTCCTCGTCATCCACCAGGCCCAGCTCCTCCATCCGGCCGGCGGCGGCGCGCGCCGCGTCCTCACTCACGGTGCGGGAAAGCTTGCGTTCCAGCTCGCGTTTCGCATGCGGCCGGTGTTCCAGCAGGTAGAGGGCTTTTTCCTTTGCGCGGGCGGCGTCGCTTTTCTGCAACAGAGCGTGCAGCTGCTCGTCATCCAACTCCATGCCAACCCGCAGCCGCTCCTCCTGCGCCGTGACAGCGTCCAGCTTCACAGCGGGTTCGCCGTCCAGAAAAAGCTGCACCAGCCGGTGGCGGCGCGGCTCGATCGCGGTCAGCTCCATCAGTCGTCCGCCTCAATATCGATCGCGGCCTTCGGCTTGCTCTTCTGCGCGGCGGCAGCCGGGGCCGGAGCCGGAGCGGAGGCCGAGGGGGGCGTCTGCACCGGCAGAACCTCCATCGGACGGGCGGGAGCGGCCTGTGCGGGGGCGTTCTTGTTATAGAGACGGCCCGCATTCGCCTTCACGGCCGCTTCAATCTCGGAAGCGATCGCCGCGTTCTCCGGGTTTTCGAGGAAAATCTTCACATTGTCGCGGCCCTGTCCCAGACGCGTCTGGTTATAGGAGAACCACGCGCCGCTCTTCTGGATCACGTCCAGCTTCACCGCGAGGTCAATCAGCTCGCCGGTGCGCGAAATGCCGCGCCCATACATCACGTCGAACTCCGCCTCACGGAACGGCGGGGCAATCTTGTTCTTCACGACCTTCGCGCGGGTGCGCGTGCCGATCTGCTCCGTGCCGGATTTGAGCACCTCGATCTTGCGGATCTCGAGACGCACGGAGGAATAGAACTTCAGCGCGCGGCCGCCGGGCGTAACCTCCGGGTTGCCGTACACCACGCCAACCTTCTCGCGCAGCTGGTTGATGAAAATGGCCACACAGCTCGATTTCGAGATCGCGCCCGCCAGCTTGCGGAGCGCCTGGCTCATCAGACGGGCCTGCAGGCCGACATGGCTGTCGCCCATCTCGCCCTCAATCTCGGCGCGCGGCACGAGAGCCGCCACGGAGTCGATGACGATCACGTCGATCGCACCCGAACGGATCAGGGCTTCCGCGATTTCCAGCGCCTGCTCGCCGGTATCCGGCTGCGAAACCAGAAGGGAATCCACGTCCACACCCAGCGCGCGCGCATACACGGGATCCAGCGCGTGCTCCACGTCGATGAACGCCGCGTTGCCGCCGTCCTTCTGCCCTTCCGCGATGCAGTGCAGCGCCAGCGTCGTCTTACCGGAGCTTTCCGGCCCGTAGATCTCGACGATTCTGCCGCGCGGCAGGCCGCCGATACCAAGCGCCAGATCCAGAGAAAGCGATCCGGTCGAGATGGCTTCCACGTTCATCGCCTGATTCTGGCCCAGACGCATGACGGCTCCCTTGCCGAACTGCTTTTCAATCTGCGCCAGCGCCGTCTCCAGCGCCGCCGCCTTATCCGCGCTTCTGTCTCTCGCTCCTGCCTTATCCGCCATGAAAATCTCTCCTTCTTCTGCCGGTTCCGTCCTCTCGCCGCTCACCGGACGGCGGCGCGGAGCCGGCTTCCCCGCGCGTTTCTGTTCCTATTATACCGGGATGGTCAAGCAAAAGCAACACTTTTTCTTATTTTCTCGAACGTTTGTTGCTTTTTTGCTTTTGTCTCAGGAATTCCCTTTACATCTTTTTTCCGGAAATCCGTTGTGTATAGAATACCAGAGGGATTCTCCCATAATCAGGACTTGACTGCCGTAACCACGCGATCAAAGCCGTTAAAATCCTTCGTGACCTCCACCTGGGACAGCCCGGCCTGCCGGAACAGCTCAGAAACGGCCTGCGCCTGATCCTCCCCGATCTCGACCGCGCACACGCCGCCCCGCGCCAGACAGGGAACCCAATGCGCGGCGATAGCCCGGTAAAAGACCAATCCGTCCCCGCCCCCGTCGAGAGCGGCGCGCGGCTCATACTGGATCTCTTTTTGCAGGGAAGGAATATCCCCGCAGGCCACATACGGCGGGTTGGCGGCCAGCAGATGAAGCCCCGCAAAGCCCTGCGCGCTCTCCGGGCGCAGCACATCCAGGCGTACCGGCTCCACCGCGCGGCCGGTACGCCGAATATTCTCTGTTAAAAATTGAAAGGCGGCGGGAAACCATTCCACGGCGCGCACGGAAGCGGCCGGAAATTCCCCCGCCAGCCCAAGCGCCACGGCTCCGCTGCCGGAGCACAGATCCGCGGCGAGCAGCCCCGCTCCGTCCCCTGCCTGCGGACGCTCCCGGCGCAATCGGGCCGCGCCCTCGCGCACCAGCAGCTCCGTTTCCTCGCGCGGGGCCAGAACGCCCTCGCCCACGGCCAGCTCCATGTCCAGAAAGGGCCACACGCCGAGCAGGTATTGCAGCGGACGGCCCTGCGCCCGTTCGTCAATGTCCGCGAAAAAGCGGCGGGACGGTTCCTCCTCCGCCGCTTCCTTCCCATGCAGGATCAGGCCCTGCCGGTCCATGCCAAAATGGCGTTCAAACAGGCAGACAGCGTCAAAGGCCGGGCTGTCAATCCCGGCCTTTTCCAGACGGCGGCGGCCTTCCCGATACGTCTGTTCCAGCGTCATTTCGCGCACCCGCAGCCGCTGACGATATCCTCGCCGTTTTCCGGAATGACGTCCTTCATGGCCGCGATGGCGACCTCGATCATGGAGTCGTCCGGCTCCTGCGTGGTAATCCGCTGCATCCACAGCCCCGGCGCGGCGATAATGCGCGTCGCCCAGTTGTCATACCGGCCGCAGATGCGGATCAGCTCATAGCCGATCCCAACCACGATCGGAATGCACAGCAGCTTCACCACCGTGCGCAGAAGCGGATTCGTAAACGGGATGAAAAAGCCGATGATGATACCGAGCAGCAGCATGATCACCATGAAGCTCGTGCCGCAGCGCGGATGGAAGCGGCTGTGGCGGCGGACATTTTCTACCGTCAGCTCCTCCTGATTCTCATAGCAGAAAATCGTCTTGTGCTCCGCGCCATGATATTCAAATACGCGGCGGATGTACGGCATATGGGCGCAGAACAGGATGTACGCGACAAAAATCAGAATGCGCATGACTCCTTCCACGACCGATCGCCAGCCCTCGATCCCGCTGCCCGCGAGCAGCTCGATGCCGTTGAACACCAGCGTGGGCAGGAAGAAAAACAGCAGGATAGCCAGCACGACACCGAGCACCGTACCCGCCGCCATGATGACGTTCATGATCTTGTCTCCGAATTTCTCCTGCATCCAGCGGTCAAATTTGCTCGGCTCCTCGTCGTCCTCAAGCCCGGATTTCTCCGCCGAAGCGCCGAGCGCCGAGAAGCCGACGCGCAGCGAGTCGATAAAGGTGGCGATGCCGCGCAGAAACGGCAGCTTCCAGAAGGTGTATTTTTCCCGCAGCGACGGCGTGGACAGCGTGGAGAGATCGATGGATCCATCCGGCAGTCGGACGGCCATGCTCGTCTTTTTCGGGCCCCGCATCATGACCCCTTCGATGAGCGCCTGTCCGCCGATTGTGGTGATGCGTTTGACAGTTTCCTTAGGCATGAATTTCCTGTTTCCTTTCGTCTCCCGTCTCGGAAAGAACGGGGATGGTAATTGTCACGGCTGTGCCGATGTTTTCATGGCTTTCAATTTCCAGCGATCCGTTGTGCAGGCGCATAATCTCGTCCGCGAGGGCAAGACCAATGCCGGAGCCCCGGATCGTCTGATTGGCTTTATAAAACTTCTTTTTCACGTTGGGCAGATGCTCGGCGGGGATGCCGCAGCCGTTGTCCGTGATGGTGACGCGGATCAGGCCGTCCTCCTCCTGCGCCGCCACGCTGATGGTTCCGCCCTCCTCCGTGTATTTGAGGGCGTTGTCGATGATATTGACGAACACCTGCCGCAGACGGTTGATATCGCCGAGAACCGGCGAGAGCATGGCGGGCTCATCATAGAGCAGGAATTTGTTTTCGGAGCGGGCACGGTCGCTGAACATATAGACGGCCTCCCCCAGCTCCGCGAGGATATCAATTTTTTCCATGGTGAGCGACATGCGGCCGCTCTGCATGCGCGAGAAGTCCAGCAGCTCCTCCACGATGCCCGACAGACGCTCGCTCTCCCGGATAATGATCCCCATGCCGCGCGAGAAGGTGGCCTGATCCGTACCGCCAACCTCCACGATCGTCTCCGCCCAGCCCTTGATCGCCGTCAGCGGCGTGCGCAGCTCATGGGACACGGAGGAAATGAAGTCGTTTTTCATCCGCTCCGCCGTGCCGAGCTCGACGGCCATATCGTTGATGGTATCGCACAGCGCGCCCAGCTCGTCGTCGTTGCTCTTCTGGATGCGGGCTTCAAAGTCGCCCTGCGCGATCCGGCGCGCTGTTGCGCCGATCTGGCGGATCGGGTTGAGAATACTTTTCAGGAAGAAATAACTGGAGCTGAAGACAAGGAGGATGACCAGCACGCCCGCCGCGGTGAGCATGCCGATGACGGCCAGCACGCGTTTGTCCGCCTCCTCCAGCGAGACGACATAGCGGATCGCGCCGACCAGACTGCCGTTGTTGTTGCGGATCACGCGGGTGACGGCCATCACCTTTTCCCCGCTGGTGAGACTGCCCGTCCAGGTGCCGTAGCCCTCCACGTCGCTCAGGGCCAGCTGATAATCCGGCATGGGCTGCGTCTGATCCGGGGCAAAGCCGATCGAGGTAATGAGGATCTTGCCGGAGGAGTTGAACACCATCAGCTCCATGCTCTCCTTTTCCGGAAAATTCTCGACATAGGCGCGGGCAACGGCGTTGAATTCCGCGGGCGAACGGCGTCCGTAATCCGCGAACACGTTCGTCAGCTCACCGGAGCGGCCGTCCAGCGAGGCCTGGATACCGCTGTAAATCGATCCCCGGATCACAAGCGAAAGAATGGCAATCAGGGCGATCAAAAGCAGGATAATCACACCGGCGCTGTTCAGCAGCCAGCGCCGCGCGATGCCCTTCATATTGCTGATTTTCCCCGCCGCCATGCCGGTGGCCCCCTTCCCGCCCCTTTGGGGCGCGCTTCTCAGGCTTCCCACTTATACCCCAGTCCCCAAACGGTGATAATGTGCTTCGGATTGCTGGGCTCGTCCTCCACCTTCATGCGCAGACGGCGGATGTTCACGTCGACGATCTTTTCCTCGCCGTAGTACGCGTCGCCCCAGACGTGCTTTAAGATCGCGCCCCGGTCGAGGGCTGTCGTGGGATTGCAGAAAAAGTATTCCATGAGCTGGAATTCCACCTGCGTCAGCTCAATGGGCTTGCCCGCCTTCATCAGCGAGCGGTTGCGCAGGTTCAGGACAAATTCCCCGGAGCGGATCTCCTCGCGGAAATTGTTTTCGTTGCGCATCTGCTCCAGCGCGACGCGGCGGTAGACGGCGTCCACGCGCGCCACCAGCTCGCTCGGGCTGAACGGCTTCGTCACATAATCGTCCGCGCCCATCATCAGGCCGCTGACCTTGTCCATCTCCTGCGTGCGGGCCGTGAGCAGGATGATTCCGATCGAACCGCTCTTTTCCCGCAGCTGGCGGCACACGGCAAGGCCGTCCAGCTTGCCGGGCATCATGATATCCAGCAGGGCCACGTCCACGCTGCCGTTTTCGCGCTCGTAAATTTCCAGCGCTTCCTCGCCCGTGCCGGCTTCCAGTGTATCATACCCGGCACGTTTGAGGTTGATCACCACAAATTCGCGGATCGCCTGCTCGTCCTCCGCTACCAGAATTTTTTTCATTGCTCTTCTCCTCCGCGCCGCCCGTGCGGCGGCGTCTGTCATGGCTTGTCCGTTTTTATTCCTGCGTCAGGAGCTTGAAGCTGTTCCTGACGTCGTTTTCACTCATGGAAAGACTGCTCTCCGGCGAGGGAAGCCGGGCCGCGTAAACAAGGTTGTTGCTGTCCACCAACTTGAAATAGTCCTCCTGCCCCGCGTCCCACTGCTTTGTGGTGAAAACACGGATTTCCAGCAGCTTCTCGCCCGC
This sequence comes from Candidatus Caccousia avicola, assembly GCA_018712435.1. Classification (GTDB taxonomy): domain Bacteria; phylum Bacillota; class Clostridia; order Oscillospirales; family Acutalibacteraceae; genus Caccousia; species Caccousia avicola. The sequence goes on from DVGZ01000118.1 coordinate 8,755, forward strand.
CTGCCCCTCGGACAGGTTTTCCTGCGGAGCGTTCCAGCGGCGGAAGGTCAGGGTGCGGATCGACGTATCCTGCTCCGTCGTGATCTGGTTTTTCCACATGTCCGGGATCAGGAACCAGTAGCCGTCCGTGCTGTTGGTCACCATGCTCATGACGCGCACAATCGTGTTCGTCTCGGCGTCGTACTGGTGCCAGTCCGTCAGATACGCGGAATCCGGCGCGTTCTGCGCGGGTGTGCCCGGCAGAAGGTTCACCATCGGCAGTTCCAGAATCTTGTCGCCGTTGATATCCCGGCTCACAATATTGAGACTGCGCGCGGTGGCGCTGACCGTCTGTGTCACCGGATCCCACAAGGGCGAAACCAGCTCCCGCTTCACCCGATCCCAGTACACCACCTCGGTCACAAAGGTGTTGGCGGTTTTGGCTCCGTCAAGCAGAACGCCGGTCTGGTTCGCGCTCAAAAGGCCGCCCGCCGCGCTGACGATGCTGGTCACCGCGCTGTCGATCGGGCAGGAACCGAGAATTTCAATCGCCCCGCTGCGCAGGCGGAACAGTCTGGCCTGGGCGGGCTGATCCCCCACCGTGACGCTGGCGGTAAAGATTTCCTCAAAGCCGTCGCCGTCAAAGTCCATCACCAGAAGCTGGCTGTAGCTCTGATCCAGCTCCGTCTCCTCCATCTTTTCCCCCGTGCCGTCGAGCGAATAGACGCTGATATTGCTCACGCCGCTCTGGCCGCTGCCCCAGCCGACCACCGTTTCCGGCAAGCCGTCCTCGTTGACATCCCCGAACATCACCTTGTCCACCTGGGAAGCGGAGGTGGCGAAGGATCCCATGCTGGTCCACACGCCGTCCTTTTTCCGGATAAACATGATATTGACGCCCGCGGAGGACGCATCCGCCTTCTGATAGAGTGCGATTGCCTCCTCCACCCCGTCGTTCGTCAGATCCTGCATCAAAATGGCGGAGCGGTTTTCCCCGGAGGTGGGATACTTGAAGGTAAAGCCATCCCCCGCCGTCTTTTCAATCAGCTCATGGATTCCCGCCTTCTCCCCCGTGGGGCGCGGCGGGCGCATAAGCGCTTCGGTGTCGTCGGAAAGCAGCACGCCGCAGCCGCCCAAGGGCAGCATGCACAGCAGAGACAGCAGCACGGCAGCCGCCTTCTTCCGGATCCCCTTCACCGTATCCTCCTCCTTTCTGTAAACATCTGATCTATTATAGCATCCCGCAACATAAAAAAACAGTTTCAAAACTGTAAAATATCAGCGCGGGGAAACTTCCTCCGCATCCGCCGCGGCAAACGCACACCCCTCCAGGCAGGCGGGACGGTAGGCCCGGAAGGCCGAGGGCAGCGCGTACCTCTCCTCCAGCTCCTCCGGCGCGGCCCAGGTGAAGGGGCCTTCCCCCCGCACCCGCGCCAGCCAGCCCGTCATGCGCCACTCGACGTGGGAAAAAATGTGCACGGCGTTTTCCAGCGGACGAAGCGACTGCGCCTGCATCCCCCAGCCTTCCAGCGCCTGACGCAGCTCCTCTTCCGCCGCGTGGCCGGAAAGCAGGGGGAGCTGCCACAACCCGGCCAGCAGGCCGCGCGCGGGGCGGCGCTCCAGCGCGGCGCGCCCTTTTCCGTCGATCAGCACCAGAACGGTTTTTTCTTCGATCCGCCGCTCCTTCTTTTTGGCCTTGACGGGAAGCTCCGGCGCGGTGGATCGCGCAAGCCCCAGGCACAGCTCGGCAAGCGGGCAAACCTCGCAGCGCGGCGCGCCGTTCGGCAGGCAGACGGTCGCTCCCAGATCCATCACGGCCTGGTTGAAATCACCCGGCCGGTCGTGCGGAATCACGGCGGCGACGGCTTTTTCCGCTTCCCGTTTCACCGCGGGGGACAGCACGTCGTCATGGCTGTCCGTCAGGCGCGCGACGACGCGCAGGACGTTGCCGTCCACAGCCGGAACAGGGCGGGAAAAGGCTATGGACGCGATCGCTCCCGCCGTGTATGCGCCGATCCCGGGCAGGGAGGAGAGCTCCTGCACCTGCCCCGGCAGACCGCCGAAGCGGGAAAGCGCCTCCCGCGCGGCCTTTTGGAGATTGCGCGCGCGGCTGTAATAGCCAAGGCCCTCCCACAGCTTCAACAGCTGCTCCTCCGGCGCGTCGGCCAGCGCTTTCAGATCCGGAAAAGCGGCGAGAAACCGCTCGTAATATGGGATCACCGCTTCCACGCGCGTCTGCTGCAGCATAATCTCCGACACCCACACGCGGTAGGGATCCGTATTTTGACGCCACGGAAGATCGCGGGCTTCTTTGTCGTACCAGGCAAGCAGCGGCGCGGGAACGCGCGCCAGCAGCTCCAAATTATTCATGCTTTTCTCCTTTTCCAAATCAATCGCGAAATGAACAAAGCGGGGACCGCCGCGCGGCTTCACACGGCGATCCCCGCTTGTCTGTCTCCGGTGGGTCCCCTCAGCGCCGGAACGGCTTGTCGGAAAGCGGCTGATCCTGCGGCTTCTTCCTCGCGGAGGAGGAGGGCTGGAAGCGCGGCGCCGACGGCGGGCTGCCCCAATCCGGGGTATAGGTGATAATATCGTCCTTCAGACGGGTATTGTCCTTGTACTCATACTTTTTGGGGTGCCGGGTGGAGGGCTTGACGTTCATCTGCTCCGAATACTGGCGCTGCGGCGGTTCCGCGCTCTCCTGGTGATTTTTCTTTCCCCTGCCGCGCCTGCGGCTGTTTTTCTTCGGCGCGTTTTTGTCCTGTGTATTTTTGCCCTGTGCGTTCTTTTCTCCCGCCTGCTGGGAAGCCGTATTCCGCCCGGCCTGGAAAGCGTCCTTGCGCACAGACTCCTGCCTGGCATCCCGGTTCTTCGGGGCTTGTCCCTGCCGTGCGTTCTTTTCCGGCGCGGCGGGGGGATTCTTCTCCGTCTGTCCGGCGGGCGCGGCGGCCTTCTGCTTTTCCGGAGCGGGGTTCTTCTGGCCGTTCCGGCGGGCGCGGCGCTCCCTCGCTTCCTGGCGGCGCTGCTCGCGGATGCGCGCCAGCTCCTCCTTCGGCGTCGGCTCCGTCTGCTGCTGTGGGAACGGGTGATCCTCCACCGTCTCCATATTGCCCTTCGTCAGGCGCAGAATCTGCTCAAAATCCGCGCGCTCGTCGGCCGTGCAGAACGAGATGGCCGTACCGTCAAGGCCCGCGCGGCCCGTGCGGCCGATGCGGTGCACATACGTCTCGGGCACCTCGGGAATATCAAAATTGATGACATGGGACAGCTCGTAAATGTCGATGCCGCGCGCCGCGATATCGGTGGCCACAAGGACGCGGCAGCGCCCCTCCTTGAACGCGGCCAGCGCATCCTGTCGGGCGTTCTGCGACTTGTCCCCATGAATGGATCGCGCGGAAAAGCCCGCGCGGCTCAGATCGCGTGCGACGCGGTCCGCCCCATGCTTCGTGCGGGTAAAGACCAGCACGGAAACCAGCTCCGGGTTCGCGAGCAGATGGGCCAACAGCTTGCGCTTGTTCTCCCGGTCGACAAAATAAACGTACTGGCGGATTTTTTCGACCGTCGTGGCGGGCGGCGCAACCTGCACCACCGCCATATCGTGCAGCAGCCGATCCGCGATCTCCTGGATTTCCGGCGGCATGGTGGCCGAAAACAGCAGCGTCTGCTTCTTCTCCGGCGTTTTGTCGATCACGCGGCGAACGTCGTGGATAAAGCCCATATCGAGCATGCGATCGGCTTCGTCCAGCACAAAAATTTCCAGATCGGCAAGGCTCACATATCCCTGACCAATGAGATCGTTGAGCCGTCCGGGCGTTGCGACCAGCACGTCCACGCCCTTTTCGAGCGCCTCCACCTGCGGAGCCTGTCCCACCCCGCCGAACACCACGGCGGTGCGCAGGCCCAGATGCTTTCCGTACACTTCAAAGTTCTCGTAGATTTGCAGCGCCAGCTCCCGCGTCGGGGTGAGCACCAGAGAACGGATCGGCCGTTTCCCCTTCGGCGCGGGGCGTTTTGCCAGAATTTGCAGGATCGGCACAGCAAACGCCGCCGTTTTTCCCGTTCCCGTCTGGGCGCAGCCGAGCAGATCCCGGCCTTCCAGCACAGGCGGAACCGCGGCCTGCTGGATCGGCGTCGGCTCCCGGTAACCCGCCTGCCGCAGCGCATTCAGAATCGGAGGGATCAGATGAAGCTCTTCAAACGTCATACCATACATCCTAACTTCATTTATTTCTTCTATTCGCAAGGCGCAGAGCCTTTTTTCTTTACGCAAAAAAGCGAACCGGCGGAACGCATCTCCGCCGTTCGCGTTTTTCTGTCAAAATGTCAGCTACTGAAAAATTCTTCGTTATAACTGGATCCAATAGCGCTGCTCCAAATGCCCCTTTTCCTCCACTTCGTTTTCCAAGATTCCTCCATTGTGGATAATGGATTTCGCCGAAGCAATATTTTCCTTGTCGCAGCACATCAATACTTTGTGAATGCCAAGCTTTCTGCATTCCTCTAATGCCAATGCAATCATGGCCGTTGCATAGCCTTTTCT